>QNBE01000115.1 GCA_003645615.1 Caldifarciminota bacterium
CGGCAAGATCGAGCGGGCCGACCAAGGAGGGGAAGCGTTCTGGATAGAGGAGGGCATACTGGATTGGCAGTCTCATATCCGGATGGGAGAGCTGGGCCAGAATAGAGGAGTCATGGAATTCGACAAGGGAGTGGATGATACACTCTGGATGGATCAGGACCTCGATCCGATCCTCCGGGATGCGGAATAGGTAGTGGGCCTCAATCATCTCCAAGCCTTTATTCATCATTGTCGCCGAATCGATGGTGATCTTCTTCCCCATCGGCCAGACCGGATGTCTCAGCGCCTCGGCCACCGTTACCTGGGAGAGGTCCTCACGGTCATGGAATGGACCACCGGATGCGGTCAGGATCACCCTCCTAACATCGGCCACCCTCCTCCGATCGAGACACTGGTGGATGGCAACATGCTCGGAGTCGATCGGAAGAAGACTCCCCTGGTGTTTTTCCAGTTCATGATTGATCAACTCGCCAAAGCTGACAATAACCTCTTTTGTTGCTAAGCAGACCCTCTTCTTATTCCGGATCGCCTCAATGATCAGTTCCACCAGGCCGATACCAGATTTGGCAAAGACCAGGGTATCCACCCGCTCGGATCGGATCAACTCGAAGAGGAGACCTGAGTCCCTGATATCGAGCCCCTCGGCCTGGAGTCGACTCCGGGCAGTAGGATCGGTGATGATCGTATACCGGGGCTTAAGATTCTGGATCTGATCGAGCAGGGTCTCAGAATAGCCCCGGGCACAGATCGCGACCAGAGAGAGCTGATCAGGATGGCGATTGATCACCTCGATCGTTGCCCGGCCGATCGAGCCGGTTGAACCAACCAAGAGGATCTTTCTCATAAGAGCCTCAGGAGTAACTGGATATCCTTCTGCTCGGTAACCTTGAGGTTGGCCAGCTCACCAGCAACCGTTCTCACCCCCACCCCGGTCGACTCCAAGACCGCCGCTTCATCGGTATAGTCAATATCGGGTGCCCTCCTCAGCGCCTCTCTCAGCACCTTGGTCCAGAAACCCTGAGGGGTCTGGACGAGAAATAACCCCTCCCTGGGCAGGGTCCGGATCACCCATCCCCGCCTCACCTCCTTGATCGTATCCCTTACCGGCAGGATCGGGATGACCGCTGGGTCGGTGGCCATCCTCCGGATCACTCTCTTAAAGAGCCTTTTTGAGGCCAGAGGCCTCACCGCATCGTGGATGATAACCATCCGGGCCCGGATCTCGGCCAGTCCGGCCCGGACCGAATCGATCCTCCGCCTCCCCCCTTTCACCACCGCCTTCACCTTCCTTATCCCGAAGCGGTCAATAAGCCTTTCCACCCTACTCCTCTCCCCTGGAGGAGCAACGACCACCACCCGGTTGATCGCATCGATACCATCGATCTGCTTCAGAGTATGGATGAGAATCGGGAGCCCCTTGATCTCATAGAACTGTTTGAAGCCACCAAACCTCTCCCCGCTTCCTGCCGCTGGCACCAGTGCCTCAATCCTTGCCATCGTATTCGCACTCCCGGGGATCGATAAACCTCATCGGCCTCTCCCGCCGCTTCTCCTCATCGATATGGGCCAGCATCCCGGCCAGTCTTGAGATGATGAACAGGCCATTGGCAAGATAGGAGGGGATCTCGAGCTCACAGAGGAGGGCCCCGATCGCACCATCAACATTGATCGGGAGATCCTTACCGGTCACCTCCTTAAGGGCGGCCTCAATCCCGAGTGCATACTCGGTATATCTTCCCCAGAATCCGAGCTCCCGGGCAAGCTGGAAGAGACGGACCGATCTTGGATCCTGGCGATGGATCCGGTGGCCAAAGCCCGGGATCCGCTCTTTCTTCTCCCTCTTCCTTTTGACCAGCTCCTCGGGAGAGAGCCCCACTTCCACCCCCTCCTTGAGCACATGCATACAGCCTTCAATCGCACCACCATGATACTTAGAGATTGCCAGAACCCCTCCAGCCAAGGCAGCATTCAGCTCATTACCGGTTGAGGCGAGGGTGCGGGCGGTAAGGGTTGATGGTGGGGTGACACCATGATCACAGGAGGAGACGATGATCGCTTCCAGGATCTTCGCCTCTGCTGGAGAGGGCATCCTCCCTTTGATGAGCAGAAACAGGACCTCGCCATAGCTCCTTTTACCGATCAACTCCTCAACGGGATAACCCCGGATCAGAATCCGGCCCGGTTCAACCCTGGTTATTGCCGACTTCCATCCCATGGATCCTCCTTGCGGTCTCCACCAGCTCGGTTATGGTCTGGGCAACATGGACCCCGGCCGACCTCAGTGCGGCCACCTTCGATTCATAACCACCACGGCCGCCTTCAATGATTGCTCCGGCATGGGAGAATCTGGTCCCGGCCTTTGCCCCCCTTCCCCCGATATAGGCAACGATGGGCTTGGTGATCTTCCCGGCCCGAATCGCCTGGGCCAGATTCTCCTCCTGGGTGGTGCCGATCTCACCAAAGATCACCATCAGCCTGGTCTGGGGATCGGCCTCAAACCTGAGTGCGATCTCGGGGATCGTCTCCCCCACCACCGCATCACCACCGATATGGACCGCGGTCGACTGGCCCAGACCCGCCCGGGTCAGATAATAGGAGAGGGAGGTGGTCATCCCTCCCGATCGGGAGATAACCCCGATATCACCAGGCCGGAACCACTCCCGGGCGGTCTCGATCCTCCCTCCGATCATCCCCAGGACCGCCCGATGGGGCGAGATGACCCCGAGGGTATTGGGACCGATAAAGGATGCCCCCTTTCTCCGGGCAAGGGCAACAATGGTCAGGGTATCATGGATCGGGACCCGATCCGGGATGATCACAAGTAATTTGATCCCGTTCTCGATCGCCTCAATTGCCGCATCTCTAACAAATGGTCCGGGAACAAACAGGACCGAGACATCGATCGTCCCGTGGGCCTCGACCGCCTCCTTAACCGTATCATAGACCGGAAGTCCAAAGACCTCCTCACCGCCATGGCCAGGGGTGACCCCGCCGATCACCTTAGTCCCGTAGTCGAGCATCAACCTTGTCCTTGCCCTCCCCTCCCTTCCGGTTATCCCCTGAATCAGAACCTTCTTCTTTTGATCAATCAGTATTGCCATCGATCAACCGCTCCCGATATTCTGAGAGGCCCGGGATGGGGAGGATGATCCGGATTGCCTTCTTTCCCTTAAAGTGGCAGAACTGCTCACAGGCCAGACACTCGATGCACCGACCCTTCTTCACCAGCTCGGGATCGAGGGCAAGAACCGGAACACCGTCTTCAAGTTTAAGAATCCCATAACGGCAACTCTCAATACATCCCTTGTGATCACAATTACGGCAGAGGTCATGATTGATCGATAGGATTCCGGAGAAGGTCTCGAACCCGTAGGGGAATGGCTCTGGCAGGGAGAAGGGGCGGATTTTATGGAAGAGGCCGGGACGGATCAGGGCCTTGAGCCGCTGGGCGCAGAATTCCGGGGGATCATCCTTGCCATAGCCCTCGACCTCAGCCGGTATCCCGGAGAGCGACTCCTTCAGGATCCTGATCGCCTCCTCCTCCATATTGCCACCCAGTCGGATCACCGCCGGGATCTCAAGCCCCTCCTCAAGGAAGGCCTTGACCAGCCCCCGGGCCGACTGGATCTGTTCCTGAGAGGCAACTCCGGAACCGGAGGCAAAATAGCCCGCAATGTTGGGCTGGGAGAGGATGATCTTGGCTGCCCGGTAGACCTTTGAGGCGGGTGGATTACCGCTGGTATCACAGAAGTTGGCGATCTGGTAGCCCTCCTTAACCAAGGCATCCATTGAGAACATCGAACCGCCACCACCAGCCCCATGGAAGCCGATATGGCGTCCATCCGCTGGGATCTGATCGACGATCTGGAAGAAGTAGAAGGTTCCCCGATAATCCTTGGCCTCAACCTTATAGGCGATCCGCTCCAGTTCGGTCGGTGGCCGATCAAACTCCCGGGCCACCTCAATCCCGAGATCGGGATGGCGATAGACCGCATAGTCATCGATGGTGATGTGGCAGTCAAGGGCGATCGCATCTCCCCTCTTAGTGAGAGCAATCGGATTGACCTCGATCGCCCGGGCATCATATTCCCTCATAATGGAATAGAGCTTATGGATGAGACCGGAGAGGCTGGTAAGGCTACGGCCGGTGATACCGGCCGATTTTATCAGCTCCACCACCTCATACCGGGCCAGACCTTTAAGGGGATCGATCACCCGGCTCACCCCGCCCTTGGCTTCGACTCCACTCCCACCTTCCGGAGAAAAGATGAGCACTGGCGATTTCTTCTCATCATCGATAACGATCCCGGCAAAGCATTCCCGCTCAACATCAATCCTCTCCTCAACCAGGACCTTTTCGATCCGGAACTTACCGATGGTCATCTGGAGGAGGTCGCTGAGGGCAGCCTCGGCCTCACCCTGAGTGTCGGCAAAACGGATCGCCCCTTTCTCCTTCCGGCCGGTAATCCAGAGCTGACCTTTGAGCACAACCGGAAGGCCGATCTCACCAAGGAGATCAACCAACTCGTTGCGGGTATCAATCACCTTCCCTCTTGGAATCTTAATCCCGTAGCGGGCAAGGATCGCTTTGCCCTGATACTCGTAAAGGCGGGCCATACTTAGAATACCCCGCGCAGGACTTGAACCTGCAACCCACGGATTAAGAATCCGTTGCTCTGCCAAATTGAGCTAGCGGGGTAGCTTCAGATTATAGTCCTTTTTCCGATCTGGTCAACGAGTCAGTTTACCAACCCCGACTCCAATCCCGATACTTATGATTCAGTAGTTTAAGGTCTTGGGGCCATAAAGTGGATCAAATCTTGGTTCCCCAATGATTCATATCTGCAGTTGGTATGAATGTTTTAAGATATAACTAATTACACTCAAAAGCCCCGAACATCCAAAAAAGATTCCTCTCATGAGTATTGAATGCGGTCAAGCACTCACTTATGTATTTGGTGAGAACGATGTCTAAGAAGCCGGAGAAGATCTCTTCAGAGGCATCCAGCATCGAGAAGTAGCCGAGACCAAACTCATGCAGACATAGTTCGGCCCATTCTGGCTCAATCACCACCGGGGCTAAGGTATCTGATAGATCCATCTGCTCAAAATAAGGAAATGAGTTCATCGTGGATCAAAGTCATTTTTTCTTCTGACGCCTTCTTTCCGCCTTTAGTAAAAGAACTACCAGATGCAACAACACCGATAACTAAGATAAAGACAGAGAATTTAAGCAATTTAATTCTTGTTCTTTTTAGACATTAAACTAATTGACAAGGTCCGGAATAAAGGTGCAACGATTATCGGAACTGTTTGGTTACTTGTTATCCAGTGGCCTTGCTGATCATAAGCAAATTTAAAGCAGACGAGTGAATCTTTGGTATCATAAATTTTATATGTGAGCAAGGTATAAGGAGCTCTAAAGGAAAATTTCAGGCTGTCAAGCTTGTGCGAAGAATCAATAGGGCGGGTCAAAATTAACTTATTTTTTATAAATTCGATTTTCCAACCGTTCTGATTATAAATCTTTATCCCCGGCAGAGTTTTGACTTCCACTTTAATATGTGTATAGGATTTCTTAATTGAAGAAGATAGCCAATAGTACGTGAGCACGACTTCTTCCCCGGGTTTAACTACAGGATCAGATATGGTTTTTATCACATCTACACCTCTAAAGATTATATTAGCAGAATGATGGAAAATATTGGGGAAATTTTTTTTGACTCTTTGACAGAGGAAGTAAATAGGTTTACCTGTAAATCCCAGGTGATACAACTGATGATAAAATCTCCCCCGGTCGAGAAATACAATTAATGAATAATAAGAATCCTCTCTTCGAAATGGGTATTTAATAATTGTGCAATTCAATGGTTCAATTGTATATCCATGATGATCCTTCAAGATATACTCAGTTGGTGGTCCAACGACTCCTGAATCTAAGGTTTTGATATATTTCTCTAAATATCTGCCAATAATTATATTCTTCTCTTCCAAAGTGGTATTGACTATTATTAACAATAAATAGCTATTTTCTCTTGATATCTGAAAGTAATGCAATATTTTTATCCCAAATTTATTAGATGAGAGATAGGGTGGCATATTCATAATATTATACAGATCCTCATTTCTTAACTTCGAAGGGATTTCGACAAATAATGGTGAAATTTCCTTTTCTAACAGCTGCGTCTTCTTACTCCATTCCTCGGTTAACGATTTAATGCAACCGTAAATGCTATCTAATTCACCTTTTTTCATATGGTAGTCTTTATTTATCGGCGATTTTGTAATTTCTTTCCCTAATTTTAGGGCTTTTCTCCATAACATATCATTTCGAGAGGCAAAATATTTATTTAAACTATCCAGCTTTTCTTTCTTTGCATAATACTCTTCATATGTCATCTCTCGGTCAGGTAACTCGGTTTCGGTGCATGCTAAAAGAATAGCAATGACTAATGTATATTTTAAGGCCACAGTCTGATGCTCCCATCCCCTTTGATATAAAAGGCATTCTTCCATCCCGGCGGGAAATCTGGACGTGCTTTTACGGCATCAACCGCTTCTTGAATAGTTTTACCTAAAACCACTTCATCCCAAAAGGTTTCATTAAATTCTACCCAGTCAGGCCTTTCTTTAATATAAAGACACTCACCTACAACACCTAAACCACATTCTAAAGGAAAACAATTTAAAAGGCCCCCATCTGGCTCGTACCAAATGTTAGATTGGGCACTATAACATCCTAATATATACACAAATTTAAAAGGCTCTGGATGAACTTCATTTACTATGGTCCTAAGTTGATTTATGTTAAGTATTGTTCCGTTGGCGAGTAGAAACCGATTTTCTCCATTTAAATCTGGAATGGTATGACCGATAAAGAAATATACAGATACAAATTGGTAATAGCGAACCAGTGATCTTTTGAGGTCATTTATAGTATTCAAAACACGGATTATAGCAAAATAATACATTTGGAGAAGTTTGCGTCGCGCATACTCTGCTAAAAGATCGGATTCTTCATCAAGCCCCGCGGTGCAACCCAGAGCCACAGTAGCACCTCTTTTTAACATCCACAAAAAGAACCTTACTCCAGTATTAGGAACAATTCCACTCCCACTCCCTCCTCCAGCATAACCTCCCGAGATCCTATAGGCACCCGTGCCGGTTTCCGGGTCCTGGATGATGTAGCCGGCACCTATCCAATCAAGAAACTGAATCTCCCTTTTTGGGATTTTTACCTCAAAACCGATATTCACAGCATCCTCAATCTCCTCCTTCAATTCAATCGGTAACTCTAAAAGCGGAAGGATTGAGTCAACATTGGTGGAGTC
>QNBE01000116.1 GCA_003645615.1 Caldifarciminota bacterium
GGTTGATGATGTCCTCACCACCGGGAAATCTCTGAAGGAGACGATTGATGCGGTAGAGGCAAAAGGAGGGTTGGTCGGGATGATCGGGGTTCTGATTGATCGTAGCACAACCCCGCCACCATTTAAGTATCACGCCGTCTATCGTGCCCCGGTGGTGAACTACCACCCCGATGAGTGCCCACTCTGTAAACAGGGGGTTCCTCTCACCCGGCGGGGTGGGATTAAACCATCATCACCCGTAGCTTAATCTAATTAATAGGAGGTGTCGATGATCGGCGGAATCTTTGTCTTTCTTTTGATCACCAACAGCGAGGTGGGGTGGCTGGGTATAAAGGCGGAGATGGTGAGAAAGCCCTATCGTATTGCCCTTGGCATCGATCATGGTGTGATCGTCACCGATATCATCGGAGATTCACCGGCCGATATGGGCGGCCTTAAGATCGGTGATATCATCACCCGGGTCGGTGATCGGGAGATCTACGAGCTGAGTGATCTACGTCCCCTGGTGAGGAGGAATCCAGACGAGGTTTTGAGATTTGAGGTCCTGAGGGAGGGTGAGAAGATGGCTTTCCAGATCAAGATCGGGAGCCGGGAAGAGGTGTCCGACAGGATTCGGGAGGAGATAAAAAAATTTATCCGCCAGCTCAAGGAGGAGATCGAGAAACTGAGAGATGGGAGGGTTTGATGTTGACCCCGATCTGGTCGGAGCGCCTCAACCGGCGCGATTTCATCAAGAGCTGTATTGCCTTGGCCTCACTGGGGGTAACGACCCTCAAGGGTCAGGAGTATGGCCTGATCGGGAGAAAAGAGGCACGATATTACAGATCGATGAAGGATGGCAAGGTCCAGTGCCAGCTCTGTCCCCACGGTTGTATCGTCCCCAAGGGTCGGAGGGGACTCTGCCGGGTCCGGGAGAATCGTGATGGTCGATACTTTACCCTCGTCTATGGTAACCCCTGTGCGGTACATCTCGATCCGATTGAGAAGAAACCTCTCTTCCATTTCCTTCCCGGCACCACCGCCCTTTCGATTGCCACGGCGGGTTGCAACTTCTCCTGCAAATACTGCCAGAACTGGGAGATCTCTCAGGCCCGGCCTGAAGATACCGTGAATATCAAGACATCCCCATCGGAGATTGTTGATCTTGCACTTCGGAGACGATCGCTCTTCAAATCCCATACCATCGCCTATACCTATACCGAGCCCTCAATATTCTATGAGTTCATGCTCGATACCGCCCGCCTGGCCAAGAAGCGGGGGATAAGGAATATCTACCATTCCAACGGTTTCTTAAGGGAAGAGCCGCTGAAGGAGCTCTGTCATTATCTCGATGGAGCCAATATCGATCTGAAATCTTTCCGGGAGGAATTCTATAATGATATCTGTGGTGGAAGTCTCAAGCCGGTCCTCAACACCCTTAAGACTTTGAGAAAGCAGGGGGTCCATCTTGAGGTGACCAATCTCGTCGTTCCCACGCTCAACGATGGTGATGATGAGATCCGCGATCTCTCTCGCTGGATCATCGACAATTTAGGTTCGGAAACGCCGGTCCACTTCTCCCGTTTCTATCCGATGTATCGACTGACCCAGCTCACCCCCACTCCGGTTGAGACCTTAAGAAGGGTGGTGGAGCTCGCCAAAGGTGAAGGGCTTAAATTTGTTTATATGGGCAATGTGCCGAACAATGAGTTTGAGGATACCTACTGCCCCAACTGTGGTCGGGTACTAATCAACCGGCGGGGCTATCAGATTCTATCCAACCGGATAAAGGGAGGGAAATGTAGTTACTGTGGGAGGGAGATCCCGGGCGTCTGGTCTTAATACAGGCGGAGATACTTCTCAATCTCCCAGGTGGTCACCTGCTGCCGATACTCATCCCATTCCCGCTTCTTGATCTCGTAATATTTGGTGAAAAGGTGATCCCCCAGGACTTCTTTCATCATCTTGCTCTTCCGGAAGTAGACCAGGGATTCCCAGAGCGAACCGGGTAGAGAGTCGATCTTGAGCCGTTCGAAGTCTGCCTCCTTAAATTCATAGACCGACTCCTCCACCGGCGGTGGTGGCGTAAGCTTCTTTTCGATTCCATCCAGGCCACTGGCAAGCATCGCTGCGAAGGCAAGATAGGGGTTGGTTGAGGGGTCAAGACATCTGATCTCCAATCGGGTCGATGTGATCTTTCCCTTCGATATCTTCGGGATCCGGACCAGAGCGGACCGGTTCATCTGTCCCCAGCAGATATAGACCGGGGCCTCGTAGCCGGGAACGAGCCTTTTGTAGGAGTTGACCAATGGGGCAAGGATAACGGTCATCTCCTTGATATGCTTGAGCTGACCGGCAAGAAAGGCATAGGCGAGATTGGAGAGGCCGTATCTGTCTTTTGGGTTGGCGAAGAGGTTCTTGCTCTTTCTGAATATGGACTGATGGACATGCATCCCGCTACCATTTATACCATAGATCGGCTTGGGCATGAAGGTGGCGATAAGATTGTTTTCCTCAGCAACCTTCTTGACCACAATCCGGGCGGTGATGATATCATCGGCAATCTTCAGGACATTATCATACTGAATGTCGAGCTCGTGCTGACCCTGGGCAACCTCATGATGACTGGCCTCGGCATTGATGTTGAAGTGAGAGAGGATGGTGCTGATCCCCTTCCGGATCGAAAGGGCGCGATCGCCACCGAGATCGAAGTAGCCGACCGAATCGAAAGGTGTTGGACGGATGGCACCGTCGGAGTAGTGGAAGATGAAGAATTCCAGCTCCGGTCCAACCTTATACTCGTAGCCAGACCTTTTGGCCTTGGCGATTATCCTTTTGAGGATCGATCTTGGATCACCGGAGAAGGGGCGATGATCGGGGGCATAGACATCGCAGATGAGGCGTGCCGTCTTTGTCTCGCCTCTGGTCCAGGGGATGACCGCATAGGTATCGGGATCGGGAACGAGATACATATCGCTCTCACAGATCCGGCCAAACCCCTCGATCGATGAGCCATCAAACCATATCCCCTCAGCCAGGGCCTTACTTAACTCTCTCACCGATATGGTAACATTCTTGACCGATCCAAAGAGATCGGTGAACCAGAGATCGACGAACTGGATCCGATCCTTCTTTGCCTGGCGGATTACCTTCTCCATGGTAGATGATATTCTCAACCTTCAGCCCTGTCAAGTCGAGCTATTGACAAGCTTTTACTCGATCTTAGAATTGCTTATGCGATTTAAGGCCGCGGTGCGGAGACTGGAGTCCCTGCTTAATTATGAAAAGAAGCCCGGTTATGATTATAATCTTGATGACTACCGCCAGTTCCTTGCCGGGATCGGGTCTCCTCATCAGCGACTGAGATCGGTCATCCTGATTGCGGGAACCAAAGGGAAGGGGTCGACCGGTATGATCCTCTCCTCCCTCCTTTCCGCCTTTGGTAAAAGAGTGGGACTATTTAACTCCCCCCACCTCATCGATGTCCGGGAGAGGATTCGGATCAATAATAAGAAGATCCCCAAGGCGACCTTTGCTCGCTATATCAAGGATGTGGTGGCGAGGATTAAATCACCCCAGGGGATAAGATCTTATTTTGAGGCACTGGTTACAATCGCCACACTCTATTTTCTCGATGAGGCGGTAGATTATGCCATCTTTGAGGTCGGGATGGGGGGGAGGAAGGATGCGACCAATGTCCACCGGCCGATTCTTTCGATTATCACCAGGATCGGTCATGACCACGAGAGGTTTCTGGGGCGAAATCTCGATCAGATCGCCCGGGAGAAGGCGGGTATCATCCACGACCGGGCCCCGGTCATACTGGCCCGCCAGCTCCCATCGGTGCATAGGATCATTACCGAAATTGCAGAGGAGAGAGGATCGCGCTGTTATTATGTTGAAGATGAGCTGAGGGTGGAGATTCTGAATCAGGATCTCCATGGCTCCCACCTGCTCATCAAGGAAGACGGTGAGATCTTCACCTGTGAATTTCCTCTGATTGGTTACCACCAGATCGAGAACCTGAAGGCCGCCCTTTTTGCTGCCCGACTCTTAGGAGTTGACCGTCGCTCGATCCAGGCTGGTTTGAGGAGAGTTCGTGTTCCGGCCCGGATCGAGGTGATCGACTCCCAACCCAGGGTTATACTCGATACCGCCCATAACCCTCAATCCTTTAATGCCCTGGCCCGGGTTCTTCCTCAGATCGTCTCCGGGCGTCTTATCGTTGTCTTCGGGATCTCGAAGGGCAAGAACTGGTCGATCTTAAAGAAGAAGATCTTGCCCTGGAGTTACGAGACGATTATTACTAAAGCCAGCCTTCCCAGGGCGACCGAACCCGCTGTCCTCGCCCGGAAGATCCCGGCCCGGATAATTGATAAGGTGGGTGAAGCAGTTACAACAGCGCTGGATCTGGCTTCTCCCGAAGATACCATTCTCATCACCGGATCGTTCTATATTGCTGGTGAGGCGATTGAGGCACTCAGAGACTTAGGGGTTAAGGTACAAATACCTTGACCCTTCGGATTGCAAGCTTACAGATCTCTTTGAGAGTTTCCATTACCCCATACCCGGTGATGGCAATCGACTGAAAATAGGGGAATTTCTTCTTATTAAGGGCACGGTTCAACTGATCCACCGGGAGAATATTGGGGAGGTCTCTCTTATTATACTGGATAACACAGGGTATCTTATCAAGGGTGAGATTATAGGCCTTCAGATTTTCAATCATATTTTCAAAGCTCTCCAAGTTCTCATTCAACCGTTCTTTCTGAGAATCGGCAACAAAGACCAAGGCATCGACCTTTCTCAGAACAAGCTTGCGGGTGACATTATAGTAGACCTGACCGGGGACGGTGTAAAGATGAAACCGGACCGTAAAGCCACGGATCTTGCCGATATCGAGGGGGAGAAAATCGAAGAAGAGGGTCTGATCCAGATCGGTGGCCAGACTCACCATCTTGCCCCGATGTTTCTGGGGGAGTCGGGTATAGATGTATCTCAGATTGGTCGTCTTACCGGATAGACCAGGTCCATAGTAGACGATCTTTATCGATACCTCTTTGGCACCATAATTTATCGTGGGCATTTCACCTCACGAATATAGATGTTGAGGTCTTCATCGAGCACATAATAGAGATCATAAATTCCATCTGCAGGTGGAGAGGTGTTCCATACCACCCTCCGATTGGACACCTTCCCTCTCTCGACCGAAGTCTTGGGGGATAAGAAAACGAAATCTCTACTGAGTGGGAAGATCTTACGGAGAGAATCATCAATCGCTGATATCGGTAGCTCGATCTCCTTAGGTCGATTGGTTGCTCCATGGAATCGATCGGAGAGGGTGATGATTCTACTGGTAACACTTTCGAAGAGCTGATCCGGGAAGGAGAGGCCACAGGCAAGAGGATGACCACCGAAGTCGGTAAGCTCCTCACGCAGCGGTGATAACTCTTTCACCAGATCTACTGATCCGATCCCCCTCAGCTCGGCAACCCACTCCCCATTCCGGCGGGTGACCACCATTGATGGGCGCTTAAATTCATCCTTCAACCGGTTGGCAAAAGAGCCAAGAAACTCTAAGGGGAGGTTGGGCACAACTGCTAAGGCGAAGTTGGGATAGACCTTAACCGAGCGGAGGACAGATGGGAGATGGCGGGAATAGCCATTCTGCCAGTTTCGTTGCTGTTCCTTAAAGGCGGTAATGTAACTTCGTGCCCGATCATAATCATTACAGAGGTAGAATTCCACCGCCTGATCTCCCCGACCACTGGCCAGAATCGGTATGATCCGGTAGATAATCTGACTATAATCAGGTGGACCCTCATCATGTAATGCCTTGACCCAGCCTAAGGGCGACCGCCGATATTCCTCGAGCCCCAAAAGGATGATGGTTCGGCTCTCACCAAAAAGCGGCATCCGATCAGCAACTGAGCCGAGTAGACCCAGAATGAGGAAATCGGGGTTAAGTTCGTAAAACTCCTCGATGGAGATCCCAAGGATGTTGGTGGCAAGATGTTGGGCGACCTTCATACTGACACCAACCCCGGCCAGTTCCCGCTCCGGATACCGAGAGCCAGGAAATTTGGGGTTGACCTGGACCCCATCCCGATAGAGAACCTCATGGTGATCGGTGACAAGGAGGGAGATCCCATGCTCACGGCATCGCTCTAAGATCCGGGAGGAGCTCGAACCGAAGTCCACGGTAACGATTGTGGTGAAGCCCTCTTCCTTCAGCCTTGAGATCCATTCCACTGGTATGGTATAACCCTCCTTTCGCTTATCCGGGATATGATAACCAACCCGAGCATTAAGGAGGTGGAGGGTTTTGACCATGAGTGCGGTAGCAGTATGGCCATCGATATCATCATGTCCCCAGACAAAAACTCCTGCACCCCGATCGATAGCGATAAGGAGGAGATCGGTCAGATGATCGATATTGGGGAGGAGCTCGGGAGGATGGAGATCGGTTATCTTAGGTTCAAGATAGCGACGCATCTCCTCAAGATCGCTGAAACATTGGGAGAGGAATCGACTCGTTCCCTTACCGACCGAAAGTTTTTGCTCGATGAGCTCCAGATCCACATCTGAGTATACCCGGGCGATGGTTAAAGTCAATGGAGCTTAAAATTTTATCAATTACCGCAATATAGTAGGTTATTTCTCATCCAATCTCTTGGGGAGACCTTCTGTTTGTTGATAAAGTTTCTATCGTTTTTCCAGTCACATCGGGCTGTGAAACGAAATGGAGGCGGATATTCTCATTCTTCCTCCTCGCAGGTAGCGAGAAAGGTGTGCTTATAGGTCTCCTTTATTATCTTCCATATCTTCTCCTTATCAGCCATGATACCTCCTTGACTAATTCTATCACTTGACCATTGAAGATCAAGAAAAATGGGCATTCTTTACTTAATCCTTCGACTCGTGATTGTCAGATCTTCTCTTCCTGAGCCTACTCAATTCAGAGTGGGTCGATTTTCCTTAATCATTTAGTCAATTGACTAAATGATAACGGCAGAAGAGAGTGGGAAGATGGTATTCAGGGGTGGCAGTTATGTGAGGAAGGAAGAGCTGGATTCATCTACTCAACCTCGTGGGTTTCGAAGTTTTTAAAATTTTAAAATGATGAAAAGCTTTTGAATCTTCGAGATTTTTTGCTGACACCTCGGGTTCTACACCCCCGAGGTGTCGGAAGGCTATTTCAGGATGAGGATCTTCTGATGAATGGGTCCGGCTTCGGTCTCGATCTTCAAGAAGTAGATGCCGGCGGGGAGATCGAGCTTCACCCTCCGGGA
>QNBE01000117.1 GCA_003645615.1 Caldifarciminota bacterium
GAGCTGGGAGATGATCAAGAGGAAGGCTATGGATGCCGAGATCATCGTCGTAACCCACTATCATCGAGACCATCATAATCCGGAGGAGCCCGAGATCTATCAGGATAAGGAGGTCTATCTCAAGGACTGCGAGTCGAATATCAACTACCATCAGAAGCTCCGTGCAGTTGATCTTATCAGGAAGATCAGCCCGATCGCAAAGAAGATAGAAAGCGCTGAGGGGAAGATACTCCGGATCGGTAAGACCAGGATCATCTTCTCCCCCCCGCTTCCTCACGGTCGGACCGAGAAGCTCGGTTTTGTAGTTGCCCTGGCAGTTATCGCCGATGAGACATTCCTCTTCACCTCTGATGTCCAAGGACTGGTCCGGCCTGAGCATCTCGACTTTGTGATGGGGATGGCACCACAACTCGTCTATCTCGATGGCCCCAACACCTCGATGCTCGGCTACCGATTCTTCCCTGAGGATCTGAAAGCTTCGCTCCAAAACATCACCGCCCTGCTTAACTCCGATTTCCTCAACCGGTTGATCATCGACCACCATCTCCTCCGCGATCCTAACTGGCAGAAATGGCTGGCCGAAATCCCCGATAAATTCGAAACTGCGGCATCTTTTATGGGAAAAGAGGAACGGTTACTTGAGGCCCACCGGCGGGAGCTTTATCAGAGGCATCCGGTGGAAAATGTGGAAAAGTCGGGAAAAAATGTGGAAAGATGAAAAACCCACTATTTTTCAATATTTATGGCTGTTCCGATAAGATACTTTCTACCCGGTTATCCACAAATCACGACTCATGGATAAAAAGGACGAACGGCTCATAGAAAGACTGGCTGAGACGAAATCGGCAATCGAGTCCGAACTGGGCAAGATTATTGTTGGACAGAAGAAGGTGATTGAGGAGATCCTCCTTGCCCTCTTCGCCAATGGTCATGTCCTGTTGATCGGTGTCCCTGGTCTGGCCAAGACTATGATCGTCAACTGCCTCGCCCAGATCCTCGATCTCAGTTTTAAACGGATCCAGTTCACCCCCGATCTCATGCCCTCAGATATAACCGGGACCGAGATTCTCGAGGAGAAGACGGGTGGGAAAAGAGACTTCCGATTTGTTCCCGGTCCGATCTTTGCCAACATCATCCTGGCCGATGAGATAAACCGGACCCCACCCAAGACCCAGGCTGCGCTCTTAGAGGCGATGCAGGAGCGGAGGGTGACTGTAGCGGGAAGGAGCATGGATCTCCCTCTCCCTTTCTTTGTCTTAGCCACCCAGAATCCGATTGAGCAGGAAGGTACCTATCCTCTCCCTGAAGCCCAGCTTGACCGTTTTATGTTCAATATCCTCATCGACTACCCCTCCAAGGCGGAGGAGAAACGGATCGTCAGCCTCACCACCTCTGCCTATGAACCGAAACTCAACAAAGTGCTTAAGCGGGATGAGATCTTAAGATTTCAGGCACTGATCAGGAGGGTTCCCGTAGCAGATGAAGTTTTAGAGTTTAGTGTTGAGCTGGTCAACCGGACCCGTCCCGATCACGAGTCGGCTCCGGACTTCATCAAAGACTACCTCTGGTGGGGAGCTGGACCCAGGGCATCTCAGTATTTGATCCTGGGAGCAAAGACCTATGCTGCCCTCTCCGGTCGGTATACACCACTCCGGTCCGATGTCTTAAGGGTTGCCAAGCTGGTACTCCGCCACCGGCTTATTCTCAACTTTAAGGCCCAGGCCGAGGGGCTGAAACCGGACACCATCATTGATAGACTTATCGCCTCTCTTGACGAGGGGCTAAATCCAAGTATACTAAGGTAGGGGTAGGCAGGTGGCCGCCCGCCATCAGGCGGGAGGAAAGTCCGAGCTCCACAGGGCAGGGTGCTCCGTAACGCGGAGGTCCTGTAAGGGACGGAAAGTGCCACAGAGAATAGACCGCCTCGCCCTCCCTCATAAGGGGCGGGGTAAGGTTGCAACGGTCAGGTAAGAGCTCACCGCTCCCGTGGCGACACGGGAGGCACGGCAAACCCCACCCGGAGCAAGATCAAGCAGGGACTCGGTGGCCCGCCATAAGTCCCGGGTAGATCGCTAAAGTCTGGTAGTAATACCAGACGGAGATGGATGGTCACCCTTGACAGAACTCGGCTTATCGCCTACCCCTTTTATCATGAAGCGCTGGATTGTTAAGAACCCTAAGGAAGGTCCTGAGATTGATCGGATCCCGGGTCCGATTGTTCAAATCCTCTCCAATCGAGGTTATCAGACCGAGGCCGAGATCACTCGTTTCCTCTACCCTTCTCTCACCCAGCTCAATGATCCCTTCCTCTTCCAAGATATGGAGAAGGCTATCGACCGGATCCAGATGGCGATTCGAAATAGAGAGCCGATCCTCATCTTTGGTGATTATGATGTTGATGGGGTCACCGGAACTGCCCTTCTCACCAAGATCCTCTCCCAACTTGGTGGTAAGCCGGTCTATTATCTCCCCCACCGGATACGAGAAGGTTATGGTTTTTCACGCCTCGGAGTCGATTATGCATTATCCTGTGGTGCTCGACTGATCGTAACGGTCGACTGTGGTATTACCGGCCATGATGCACTCCGTTATGCCCAACATCAGAAGATCGATGTTATCGTCTGCGACCATCATACCGCCACCGTTTCTCCTACCGCCTTTGCGGTTCTCGACCCCAAGGTGGACCCCGGTTATCCCTACCCAGAACTCTCTGGCTGTGGGGTGGCATTCAAGCTGGCTCAAGGGCTATATATTAAAGAGAAAAGACCGATTGAGGAGCTCTACCAATATCTCGATCTGGTCGCAATTGCTACCATCGCCGATGTCTGCCCCCTCAACGGTGAGAACCGGGTGATCACCCATTTCGGTTTGGAATTGTTGAATCGGACCAGAAACCTGGGGCTAAAGAAACTTATTGAAGTAGCCAATCTTCAGAAGGAGATCACAAGCTACCATGTAGGATTTATAATCGGTCCCAGGATCAATGCTGCCGGTCGAATTGCGGAGGCAAAGAAAGGGATCAAGCTCCTCTTGACCGATGATGAGAAAGAAGCCGAACTTCTGGCTTCGGAACTGAATCGAATCAATCAGGACCGGAAGGATATTGAGGATCAGATTCTAAACGAGGCGAAGATGGTGATTGAGGCCGAGGGGATTCCCGATCGGGTGATCGTCCTGGCCCGGGACGGATGGCACGAGGGGGTAATCGGGATCGTCGCCTCTCGTCTCACTGATGAATACTATCGTCCCGCCTTCCTTATCTCCCTCACCGAGGAACGGGGCAAAGGATCGGCTCGGGGTATTGCCGGTTTTGATGTTTTTGGGGCCCTCACTGCAGCGGCCCCAGTGCTCGATGAATTCGGAGGGCATAGAGAGGCAGGTGGGTTCTCTCTCAAAAGAGAGAAGATTTGCCGGCTGAAGGAACTACTCGAGGATTACGCCCGTAGTTTTCCCGCCGAGATCTTCCAGCCCCGACTCTTCATCGATACCGAGATCGAACTTGGCGAGATCAATTCCAGCTTGCTTGACTACCTGGAAAGATTTGAACCCACTGGAACCGGTAACCCATCTCCCACTTTCCTCACCCGTGCGGTCACCTTAGTGGGATATCCTCGAGTCGTTGGAAGCGATCATCTCCGTTTTGCGGTTATAAAGAACAACCACCACCAGCAAGCTATTTATTTCGGTCATGGTGCACTGATCGAAAGGCTTGAGGTGGGACGATCACAACTGGATATCGTCTACACTGTAGTGGCTGATCCGGTTGCGGCACGGAAGCGACCAATCTTGAAAATCAAGGATTTGAGGATAAGGGATGTGGGTGAATAGATCTGGCATCTACTATTTCCAATCTCGATTCCCGGTGACCATCGGTTATATCCCTTCCAGGATCAAACCGCCTTTTTCTGATATCATTTTTCTCAAGCAGATCCACAGCGCCAAGATTATCAATATTGATACTCAAAAAGATCGGATTGGTGATGGCCTCTTTACTACCAGGAGTGGAATCGTATTGGCGATAAAGGTTGCCGATTGCCTTCCAATCTATTTTTTCGATTTCCAAATCAAAATGGTCGGTATTCTCCATGCTGGTTGGCGGGGAACGCTTAAGGGAATCAGCACCGAGTTGAATCGACTCCTTGATAGCTACTATTATGTCTTCGGTCCAGCAATCGGTCCCTGTTGTTATGAAATTGGACCGGAGCTTGCTCGGCGATTCGAATCAAAATTCACTGCGGCAATAATCAATCATAATAATCGCTATTTTCTCGATCTTAAGGCTGCTAACCGACTCCAGCTAAAAGGTAAAGAGCTGGGCGATCTTAAACTCTGCACCCATTGCACCCGTGATCTTTCATCCTTTCGTCGGGACAAGGATAAAGCCAGAAGAGATGTCGCCTTTATCCGGAGAGATTGACTCCCTCCGTTCCACCGATTAAAATTGGGGAGGCCGAAGTGGTGGAACTGGTAGACGCGGCGGACTCAAAATCCGCTGGGGTTTGTCCCCGTGGGGGTTCGACTCCCCCCTTCGGCATTTATTTCTCTCAGTTGAGCGACCTCCTTACGAAGCCGATCAATCTCTTTCTGCTGATCCTCAACGATCCGTATCAGTTCCTGGATTGCTCTTAAGGAGACCCCAGCCATATCACTGGCAGCAATGTGAGTAGAATCGTCTGTTAGATTACCGGTGCCACAGTGGAAGTATCGGTAGAAATCCTCTGCCACTGGGCCAATATGTGTCTCCTGAGACCCTTTAAACCGCCACCTCAGAATCGGCAACTGCTTGAGATCGTTAAGGAGTTTTGATCCATCGAGTTCCTGGAAGTTCTCCTTTACCGACCGGGAAGAAGCATTTGTCCACACACCACCGGCAGAGAGATAGGCGCCATTGCCATTAGAGGTGGAGGTGCCAACATGAATGGGATAGTTTATTCCTCCATCATTGTCGTCACGATTAACACCCAAATGGCCGGAGGATGAACCGTCGTAAATGGCAAAACGACGGGAGCTATTTAAGTAGACAAACTCACCGAATGCGCCCGAAAAAGTAGCAGCAGTAGTAATGTCATTGTCCTTCCCGCCAAGGATAACCGAATACCCTCCATTAAGTGAGTTATGATCTCCTCCATAGATTATCGCACGATCTCCAGAAGAAGCGATGTGATTATTGGTTCCGCCCCCGATAAAAGAATAATCAGCATCATTGTCGTTATACCATCCTCCCACTACGCTCGCATAACGTCCAGAGACTCTATTTCCCACCCCTCCCACGACTACATCGTAGTTGTTCTCTACTATATTTCTGGAGCCACCCACCACTACCGAATAATTACCTAAAGAATACACAGTATCGCGGTAGCCACCGCCGATAAAAGAGTATCTCCCGAGATTACAATTCTTTCTTCCACCCACGATCACCGCAGCAGTATCATCATCACTCGAACCAGCTCTATTTTCTTCACCACCGACCACAATACAGTAGGAGACGTAGGCCTGATTAGACTTACCTCCACCGACAAACGAATAACGTCTTCTGCAAATGTTCCCCCTACCACCACCAACAAAAGAATAAGAGCCGTATGCGGTATTTCCCCACCCTCCTACAACTACCGATGCGGAGTCATAGGTGTCATATCCTACCTGATTATACCGACCACCACCAATCACCCCCCATCGACCAAGAACCGTATCCGCCTCGCCGGCGCCAACAAAACCCTGCCAGCCGCTGACATAGTTGTTTGTTCCCGCAACAATTGCGGCCCGATCACCGCTGTTCCTATTGTTAACACCACCACCCACAAATCCATAGCTGACCGTGGCCTGATTCTGATACCCGCCACATACTGTGGTATAGTAGGCATTGGCAATATTGTTATATCCGCCACCGACAAAACTATTCTTCCCGTTGGCTTCATTATCTGATCCACCAGTGATAACTGCATACCGATTGGTAACCCGATTATTCTTTCCACCACCTACGACCGAACAGCTATCATAATCGCTATCTCCAACCAAGTTGGAGAGCCCACCACCTATCACACCAGCGTAGCCCTGCACCGTATCTTTCTTCCCGCTCCCGATGAAGCTAGCTTCACCAGCGGCATAATTCTCTCTGCCACCAACTACCACAGCGTAGCGCTGGGCCATATTCTTATATCCACCCCCAATAAAGGCCTGATAACCATAGGCACGATTGTAACCACCCCCAACTACTGAGCTATAGGAAGAATCAGCGGTATTCCGATAACCGCCTGTAACCGTAATGTAGTAGAAATTGGAACCATCGGTCCCGGTAATACAGCCGAAGCCTCCAAGGTTGGTATGGGTGTGGTGGTTATCACCATAAAGTTGATTCCCGACATTGCCCCGGGCAATCCCCCAGCGTTTTTTAGTATAGATTACCGAATCAAGTTTTGTCCAGTAGGAGAATGACCTGCCATCCTGCCAGAATAGTTTGCCATTCCCATCAGTGAGCAGAATCTGATCGGCCGAGCCATCCTGGGTGGGAAATTCATAACCACTCGACTCATCACCAAACCGGATGTGGGGCATGTCCACCATGAAAGTAGAATCCTGGGTTAGCTTGGACTTGATGCCGAAAAGATAAGAGTAATTACCGGTAAGGGTATCACCATACCCACCTAAAATTGCGGAATAGTCACCTTCGACACTGTGGAAATAACCACCTCCGACTACTGCATAACGACCGGTTACCTTATTAGATTGACCACCAAGGACCGCTGAGCCATATCTTAATGCACGATTTAAATACCCACCACCAACAATGCTGAACTGTCCTCGGGCAAGGTTGTTATTACCCCCCAACACAGCGGCATAGGTGCTATCAGCATGATTGGCAAAACCTCCAGCTACTACTGAATAGTCACCCTGGCTGTAGTTACCATACCCACCACCTACCACACAATATTTATCATTCCGACCAGGCCATCCGGTATAGGACTTGACGCCCAAATTAACATGGGTGTGGACACTATCTCCATAGAATACATTACCCGCACCACCCCGGGCAATGCCAAGATAGTTTCCGGTAAAGAGCACCGAATCGAGCGGAGCTGACCCACGCACCCAGTCATTGTCACCGGTAACATTGCGGGCATATTCAGCAGTATC
>QNBE01000118.1 GCA_003645615.1 Caldifarciminota bacterium
CCGTTGAAGTCTGGAGGACTGCCGATCCCCGGGGTATTGTTATCGAGGTCGAATCTGAAGACGATATTGCCGAGGAAGAAGGCGAGACCCCATGGGTAGTGATCCTGTTTGCAGAAGTATGCCTTGGTCGCGCCATGCTGATAGCTATACCTCCCTTCGTGCATGGTATAGGCAGTTATCAACTTGGCACCACCGTTGCGAATCCAGGCCGGGACAAAACAGCCAGCATTGTGGATTTCGCCGACTGCACAGTTGCCAAGGGCGAAGTAAATCTTGGGGTTGTCTGAGAGGATGTCGATATCTGGACCTGAGTAAGGATCACCATAGAGGTGGCCAATTCCATCGGATCTGAAGTAACCCTCGAGCCCGGGTGAAGGGTAATGGAGTTGAAAGTAAGTTGGTAATCCGTGACCGGAGGTGATGAAGATGTCGACCGAATCGTTAAAGATCAGAGAGTCACCGTTTAACATATCAACTAACCATTCGGTCCGATCGGTGGGGCCATCGGTATAGGTTGTTGCCTTTACCGAATCAGGGTATTTGATCTGATACCAGCCATAGGTTGCTTCACTTGAGTGTATTCCCTGGGGGTAGTAGTTGACATTACTGGATGAAGTCTCTCCCAGGCACGTTTTGATCTCGAGCTGCTTCGGTCCGGTAACGAGCTTTAATGCGTCGCTGGCATCGCAGCCGGTGATGATCCCCCAGGCCGCATCACCATAAGGGTCAGAATCTAAGGCCCTTGAGAAGGGCCAGGCATGGGATTGGACGAAGGTCGGTGATGCCTCGGGGATCTGACAGACATAGGCGATATAATCGGGGTAGTAGGCGGCGACCTCGTCTTTTACCTCCCATGGACTATTCTCATAGATGAAGACCTTACCGTTATGCCGAGCCACTAAGGAGTCGACAACCACCCGCCAATCGGGATCGTTGTAGGTATTCTTGCTCACCAGGATGGCATAGTTATAGCTGGGGAGGATCGGTTCGAAGAACCCCTCTTGGGTAAAGATTACCCCCAACAGAATGGTTAGTGTAGATATCATAATGACCTCCTTTTGTTATTTTATGCCCTCCACCAAAGCATGTACCGAGTTCGCTACTAATCTTCCCCGTACTGGGTAGACCGAGTTTGCTCTGCACACCTATCTTCCATTCCTTCTTACTCCAGAAGGAGTAACTTTTTGGTCTCTTGATGATCCTCGGTCTCAAGCCTTAAGAAATAGACCCCACCGGGAAGTCTTCTTCCGTTGCTATCCCTACCATCCCAAACAATTGAATGGAGCCCAGCCTTTTCCTCCCCATTTGTCAGTATCTTCACCTCCTGGCCGAGAAGATTGTAGATCACGAACTGGACGATACTATTGGTCGGCAGATAATATCTGATTAATGTCCGGTGCTGGAAGGGGTTCGGTTCGCAATGCAAGGTAAAATGAATCGTCGAAGCCTCCTCTCCGCTCTCCTCGCTAATGGAAGGCATCTCGGGCAAATATCTCACAATAGATCGAAAGACATACTGCCACATCTCCGGGTGCCAGGCAGGTCCCGGGAAGCCAACCCACCCATGCCGATTTTTAAAAGATGGTGCATTCCAAGTTCCGTGGAACCAGGTGGGTCGACACCTGGCCAGGTTTAATTTAAAGGCGCTGTAGAATTCTGCATCATGCTCATATATGATGATGCTGTCATCGGCGAGATCGAAGCTTCGCATCCCCCACCAACCTACCGGTAATGTATCAGGCCTTCCCCAAATCACCTCCTTTGGTTCAAAACTGTAAAGATCAGAAGGGTTGGCATCATTAAAGATCCTCACCCCGTAGGGAAGTTCTGGCTCACCCGATGGATTCCAGAGCCAGAAACCGATAGATAAGACTAAGGCTGGATAACCGGTTGGTGTCATCCTTGTGGCTACGAAGGCAGAATCAACTCCGGGAGGGTAGAGGTAACAATTTGCCTCAATGCGACCATGATAATAAAGAGTTTCGACGGTAGCGGACCTAAGTAAGGAGACAATGGTGTCGTTGGAGGGGTTAGAATCTCCAGGTAGAGTTGTAAAGAAGGTTAACCGATATTCTTCGCCAATCAGGCCTACCTTCCAAGGTGGCTTAAAGGCAAGATGTTCTAAAGAATCAGGCAGCAGATTACTCACCTCTTTTGTAACCTGGTAAATACTTATCTCGGCGGAATCGATCATGCAGGTGACATCAAAGGTCTCAGTGTTTTGGCCGTAATTCTTCACCGTTACCCTGGGGGTGACATAACAATTGGCAGGAGCGGTTTTACGCTGCGGGTTCATATCTTCCCAGATCAGACCTACATCGTGCTCCCATCGATTCTTTATGATTCCGCACCGCCCTTGCACTTGAGCAAAAGCAGCGGGCACAAAGAACAAAATACTGGACAATGTGATTAGCTTACTACCCAACATCTTTTACTCCTCCTTCCAAAACCTATCAATGGACACGTGCAACACTCGGTCCTGCTTGGTCATTCCTGCCATCGGTCGGGACTAATAAGACACAGCAGATCCAGAAGCCGATACAGGACAAAATTGATAAGGAAGATGGCAACGACCTCCACGACATACTGATTCATAAAAAGTATAAAACGAATTGTGTCTCATATTAGAATGGAGGTAGACCTTAAAGCCTTGTTTTTTCATAGATTAGCACATTTTATTCCGTCTTATTGACAGAATATGATTTTTTTATATAATGTTTCCATTATGTATACCATAGCCCCAAAATTGCGTCTCGATATTGTGAACCACTATCTTAAAAGTGGAGAGTCATTGAGGTCAACCGCAGAGAGATTCCATGTCAGTTACCGGACCGTTGTCAAATGGATTAAATTATATAGAAGGGAGGGAGAAGAAAGGCTTTTAACTGGAAGACACTGGAATAGGAAGGAGAAAGAGTTAGAAGAAAAAATAATGCTTTTGAAAGAAAGAAACCCATGCTTAACCGTAAGGAAGGCAAAGGAGATATTGCATAGAAGAGGGATCGAAATCTCGATCAAAGGGATATGGAGTATCTGGAGGAGATACGGATATGCAGGTTTAAGACGCGAGGATATTGGCGATTATTATACCATGTCTTGTCCCTGGACCCGGGAAGCAAAAGAGAAATTTGAAGAGGCAAAAGACATGTACCATCTGGGCAATATAAAGGCATCGGCAGACATATTAAACTCTATCCCTGTTGTCCCTGACAACGAGTTTATTCTTCAAATTCCCGATCGATATTTAAATTTAAGAAGACGGGTAGAAAAAACAACAATATTATTGGGAAAGATACCGGTTAGATCTTACCTTAAGAAAACGAGGAGGATATTCAAGGAGTGTAAGAAGAGGAAGTTATATTATTCTGCTTTTAGGATTGGGATTTCAGAGATCATCGCACTTTCGTGGTCGGCAGATCCGATTGGCCAGTTGAAAAAGATCGAAGAGCTAAAAAACATGCTTTATCTTAGAGAACTCTCCAAACTGCCTTTTGAACTCCGTTTCATGCTTCTGATTTCCGAAGGTATAGCTTACGCACAGCTTTTAAAAATCGATAAAGCATTAGAAATAGCCAAGTCCTGTGGAGTGATGCTGAAGAGAATGAAGAATATACCGTCTTATTTTACATTTAATTTAGCAATTCTCAATACATATTTAGATAATATTAGGGAGGCTGAATATTGGTATCTGAGATCTTTGAAAAAGCTTGATGATGAGAAGAGAAAGGTTGTCGACATCTATCTTGCCGAGATATATCTTTGTAAGGGTGAATATCAAAAGGCAATCCAAATCTATAAGAGGGCTCAATTGTCTGGTTGGGGTTTTTATTCTAGGAAGCTACTCGCTCAATCTATTTGGTCTCTTGTTAACGGAATGCCCCGTAAGGCCATCACACTTTCCACAAAGGCACTTATTCAATCAAGAAAAGAGGAAGTTAGTTCTCGTATAATAAGTGCCTATTTTGTAATAGCGAGTTCTTACGCTAGCTTTGGGGAGAAAAAAAGAGCGAAAAATATCTTGAGAAGGCTACTCCCATTTCTTATAAAGAATAGGCTGAAAAGGGTAGAAATTATCTACAGAATTCTTCTTTCTCAATCCCAAATTAGCGAGAGTTTCTTACCTTCTGCAAAACTTGCTCTCCTCTTAAAGAGCGGAAATTATAAGAAGGCTTATAAGTTTGCATGTAAGAAAGGGCTACTATCCTATTTACATAGATACATCTTCTTCTATCCGGAGCTGATAACAGAAAATATTGAAAAGGGGATATCTACTGGCTTACCAAAAGCAATGTTAAAATTGCCGATTTTTAATGAAAAAGCCCTTGTTTATGACATTAGATTTTTAGGTAATCCGGTTGTTTATAAGAATCAGAAATATTTGAAAATCAAATTGCTACCCAAAGATGCTGCTTTTGTGATTCAACTTGCATTAAAAGCAGGTGAGCCCGGGAAAATGATTTTTCTTAAAAACCTTTACGATAGCTTCTGGCCTGATAGTTCAGCGCCAGCCCGAAACCTATCTCATCTCTTGGTGAGAACTAAAAAGGCACTTAGAATACCTTCTCATCTACTTGAGATTTCTCATCGAAAGGGCGAGGGGGTTCTCATCAATCGAGGCATCCATTTTATTACCGATTATGGTAAATTCGACCAGGTGTTGGTTACAGCACATGCATTCATGCGATCGGGCAAATGGAGTTTTGCAAGGAGAGAGTTTCTGAGGGCGTTTCGGCTTTTTCGTGGGATCCCTCTTAAAGGGATGTTCGACAGGTGGTCCGATGATCTGCAAAGAGTAATCCTGAACAGGTTGGAGCGCGAGGCGATATCCTTTGTCAAGGGTTGCCTTGAGCATAGGAATAGGCGGGATGCCCGAAGAGTATTGGAAAGGGTCTCCAGAATAATCCCCCATTCTCGGGAGATCGCCGAACTGGAGAGGAAGCTAAAATAGGTGGGGACTCTCCGGACTTTATCGTGTGTATCCTATCAACGCAGGAGCAGGGCCTTTCTGGTGAACTTCCGATCCCCGGTCTCAAGCCTTACGAAGTAGACACCGCATCTCACCTTCCTACCCGAATCATCCCTCCCATCCCAGGAGATTACAGTAGGCACTGAGGAGTAAGCAGTAGGCGGTATAAATTCTTTAACCAACCTTCCGGTGGCATCGTAGATCCTGAGCGAGATGTCTTCGGGCTTCCATCTTCCATCCTCAATCCTCCATCTGATGTTCACCCGGTCATGGAATGGATTCGGGAAGATTTCAAGCAGTAAAGGACTCTCGAAGGGGGGATGGAAAACCACTTCCTCAACCCCAACGATTTCACCTTTATCAAAATAGATGTGGGAATTTGTCGGCCCCCGATAATCACTCCAGACAACACAGGGGTTTCCATTCTCTTCCAGGCAGAGAGATGGGACCATCTGGGGGGAATCGACATAAGCAGAATCATTGACCATGATGTCCTCAGACCAGGTCACTCCGCCGTCCTCTGACATCGTAAAGAAGATGTCCCACGAGCCGGTTCGAGAATCCTGCCAGAGGGCATAGATTCGATTTTCATCCACACAGACCAGATTCATCCTTATCTCACCCAGAATGGGATTCTGTGACCAGGAGGTATCACTCGCTACCACCGAAGGTATCCAGGATACACCACCATCGGTTGATTTTGAAAACCTTATCTCACACTCCCCGCTTCTCCAGTCATACCATGCACAGCAGATATCCCCATCGGGAGCTAATGCTATATCATGATACCTCTGCTCACCGGAAGAGACATCGTTGATCCTCCCCATCACCTCCCAACTCGAACCGTTATCCGTGGAACGGGATAAATAGATATCCTTGGGCGAATAATAAACCATATATGCGGCGTAGATCGTATCTCCAAAGACCTCGATCCTCGGAGCGGTAGATAACTCATCGGGAGTGATCTTAATACCCGAAGTCCAGGTATTACCCCCATCGGTCGATTTGCTGAAATAACATCTCCAGCCAGTCCGGGAATCAGCCCAGACCACCAGGAGTTCATCTCCGCTGACCGTGATTTCGCCTCCCCCACAATTTTGGGCGGATGCTTCATCAACCACTACCGATGGAGTCCAGGTCGCTCCGCCATCGGTTGACTTGCTGAAACGGATCTCGTCCGGTGAGCCCAACTTATACCAAATGCAGTATAGATTACCGGAAGAATCAACAGCAAGTGATGGATAGAGACAGGCATCGGGAGGTGTGGCATCGTCCACCCTTATGCCCGGTGTCCAGGTTTTCCCCATATCGGTCGATTTGGAGAAATAAATGTGGCAGTCAAAAGCACTTGTATAATCGCTACTCCAGACTACAGAGAGGACATTGTCAGGACCTTTAACTATCCACGGTTCGATACATCCAAAGAAGCCGCCGGTCGTATCGCTAACCCTTACATCTTCTCCAAACCAGGCTGAAGCAATATTGATATTTAAGACAAAAGCGGCCACAAAGACACAGAACTTCCTCCCCATACTTTCCCCTATCGATCCCTTTAACCATCTATACCGCTCCATTTTCTTCCCCCTTTCCTACCGCTCGGCCTCACGGCCGAGGACTCAAAAACAGAAGTTTCTCTGTTGCCCGATACTCCCCCGCCTCGAACCTCAGGAAGTAGACACCAGATCTCACCTTCCTCCCCGACTCATCCCTGCCATCCCAGGTGAGAGCAGTAGAAGCAGTAGGCGGTATAAATTCTTTAACCAACCTTCCGGTGGCATCGTAGATCCTGAGGCTGACCTCTCCGGCATCACCCGGGGAGAAGGCGATTTCCATATGCTCGGAAAA
>QNBE01000119.1 GCA_003645615.1 Caldifarciminota bacterium
ATATTATATGTGGTGGTAGATCATGAGTTCGTTTATCTCGTGGCCATCTGGGATGGTCTCTTTGTTGTTGACGTCTCGGACCCCATCAATCCCAGGGGAATCGCGCATCTACCTCTTGGAGATGAACAGGTTACCGAGTTGATTCAGTATGGAAATTTTCTCTTCCTCAATGACTACTCTACCGGGCTCTGGGTGATCGATGTCTCAGATCCATCTGACCCTCGAGCGGCATATAATTATGAGATGCCAGATCAAGTAGTTCACCTGGCGAAAAGAAATGATTATCTTTTCGCTCCCGATTATCTTAGAGGTGTAATTCGCATCTTCGACATTTCCAATCCATCCTGGCCAATAGCAGTCGGTGAATTGCCCACCCTCTTCGGTTGTCTATCTGGAACCGCAATTGACAAATCCTACCTTTATTTATGCGGATTATCTGGTGACCCTTTCGTTCTAAGTTTCGACCTCACCGATCCGATAAACCCGATCTTGATTGATAGTTGCAAACTAACTACTCCAGGTAGAAGCAAGATTAAGATCAAAGGAGATCTTGCTTACATTGGTGGGAATGGTGGTATAAATATCATCGACATTTCCGATCCCGGTCAGCTTAAGTTCATTAGCAGTTGTTCACTTCCCGGCTGGGTATATGGTCTCGATGTTTACGGTGATTATCTCTACTCCGCAAACAATACTATCGTCGAAAACTTCGGTTTACGAATCGTGGATATTTCCGATCCTTTCCACCCAAAAGAGATTAGTCATTATATTACTCCCGATAGGGCATTCGGAGTTGCTTACCATCAAGGGTATGTCTATGTAGCTGATGGAGTGAGCGGTCTCAGAGTGATCGATGTTTCTGATCCAATGGAGCCGTTTGAAGTTGGAAGCCTGACTCTTCCCGATGCAGCTTTTGACATAACCTTAGACTATCCTTACGCCTATATCGCCGACTTTGAGGGAGGGGTAAGAGTAATTGATGTTTCCAACCCTTACCAACCCCAAGAGTGTGCTTATTATCAGAATGTTGCCGGAGCCACCATGCATGTCGCCGTTTATGATAGATATGTCTATATTTCGGCATTATTCTGTGGAATTCAGATCTGCGAAAATCTTCTCATCGGAATAGAACGAGACGAGAATGAAAGAAAATCAGGTCGCGGTTTAAGGCAGAATGTGGTGAGGAACTCGATTCAAGTTGTCCTTCCCAAAAGTGCTGAGTACCTCACTATAGATATTTTTAATAGTCTGGGACAAAAGATAAGACACCTGACGCATTCTTCACCTACGGGCATTTTAGAAATCTCGGTTTGTGATCTTCCCTCAGGATTGTATTTCATCAAGATTTCCTCATCAAAGGGCAAGATACTACTGGAGAAGTTTATTGTATTACGGTAATATACTCATCTCCTTACTTTTCGTATTATGCGGACAGCCTCCGGAGACCCTCTGGACCAGAACGATTGGGGGAAAGGAAAATGATATTGGCTATCGGATGGTGAGTTCTTCCGACCACAGTTTTATCATTGTCGGTTCTACTCGCTCTTTTACCAATGGCGAAAGCGATCTGTATCTCGTCAAAGTTGACTCCTCCGGCAATCTAATTTGGCATCGTTCCTTCGGCGGGCCGAATGCGGATGCGGGATTTTCCTTAACTTGTTCCGGAGACAGTGTTTATTTTGTGGTTGGTTATTGTGGTTCATCTCACCAAAATAATGATGTCTGGCTCTTAAAAGTGGATGCGGAAGGGGAAAGTCTGTGTAGCTGGTTTTATGGTGGTGACGAAGATGATGAAGGGATGGACATCATACCGGCCAAAGAGGGCGGATATCTCATCCTGGCATCAACTTATTCCTTCGGTTCGGGTAGTCGCGATATTTATTTAATCCGAATCGATTCTAACGGTGATACCTTATGGACGAAAACCTATGGTGGTAGCTCATACGATGTGGCTTATGAAATTCAGCCCACCTATGATAACGGATATGTGATAGTAGGATGTACCTACTCTGAAGGAAATGGTCTCAGCGATGTGTATTTAATAAGGCTTAATGTGGATGGCGACACACTATGGACAAGGACTTATGGAGGTGAGGAATTCGAGTGTGGTTATAGCATTAAGGAGTGCCCTGATAGTGGTTTCATCTTGGTTGGCTTCAAACGGTCTATCCAACAACCGGTTAACTATTACAGTATATATATTGTGAGGACAGACAGGTGGGGCGATACGCTCTGGACTGTGACTCATGGGGGTGAATGGGATGCATATGCCCGGTGGGTTCAGGTCGTCAATGATGAAGAGGCCGTCATTGTTGGTGCTCGAACGGTTATGCAAACCTTAGATTGGAATATTTATCTTTTAAAGATCGACCGCACGGGAAAGATTATCTGGAAAAAGATTCTGGGAGGATATGAGAATGACGAAGGATATCAGTTGCGTGTAATACCAGATGGTGGTTACATAATTGTAGGTAGAACATCCAGCTTTGGCGCCGGCAAATTCGATGTCTATCTCATACGTATGAAGTCAGAGATCGGTATCGAAGATGAGGAACGGCAGAGACCACTCCAATTCTTAATTTATCCTAATCCCGCTCATCGCTTGATAAATCTCGATCTTCCTTCGAATGTCCAGAGTCTCACCCTCTTCGATGCCTCGGGCCGATTGATCCACCAACTCTCCCCATCCCCCCATCTCCGACTCATCTTACCTCCGGGCATCTACTTCCTCAAGATCAAGACTCCGTTTGAGATAAAGACCGAAAAGCTGGTGGTGGTGAGATGAGATCTACAACTGTTGTTGTCCATAACTGGCTAAAATCAGAGAAAAATCAGATCAACCAAATAAAGCGGTAGCGATTTTTCACTTTTTCACAATTTCGAAAAAGTGAAAATGGACAACCGGATGAGAGATGGAGAAAGGGTGAAGGGGTGAATGGGTGAATGGGAGAAGGGGTGAAAGGGAGAAGGAACTCAATAACTCAATAACTCAATGACTTAATGACTCAAACCAAACAAACTAAATAAACTAGATGAACCAGAAAAACCAGATAGACCAGATGAACCAAACAAACCAGAGAAACCAGACGAACCATATGAACTAAATAAACAAGATAGACCAGACAAACCAGATAGACCAGATCAACCAGAATCGATACGGGCATCGTTACCGATCGAGGTAACCGTTCCCCCTTGGTCTCCCGACCACGAGTGAGGACTCAGGGGGGCTTCGCCCCGCCCTGACTATTCCACAATCCGTTCGAAGAGGGTTACATCCGCCCCGCACTCCGGGCAGGCCCAGGTGTCAGGGAGGGACTCGAAGGGCCGGCCCGGTTCTATACCATTGGCGGTATCACCGACGGCGGGATCATAGATATAACCGCAAATTGTGCAACGGAACTTATCCATAAATTACCCCCTGCGGTTACAGCTCCGGTCCGAAATCACTCTGGAAAGCCTCGCAGAGTTTCTTACCCCAGTTTTCAAGTGGTTCGAGTGTTCCAAAGAAGAAACGGAGCACCGGGGGTTCCTCAACAAATTTTAACCCTTTGATCAAATCCCGATGGTTATAAAGCCATCCGATCCGATCAATTGTGTAGTCGATGTGAGAGATCGTATAGACCCTCCGGGGGATTGCGAGTCGGGCAAGCTCCAGGTCAGCAAATACTTCATTGCCCTCTTTATCCCGGTCCATCGAAATCGTTCCTCTCTCCATCGCCCTGACTCCAGAGGCAATGTAGAGTGCTGCAACGAGTGCACCAGCCGGATATTCAGTTCGGGAGACATGGGGCAAAAACTGTATGGCATCGATATGGCAGGCCAGACCGCCCGGAGGAGTGACCACCGGGATGCCCATCTTATCTACTTTGGTTACAAAATACCGAATCTGCTCGATTGTGCTACCAGCTACCGCGGGATCCACCATCTCCCGGAGGCCAACCGCCATCGCTTCCACCTCTCGATTCGACATGCCGCCGTAGGTGAGGAATCCCTCATAAAGTGGCAACCATGGTTTGATCTTCTCGTAAAGATCTTTCCGGTTGGTGGCGATGATACCACCCTTAGATGAGCTATCCTTGCGTCCACTGATATAAAGAATATCCGGGTAGCGGGCGGTCTCTTTAACGATCTCGGCAATAGAACGGTTCTTAAATTCCTCAATCCTTTGCTGGAGAAGATAGGAGTTTTCGGCAATAAGCGTTCCGTCCATTACCAGAAGGATATTGTGTTCATCACAGACCTTACGTAACTCCTTAAGATTATCAAGCGAGAACGGTTGCCCACCAATGAGATTGGTTGTCGCCTCAATACGGACGAGGGGGATTTTCTCACTGCCGTGTTTTTTGATCAGCTCTCTCAGTTTATCGATGTCTATGTTGCCCTTAAAGAGATAATCGCTTTTCACCTTCAGCGCCTCATCCGTGTAGATCTCGACCACCTCTCCTCCAGCCAGTTCGAAATGGGCTTTGGTGGTGGTGAAATGATAATTCATCGGAATAATATCACCGGGTTTAATGAATACCTTTGCGATGAGGTGTTCAGCGGCACGCCCTTGATGGGTGGGGAGGACATAATCGAATCCGAGGATGTCCTTAACCGCTTCAGCCAATTTATAGAAACTTTCACCACCAGCATAGGCATCGTCCGCAACCATCATTGCGCCGAGCTGATTGTCACTCATCGCATTGGTCCCGCTATCGGTAAGAAGGTCGATAAAGATGTCTCGACTCCTCAGCAGGAAAGTATTATAGCCCGCTTTCTCTATGGCCTTGAGACGATCGGATGCCGGAATCAGTCGCACACTCTGGACGATTCTGATCTTGTGCATCTCAATCGGAATCTCTTCACCATTAGAAAGTCTGACTTTCATCCTTCCTCCTTTCAAGCATGACTTATTGTGATGCCCCTCCCAATATCTCCTCTAAGGCACTGATCAATTTACGATTCTGATGTTCATCTCCGATTGTGATCCGGAGGGCAGTGGGGAAGCCATATTGCGGAATCGGCCTGGTTATCACCCCCCGCCGTTGAAGTTTTTCAAAGATCGGTTGGGCATCGATCTTAAAATCGACAAAGATAAAATTAGCATTGGTGGGCAGATAGAAGAGGCCGAGACGATCATACTCTCGATAGAGATACTCCTTGCCGGCCTCGTTCACCTTAACACTTTTCCGGACATGCTCCTCATCATCGAGGGCATGATAGGCCGCGATCTGGGCCATGCGACTGGCATTGAAGGGGAGGCGGACCTTCATGAGGGCGGTGATGATCTCCTTCCTGGCAATCCCGTAACCGATCCGCAGGCCGGCCAGTCCATAAATCTTGGAGAAGGTATGAAGGATGAGGATATTCTTACCGGCCATCAGATGCTTCATGGAATCAATATAGTTCTTATCGGTGCTATACTCATAATAGGCCTCATCACTTATGAGCAGGACATGGGGAGGGAGATGGTCGACAAACCGGTCGAACTCCTCTCTTCCGACGATGGTGCCAAAGGGGTTGATCGGATTGTCGAGATAGATGACCTTGGTCCGATCGGTAATCGCATTAAGGATCCCCTTCAGATCGTGTCGCATCTCCTTGGTGGGCGGAATCTCAATCAGCTCACCATTCATGATATGGGTGGCAATCTTGGCAATGATGAATGAACCTCTGGTCATGATGAGCTGATCACCGGGATCGAGATAGGCAAAGGCGGAAAGGTAGATGAGATCGACTGAACCATTGCCGAGGATCACCATCTCCGGGTCAACCCCATATCTCTGGGCCAGCTTCTCCTTCAAAAGATATCCGCTGTCATCGGGATAGAAATTTCCTTCCCGGATATTTTCCGCTAAGGCCTTTCGGGCCAGTGGTGAGATCCCCAATGGATTCTCATTGGAAGCGAGTTTGATGATCTCATCCTTGATGCCGAGTTCCCGGGCAACAACCTCAATCGGACGGCCGGGTTGATAGGGTTTGATTCGGGAGAGATTGGGGCGGGGCTGAAGATCAGCCACTGCTACCCCCACCCAGTTTTCCTTTTAGTTCGTTTAAGAGATTGATCGCCTCATCGATCTTATCTCCCCGGATGAGATCGGAGACTCTCTTAATATACTCCTCCTTCATTCTCCCCAGCTCATCGGTTGGTGAGGCCATCGCATCGAAGTCGAGTTCCCTCATACCCGTGGCATGGAAGACCGGTTCCTCCTTTACCGGTGGTGGGGTAGGGGGAGCTTGGGGGACAGGTTCCTGTTCAACATGGAGTGGTTTTACTTCGATATCTTCATCCTTTTTTACCTCTTCCTCCTTCTTGGGCCGCTTTTTCAAGAGCTCGGAGAAGGGTGACTCCTCTTCTTCCTTCCTCTTCTTAAGCCTCTTCAGTATGTCCATCGATCCTTCCCTCTTTATACATCTTGAGCAACTTCTCCGCTTCACTATTCTCAGGATCGATCTCGAGGACGGTCTCGAATGTCCTGATCGCCTCGTCGAACCTCTCCAGCTCTAAGAGCGCCTTCCCAAGGTGGAGATAGGCCTGGGCATAATTCTTCCGCCGTTTGATCGCCTCATTAAAGGCGTTGACCGCCTGCTCATAGTCCTTGATCCGGAAGTTCAGAACCCCGAGATTATTATAGATCTCGGCCGAATCGGGATTGAGCTCCAGCGCCTTACTGAATGCCTTCTTCGCCTCATCGAACTCATTCATCTCGGTATAGATCATCCCGAGGTTGGCATAATACTCCGCCTTCTCACTGAGCTCCAGGGCCTTCCGGACCGAGGTAAGGGCAGCCTCATAATTTCCCCGGTGATAATCAAC
>QNBE01000120.1 GCA_003645615.1 Caldifarciminota bacterium
GTATTACCTTCGATCGAGATCCTCGCCCCCATCCGCATCAGCTCCACCGCCTGCATGAAGCGGTTCTCAAAGATGGTCTCAACGATGACACTCGTTCCTCGGGAGAGAGAAAGGAGTGCCATGAACTGGGCCTGCATATCGGTGGGGAATCCGGGATAAGGGGCAACCACAATCTCGGTCGGTCCTGGCCTACCCTCTGCCTTCACCCTCAGGGTTCGATTCTTTGCCTTCACCTCAACCCCGATCTCTCTCAGCTTTTCGATCACGACCGTCAGATGGTCCGGGCAACACCCCTCAAGCACAACATCGCCCTTGGTGATCGCCGCCGCCACCGCATCGGTGCCCGCTTCGATCCGATCCGGAATTACCCGATGTCTTGCCCCGGAGACCGGCCTCCCCCCTTCAACCACCAGCCGGTGTGTTCCTTCTCCGGTTATCCTCACCCCCATCTTTTTCAGGAAGCGGGCGGTGTCGATCACCTCCGGCTCACAGGCGGCGGGATAAATAACCGTCTTTCCCTTGGCCCGGGTTGCCGCCAGCATAACATTGATCGTTGCTCCCACCGATGTCCCTTTTGGCCCCTCCAAGAAGATCTCTTTTCCCCTCATCCTCCGGGCCCGGGCGTGGATATAACCCCGGCTCAGGTTGATCTCAACTCCGAGTTCGGAAAGACCTTTGAGATGGAGATCGATCGGCCTCGGTCCAATGGCACAACCACCGGGGAGGGAGACGACCGCCTTGCCCAGTCGGGCGATCAGCCCTCCCAAGACATAGATCGATGCCCGCATCCGTTTGACGATCTCATAGGGGGCATCGTAGCGATCGAGGCCGGAGGGATCGATCTCAAGCCGATTACCCTTCAGTCTTACCCCGATCCCAAGATGGTTAAAAAGTTCCATCATCGTTCGGACATCAGCAAGCTGGGGAACATTGGTGAGTAAGGACCTCTCTCTCGCAATAATTGAAGCCGCCATGATCGGCAAGACCGCATTCTTGGCCCCGGAAATTCTTACCTTTCCTTTCAGCCTTCGGCCACCTCCAATAATAAATCGATCCACTTTGGATAATAATCCCAGATCTTAATTAGTCAAGCATTAGCAATTTAGCTCGGTAGATAGAGTTCCAACCCCCTCTTCTGAAATAATCTTCTCATTTTTTAACATATTCCATGGCCACCGTCAGGACATCTTGAAAATCTACTACCGTAACCCTTGAGGAACGATCTCTCTCTGCCATCGCGATCATCCAAGGTGGAGTATCGAGAGATTCCGCCACTCTTTATCTCCAGACCGGCAGACCTCAGTTATCCTCCACAAAGGTATTCAAACGATATACTTTTACCGAATCAACACGACCTTCTTTACCACCTCCTCTTTCCCAAATGAAAACTTGGCAAAGTAGACGCCCTCAGGCAGAAGTGGTGCCCAGGTGATCTCTTCTCTTTCCGCGATAAATTCGGTAACCAATCTTCCGCTCGGGTCAAAGATCGATATCTTCGTCCCTTTGGGTACCGGTCCGATCCTGAGATAGTCACAACAAGGTGAAGGCATAATCTTCAGTTTTTTGAAGGAAGGTTCCGAACGTTCGTCGACACCTATCTTATACTTATAGAGTTTCAGCGAAAGATCGAAATACTGGGTGATGATGACCCTTTCTTCATTGGTGATGACCAGATGCCAAGGCTCAAAAGTCGGGATGATGAATGAAGTATCTAAGGAGGAGATATCTTTGCCGATGAAGGGAGCTCTGAAGGAATCTCCCGAGATGTATTTTTCAAAGTTAGTAGAATCGCAGACGAAAAGATCGATCTTACCCGGGATGATCCTCTGGGAGAAGACATCACCATCATCGGGATTAGTTCCATAGAGGAAATGGAAGGGGGCCGAAAGGGAAAGTTCAAACTTGTAGCTTGTGCCTGGAGGCGCATTCTCAGGTGCGACCTTAAGGATCGGCATATCTCCATCGATCTTGGCGGTCCATTGGTAGTGAACACCGGGTTGAGGATTGTTGATAACCGTGGTTGGTGGTAGACCACCGATTTGGGTGGACACCTGGGCCGAAAACCAGCCGCAGGAATCGCCGAGTAGAAACCGGCAGGTCCCGTCATCACCGGTCCAGCCTGCGGTTACCCTTGGGCCGGGGAAGCCAGGGGAGTCGATTATGATCCTGCCGCCGTCGATGGCGATGCCGTTTCTGTCCTCGACCTTTACGGTCAGGGTGCAGACCGGGGTATACCTCTCGACCGTGGTCCAGATGTAGCCATCGCCTCGCCAGTTGAAACAGCCGGGGATGTTGTCACCACCGCCCCAGTGGTCGTAAGGATAGTAGTCCATCCAGGTATTTACCGGCTCCCACTGGATCCATCTCCGATCCCACCACTCGTTCCACTTATGGTTATAACGATAGGCCGATGTCACCGTGGTCGGAATGAGCAGGGTTCGTCCGGTTGCCGCGCTCAGGTAGGAGTGGACCGAGCAGGTCCCCTTATGGAGATGATAGATCCTTACCGGTTGATCATGGTGAGGGTAAGGGGTAAATTCCATCACCGTTTTGATCCATTTAGTTGCCTTTCCTAAGGCGCCGTTGTCAAGAGAATTCCGCTTAGAGTTCCATAAGGTCTTTACGCCAACCATAGAATCTTTAAGAAGCGGATATCCAGGATCGGCATGGTTGAAGAGATAGTCACGCCAGAAATACCCATCTGGTGCCGGATTTCCGGTGTTGGGATCTATATACGCTGGAAGCTCCTTATGCAGTTTGGGATGGACGATAAACCAGTAGTAGACTTCTTTGGGAAGTTGAACCTCAAAGGTGTCGATTCCGGAGGCGGTAGATTCGGCAACGTAGTAACAGACAGTCGATGAATCCGTGAAATCTATGATCCGAACGTAGTCAAGGATCCCATCGTTGGCATAGAGGATCTGGACATTGAATAGGATCAATTCCGGATCGAAATAGGTGTTGGCAAGGGTCTGGGGGGCAAGATGGGCAGTGGTGAAACAGATCTCATCGAGATACTTCCTATCGCAACTTAGGATGATCTTCGACAGGGTATCCTGGAGAGAATCTGAGACCTTGGAAAGGTTATCAGCAAGTTCTATCTTGAGCCATAGAGGGGCCCGGGCCACCGCCTGTTGAGCGAGGCTGGTCAATCCCGATTCAGGAAGCTTAATAATCAGGCTGTCGCCCTTGGGATCAATCTGAAAATCGGAGTGCTCCCCGGCTCCAACCCGGACCCCGATCTGGATCGAATCGACTAAGACCCACTCCCCGGCGAGGAGAAGGACCAAAAGGAAGACCATGATCACCTCACCTTGATCAGCTTGCCAGTCACCCTTTCAACCCGGTAGAAGTAGATACCGGGAGGGGCTTCTCGTCCGTTTTCGGTTTCACCTCTCCAGGTAAACTTCCCCTCTGGAAGGACCTTGATGAGGCGGCCGTTGGCATCGAAGATCTTCACCTTGATTCCGGAATGTTTGGCATCGATTCGGAAATTCACCTGATTTCGGAATGGATTGGGATAGACGGTAATCGATGGCATCGGTTTCTCCGAAGGTAGCTCCGCCACTTCTGGTATCGAATTGACCGCAAAGACAACCTCCCTCGTTTCTCCCTCTCTGAGATAGGGATCACCAATATTCCAGACATTGAGCAAGACAAAATTGTCGGTAACGACTGCGTCGTGAGCATTGGTGGAGATAATTTCAATCGATTCCGCCTTGAATGGAAGAAAATCGATCACCGGTTCACCGTAGCTCCGCCATGGCTTTGTGCTGTCATACTGAACGGTAATCTTAAAGGTAACGGTATCCCGTGATTGTCCGTGTCGGATCGAATAATCGAAAGTGCACCAGGGTTTCCGGTAGTAGGGGGACGTTACCTGATAGATTCGGAACTCCTGAGCGGGATTGCCATAAAGACACCACGAATCCTTATCGTAATTCAATCCAGAGGGATTGGTTCCCGGCTTATTGTTAAAAAGACAGAAGAGGAGCTGTTGATTGGTGAGGAATTGGATCTCAGCAAAGGTGAACCTCCCCTGCATGGGCCAGAGGTAGAAATGGGAGGCTCCCCCCATGTATTCATACGCTACCGGTTTTGTGTTACCATAGAACTGGCAGGCACCACCGGTATGGAACCAGGATGGGACAAAAGAGCCTGTGCCCTGAATCAGACCATGATAGCAGTTGTAAGGAGAGTAGAAGACCTTGGCGTTAGTGGAATTGATGTTGATATTGGATCCCGAATACGGATCACCATAGACCTGACCATTGGCCGATCGGATGAACCCTTCGCTATCGGCATAGGGATAGTGGAGCTGCCAGGCATTATGGTTACCATGTCCCGCCGGCATGATAATATCGAAGGTGTCGTTGTTGATGAGGGTGCAGATGGTATCGGTGCAATCGGTTGGCCCATCGTAATAGGTCTCCACCGTCTCACAGGGTGCCCGTTTCAGCTTCACCAGGTGGTATTGATGGCAGGCGAAATAGATCCCCTGCTTCACCCATTTCAAGAGTCCACCGCAGTCCTTCAGGATCGCTGTATAAATGTAATTCTTCGGCTTCTCAGTGGCGATCCTCATCGCATCATTGGCATCATACCCGGTGAGGATACCCCATCGGGCATCACCGTAGGGATCGGAATCGAGCTGTCTCAACATCTGATTAATGGTGGTCACCAGACTAAGGCAGCCGTAAGAGGTGATCTCTGAGACCTGATAGACGAAGCAGACATGACTGGGCTGATAATCTACCAGGCTGTCCTTCACCTGTCTGGGATCACCGGTATGGGTGAAGATCCTCCCGCCATACCTGGCGATCAGGGTGTCGACGACTGGACCCCAGTTGGGATCGTTCAAGGTATTCTCGCTGACGACAACGCAATACCGAAAGGGTTCTCCCCAGAGCGTCGCCGCCAGGATGGTGATGATAATCGATCTGATCATCTCGACCTCCCACTGGAAAAATTTTATCTCCATCCATCCATCTGTCAACTTAAGACATCTAATGGTTGACGGATCATAAATCTTAGCTATCTTAACCATATGCCGGCTGGAATTGCCATCGTTGGTGCAAGATCGGTGATTATGCCCTTTCTGGCCACCGGAGCCAAGGTGGTATTTATTGAATCTCCCGAAGAATCGCTTGAGACCGTCCGAAAATTGATCGGTGAGGGAGAGTCGATCATCTTCTTCACCGATGATCTGACCGACTACTTAAAGCCGGTCCTCGATGAGTATCGGGAGAAACCACTCCCCTGCCTGGTCCCGATACCGGCTGGAAGAGGAGAAGTCTCTAAGGGGACAATGAGGATGAGGGAGATCATCAAGAGGGCGGTCGGCGTTGATATCCTCAAGGAGGTCGAATGAAGGAAGGGAGGATTGTCAAGGTCTCTGGTCCCTTAGTAATTGCCGAAGGCATGTCTGGATCGAAGATGTTCGATGTTGTGCGGGTGGGCGAACCGAGACTGGTTGGGGAGATTATCGAACTGAAGGGCGAGACCGCCTCAATCCAGGTCTATGAGGATACCAGTGGAATCGGTCCGGGTGAGCCGGTTTTTCCTACCTATGAACCACTCTCGGTCGAACTCGGGCCCGGTCTCATCACCAATATCTATGATGGGGTCCAGCGCCCCCTTTCGATCTTGAGGGAGAAGTCGGGGGATCGGATCAGTCGGGGGATCGATCTCCCCGGTCTTGACCATGAGAAGAAGTGGCATTTCGTTCCCACCCGGAAGAAGGGGGATGAGGTCCTTGCCGGTGATATCATCGGCACCGTCCAGGAGACCGAGATAACCATTCACCGGATCATGATCCCACCCGGAATTTCTGGCAAGATCGATAAGATTAAAGAGGGCGATTTTACCATCGATGAACCAGTATGTATTCTGAAGAGCGAGGAAGGGCTTAAAGAGATCAAGATGTATCAGACCTGGCCGGTTAGGATGCCCAGACCATATAAGCGGAAGCTCGCTCCCCAGAAGGTCCTCTCCACCGGTCAGCGGGTGATCGACACCTTCTTCCCGATTGCCAAGGGTGGCACCGCCTGCTGTCCAGGACCATTCGGCTCGGGTAAAACCGTGATCCAGCACCAGCTCGCCAAGTGGTGTGATGCTGAGATCATTGTCTATGTCGGCTGTGGTGAGCGGGGTAATGAGATGACCGATGTCCTGATCGAATTCCCGGAACTGCTCGATCCCCGGACCAAGAAACCGCTCATGCTCCGGACGGTCCTTATCGCCAACACCTCCAACATGCCGGTTGCGGCCCGGGAGGCATCGGTCTACACCGGGATTACCATTGGTGAGTATTTCCGGGATATGGGCTACTCGGTTGCCCTCATGGCCGACTCCACCTCAAGATGGGCCGAGGCGATGCGGGAGATCTCGGGCCGATTGGAGGAGATGCCCGGAGAGGAGGGTTATCCCGCCTATCTTGCTTCCAAGGTTGCCGGCTTTTACGAACGGGCCGGCCGGGTGATCACCCTCGGTTCTGAAGAACGGGAGGGCGCGCTTTCGGTAATTGGAGCGGTCTCACCCCCGGGTGGTGACCTCTCCGATCCGGTGGTTCAGGCCACCCTGAGGGTGGTCAAGGTCTTCTGGAGCTTGGAGGATAAACTCGCCTACAAGCGCCACTTCCCGGCCATCTCCTGGCTCAACTCCTACTCCCTCTACAC
>QNBE01000121.1 GCA_003645615.1 Caldifarciminota bacterium
AATTACCGGATTGACGGAATGAAATTTGAGGGCCGAGGCTCCCGGATGGGTTAGCTTCAGATGATCAAAACGATGGTTTCTAATTTTTGGGTTGACCCCAAACCCACTGAATCTCCGAGATACTCTGAAAGCTGGGGCACAGGTCAGGATGACTTTTTAATAACCCCCCGAAATTGGAACAGTGACAGAAGAGACTCAGGATTGACTGATGCCGGTTTTTGGTTAGAATCGAATAACTGCCCCTGTAGCTCAGCAGGATAGAGCGACGGTTTCCTAAACCGTAGGTCGCCCGTTCGAATCGGGCCAGGGGTGTTTATCGATGAGGCGTAAGAAGAAGGATCTGCGGCGGGATCAGTTCGTCGACACGATTGAGAAGGTGCTCAAATGGGGCCTTTCTCATCGTGATCGTGCCATCACCATTGTGGTTGGGATCATCGCAGCGGTGGTGATCGGGTATTCCCTCCTCACCCCCAAGGAGAATTTCAATCCCCAGGCCGAGCTCATCCTCTTTCAGGGTAAGGAGCTGATCGGAATGGGAAAGTTCGATGAAGCAGAACAGCTCCTCCGCTATCTGGTCCAGAACTTCGGCACCACTTCTTCCGGGGCCCGGGGCCACTATTATCTCGGTATCATCTGTTCGGCAACCGGCAGGTATAATGATGCGATCAAGGAGTTTGATCTCTTCCTCTCCTCAATCAAGAAGAGCTACTTCTTGAGGCCATCCGCCTACATCGGTCGTGGAAGTGCCAGGGAGATGATCGGAGATCTTGAAGGTGCCTATGAGGATTATAAGAAGGCCGCGGAATCGAATACTCCAGTCAGTCCGATTGCCCGACTTCAGATGGGGAGGGTAGCCGGAGCCCTGGGGCGGTATGAAGAGGCGAAGGAGATACTTCAGAAGCTGAGTGAAGAGAATAAGGGGACAGTAATCGGTGATGATGCCCTCCTCTTCCTCGGTTATCTGGAGGCAAAACTGCCGTCCGATTGACAGGATTGGGGATATGGTTATAATCTCACCGATCATGGAGGTGGCACGGTGGAGATGGTGAAGATCTCAATCATGGGACAGTGGCATGAGGTCCCGGCATCGCTCACCATTCAGAAGGCACTCGAGTATGCCGGTTATCAACTGGTTCGGGGCTGTGGCTGCCGGGGCGGATTCTGCGGGGCCTGTGCCACCGTCTATCGGACGGAGGGAGACTATCGTTTGAAGGTCGGTCTTGCCTGCCAGACGATCGTTGAAGATGGGATGTATCTCACCCTTCTTCCCTTCTATCCCGCCCAGCGGGCCGACTATGATATCGATAAACTGGAGCCGACCTACGAGACGATTATCTCCATCTATCCCGAGGTCCTCCGCTGCGTCGGCTGCAATACCTGCACCAAGGTCTGCCCTCAGGATATAGATGTCATGGAGTATATCGCCTGCGCCAAACGGGGTGATATTGCCAAACTCGCCGACCTCTCCTTCGACTGCGTCATGTGTGGCCTCTGTGCTTCCAAGTGCCCGGCTGAGATCGCCCAATATAATGTTGCCATCCTCGCCCGGAGGCTCTATGGGAAATATCTTGCTCCCAAGGCCAAACATCTTGCTGATCGGGTGAAGGAGATTGAGGAAGGGAAATTCGACCGGGAGATCGAGGCGATGATGCAGAAGAGTGAGGATGAGCTAAAAAAGCTCTACGCTGCAAGGGAGATCGAACCTTAGGAGGGATGATGTCCTATCCGGAATCTATGCTCGCATCGATAAAGAAGGTCGAGGAGACGAGGAAGAAGAGATTGGAAGAGAGGATCCCTCTTCTCTCCCCCGAAGAGAAGGATAAACTCCTCCACGGTTTCCATCCCGACTATAATCCCAAGGGAAAACGGCCGGTCAGGGTCGGCCCCAATCAGGGCGACCAGATGCCCAATGAGCTGGTCGATCTGCTCGAGGCCTATCCAAGGATCGATCCGGACCGGTTTGACCTCTCCAGTTTCGATTATGATGTTGATGTTCTGGTGATCGGTGGTGGTGGGGCGGGCGCTGCCGCCGCACTGCTTGCTCAGGAGAACGGGGCCAATGTTCTGCTCGTGACCAAACTCCGGCTGGGTGATGCCAATACGATGATGGCTCAGGGCGGTATCCAGGCGGCAGATAAGCCCCACGATTCTCCGGTGATCCACTATCTCGATGTTGTTGGCGGGGGCCACTATTACAATGTGCCGGAACTGGTAAGGGCCCTGGTAATGGATGCCCCCAAGGTGATCCGCTGGCATGAAGAACTTGGTGTGATGTATGATAAGGAACCGGATGGGACGATGATCACGATCCATGGCGGTGGCACCTCAAAGAAGCGGATGCATGCGGCGCGTGATTACACCGGGGCTGAGATCATGAGGACGCTGCGGGATGAGGTCCGTAACCGGAAGATCCCCTATCTGGAGTTCAGTCCGGTGGTGGAACTGTTGCTCGACGATCAGAAGAGATGCGGAGGTGCGATCATCTACAATCTCGATACCAAGGAGTATTTCAAGATCCGGGCCAAGGCGGTGATTATTGCCACCGGCGGTTTTGGTCGGCTCCACATCCAGGGGTTTCCCACCACCAATCACTACGGTGCCACTGCCGATGGGCTGGTCCTCGCCTACCGGGTCGGCTGTAAGCTTCTCTATATGGATGCGGTCCAGTATCATCCCACCGGTGTCGCCTATCCCGAACAGATCGTCGGCCTTCTGATCACCGAGAAGGTCAGGGGGCTGGGAGCACAGCTGGTCAATCGTGAGGGTAATCAGTTTATCTATCCACTTGAGACCAGGGATGTTGTCGCCTCCGGAATCATCCGGGAATGCACGGAAAGAAATCTCGGGGTTGAAACCCCAACCGGGATGAAAGGGGTATGGCTCGACTCCCCGATGATCGAGATCATCAATGGTCCGGGCACGATCCAGCGGATGCTACCCGCAATGTATCGCCAGTTCCACAACTTCGGCATCGATATGGCCAAACTCCCCATCCTCACCTATCCCACCCTCCACTATCAGAATGGTGGCATTGTGATCAACGAGTGGGGCGAAACGACCGTCCCCGGACTCTTTGTTGCCGGTGAGGCCTCCGGTGGTGTCCACGGGCGTAACCGGCTGATGGGAAACTCCCTCCTTGATGTCAATGTCTTTGGCCGTCGGGCCGGAATGAGGGCGGCAGAGTATGCTAAGAAGAACAAGGTTGGTAAGCTCAGCCTTGATCATGTGAAGCGTTATAGCGAGGAGCTGAAGGCGGCAGGGATTGAACGGAAACGGGTTGCACCGATGCTCCTTCCCGATTATCGAAGACCGGAGGTGCTCAGGAAGCTGGAAGGGACCTACGGTCTCGGTATAGAATAGAATTCCTCTTCCCCTCCGCACAGAGGGCCGCCTTCGGGCGGCCCTCTGTGTTTTTGGAGAATAAGATCAGCGGTTTTGCCTGATCACTACCACCTTCTCGATCCGTTCATACCCACCAATCTGGAAGTTTAAGAAATAGACACCAGCAGAAAGATCACCGGTCGGGATCGATAACCGGTGATAACCCGCAGACTCCTTACTGATAATCTCCTTCACCCTCCGACCCGAACCATCATAGAGGTCGATGAGCACCACCCCGGGCCGGGCCAGACCGTAGCTAATCGTGAAACCATCTTTTACCAAGCTGGGATAGAGGGAGATGAGACCGGTCTTTAGCGAAAGGTCCTGATCTCCACCCGAGCCCTGCGGACCACCACCGCCTCTTCTGTGCACCCAGAGATCAATCCGGGATAGAACCGCATCCCTGCCTGCAAGTGGTTTTATACTCAATTCCATCCGGGACTGAGACTCCGGAATGTAATAACACCAGGGCATCGGAGTATCCGGAACCGCAATCCTGGCCAACTCTTTATCATTGATTGTAATGTCTACCATCCGCCCGGTATCCGATTCCGGCTCCATCAGCATAAACCCGATGCTGTAGGTATAATCTGGCTTGAGATCTACAATAGAATACTTCAACCCCTCTCGGGCATAATCAGCAGTCGAATCCGGACTACTGCCCCAAGCATGATAGCCATCCCGAATCAGACAGAGGGAAGACGGCGATTCCTCGCCAAGATTATAAGAGAAGTCCGAGAGTGGAACATAAACCACAATATGATTCGATTCCCCGGACTCATTAAGCACAAGATCGACCGCCGTGACCCAGTATTCGTAAAAAGTTCCACCCATAACATTGTGATCGGCATAATAGGTCTCCTCGGTCTCGCCGATTTTCCCTACCGGACCATTGGGTAGGATCCTCCGGTAGATATAGTAACGGTATAGATCTGGCTCAGTATTGGCATCCCAGGCGATGACTACCGGTGGCTTGGGCACATTCTCTTCGTGCAGGTTCTGGGGTGGAGCAGGCGGCTTGATGTCCCGCTTGCCAGACAACATAGACGCCGCGCTCATCGGCCGCAATCGCCGGATAGGAACCGTAATCAGCATCGAGTTTCACCTCTGCCTCCCAGGTATTGCCGTTGTCGGTGGACCGCTTGTAATAGATCCCGGGGCCAAACTTCCTCTGATCCCACCAGACAACATGGATGGTATTACCGTAAGAGGCGATATCCGGATAGTCAGAACGCCCGGCAATGGAGGTCAATCGAAGTCCTCCTGGGTTCACACCATATACCCAGTGTTGACAATGATCATCGCTCCGGTTGTAGTAGATCTCGTAGTTGCTTGGATCACCCCGATTATCGCCCCAGACAATATGGACCGATGGACCATTACAGGTAACCGCCGGATGCCAGGAGTTGGAATCAGCAACGGTGATACGGCCGTTTGGATGGGACCAGTTATCCCCCCAGTCGGTTGAGACCGAGTGGTAGATCTCAAAGTTTGTTTTACCATTCCTGTTGTCAGCGAAAAAGACATGGAGGAGGGTATCGTCAACAACGATTCCGGGGTGAGAGGAGTGATCTCCTAAGGCATCCGGATCGGTGATCAGGATCCCCTCTGGAAGCCAGAGTTCACCATAGTCAAGTGACTTCTGAAAATAGACATTATTCCGATTCTGCGCCATCTCAAAAGGAATAAAAACCATGCTGTCCTTAATCGCGATATCACAGGATCTATCAGCAACAGGAGGAGGGGTCACATCAAGTTGCTCTCTGGTCCACTCGATTCCGGTATCGGTTGACCTTCCATACCAGAGGTCAGAACACCTTGGATTTGTCTCACCGAGATGGCGATAGGCACAGTGGACCTTTGAACTTCCATCAGCAATCACCTTACAATGGGCACACTGCTCACTCGGATCTATTTGAACCTCATCCCGCCAGCCCGGCGGATAGGTCCACCCTGAGACAAAGATCATCAGAATGGAAATCATGATGAGACTCTTCACGGTCCCCTCCTTTATTTGATCTTGACCAATCTTAAGGACTGAGTCCTTCCCTCAATTTCAAAAAGCAGGAAGTAGATCCCGGCCGGCAGATTCGTTACCTGCCATGTGAAACAATGCCTGCCTGCTGGTTGCACTCCGGGCTCAAATTGCTCAACTATTCTCCCGCTGACATCTAAGATCTTAAATCTGATATCTGCTGCACTGGAAAGATTATACTCGATCCTTACCCTGTGAGTAAACGGATTAGGTGTAGCAATCAAGTCCGGATTTCTCAAGGCGCTGGCTCTTTCCTCCTCAACCCCGATCGGGGTCAGTTTCATATACATTATCTCATAGGTCTCCGGAGGCTCATAAAGATAACTGCACCAGACCAGATCCACCCCCTGGGATGAGACCGGATTGCCAAGATTGGGACAGTAGGAGTAAGCCGGATCTTCAGTCAGATTCACCGGCTCAGACCAGACGGTATCCTTGCGGGTGCTGTAGTAGATATCGTGGTTTTCTGACCAGACCAGATAGAGCTGACCCAGACTATCCACTGCCAGGGCCGGATAGCCGGAACCGATGCTGGATTGTGAGACATTCTCCACCGGAGTCCAGCCCGAGGTGTCCCGATAGGTGTAGTAGATGTCACCAAATCCGGTGGCCCAGTTGGTAAAGACTACATGGGGCCTGCCCTTAGAATCAGCCACCACGGTCGGATAGGCCGACCCCGTCCCACCCGGCGCTGCCGCCACCTCCGGAGTTGACCAGCCTGATGAATCCTTGTAACAGTAATAGACCGGACCACCACCGGCCCGCTGCCGCCAGACCACATGGAGGACATCCCCAGGATCAATCGCAATCGCCGGAAAGGCATCATCGTAAGGGAAGTTACAGAGCTGATAAGGATCAGTCCAGGTGGTGCCGTTGTAACAGGAGTAGTAGATGTCCCAGGAGGTGGGATCGGCATAGTAGTCCCAGACTAAGTGGAGATGATCCCTGGAGTCGATCACCAAGGAGGGATAATAGGAATCGTTGCTCCTCTGATACTGCTTACTGACATTGATCGCTTGAGTCCAGCCGGTGCTGTCTCTTCGAGAATAGTAAAGATCCCAGCTCGGATTGGCCGGATAGTCCTGATACTGCTTCCAGACACAGTGGAGGATATCCCTGGAGTCGACCACCAAGGTTGGTTCACAGGAGCACAT
>QNBE01000122.1 GCA_003645615.1 Caldifarciminota bacterium
AGACCGTAAACCCATCGGCTCCCTGAAGCACTACCAGTATCGTATCCCTCACCGCCAGCCCCCGGATCAGACCGGCATAAGGGGCGGCAATTCGTGATAATTCGTTTACATTCGGCATATTCGATATATCCAGGATCCTCACTCCAGATCCTGACCCCTGGAAAACCAGATTTCGAATCGTATCTCCAGTCACCTCAAAGGTCGGCCCGAAGGGCCACCGGCCGACAATTCTCACATTCAAACTCTCCGGCTGCCTGCCCTCAAACAGCCAATCATCCTCAAGGAGATTCATCCGCTCCAGTCTTTCCGCCTCATACTCCCCAAAATGCCTCACCACCCAATCATATCTCTCCTCCAGACTCAAATCCTTCCAGGAACCGGACAGGGGAATTGCTAAAATTAAAACCATCAACAATTTGCTCATCTCACCTCCTTCCCCCCTCCCTTAGTCCCTCCCGCCAGGGGAGGGAGATGGGTGAGAGGATGGTCTCCCGCCAGGGGAGGGAGATGGGAAGGCTTCCCCCTTTCGTAAAGGGGGACTGAGGGGGATTTAATTCCTCCCCTAACACTCAAATCCCTCCATGAAGCATTTAATATTACACTTGCAACAACTAATCCCAGAACCAATTTCATAATCCAATTATATCCCGAATCCACCATAGATCAAACCCTGTGAAGGAAAAGGGTGAATGGGAGAGGGGGAGAAAGGGTGAATGGGTGAAGGGGTGAAAGGGTGAGGAGGAGAAGGAACTCAATGACTTAATAACTTAATGACATAATAACTCAAACTAAACAAACTAAATAAACCAGATGAACCAGACAAACCAGACAAACCAAACAAACCAGACAAACCAGATCAACCAGATAAACAAGATAAACCAGAGAGACCAGAGAGACCAGATAGACCAGGCAACCCAAAATGTCAGAACCTTGACTCTGTTTTCGGCTCCAGTATACTTACATTGGAGGTCGTTATGGCGCAGATGGTTACCATTCCAAAAGAGGTGGTTATTTCGATGTTGAAAGCCCTTCCCGAAAGGGTGCTTCTCGACATTTTCTGGAAGGTTCTGGTTGCCTACGATACTTCACCTCTCACCCCGGGGGAGAAGAGGGTGATAAGAAAGGCCAAAGCCGACCTTAAACAGGGCAATACAATTCGGTGGGAAGATATAAGATAGTCTTCACCAAATCCGCCGCCAAATCCTATAAACGGTTGCCCGAAAATTACAAATATTTAATCGATCTGACCTTTCTAAATTATGTTCCGGTCTCCCCGTGGATATGAAACCCCTGAAAGCGGAGAAAGATACCTATCGTCTCCGTGTTGGTAAGTATCGAATTCTCTTTGTAGTCGTCAAGAAGGTGATCCTGATAGTAAAAATAGGCCCTCGGGGTGATGTATATAAAAAATAGGTAAGATGAAACCTGCGGAAAGGAGGGTCACCATCCTCCATCTTCAATCTGATATGAGCGACTTCCCAGTTGCGATCATCCACCCAATGACTGAATGACTCATTTTTCAAAGTTGCAATTAATTATATCGAATCAACAGTTCTGTGGATAAGTTTTATCATCAGAGCGTTGACTTCAGGGTAGGCAACTCTATTATTTTGAGATGAGAGGTCTGATATTACTACTGATGATAACAGCCATAAAAGCCACCAACTGGACAGTGATGGTCTATCTCTGTGCAGACAACTCCCTGGCCTCTCAGGCCCGCGATGACCTCGAGGAGATGGAAGCGGTGGGATCGGGTCCCGACTTCCACCTTGTTGTCCAGCTCGACCTCCCGGATCAGGAGGCGGAGAGGCTCTATATCAAAAAAGGCGGGAGTGAGCATTATCCGATCGGTGAGGTCGATATGTGCGATATCGATGTCCTTTACGACTTCATCCGGTGGGCGAAGGCCTACTACCCTTCTGACCACTACTGCCTGATCCTCTGGGACCACGGAACCGGCTGGACCGGACCACCACAGTTCGGTTTTGGCTCGGACTTTTCAAGCGGAAATACCATCTCCTTTGCTGAGGGTGAGATGGAACTGCTTCTGAAAAGGGTCAGGAAGCTGCTGGGCAGGAAAATCGATCTCCTGGTCTTCGATGCCTGCCTGATGGGGATGGTTGAGATTGCCGGTGAGGTTGCAAACTCCTGCCGGTATCTTGTCGCCTCCGAGCTTACCGTCCCTGCTTCCGGTCTACCTTACGACCAGATCCTGATCGGCCTGCAGCTGGACCCATCCTTAAGTCCTGAGGGGCTGGCCCGGTTGATCATCGATGAATATTTTCTCGCCTATCATGACTCGCTCCAGGTTGATCTCTCCCTCTGGGATCTGGATCATTATGATGAGTTCCGAAAGGCACTCGATAAAATCCTCATCGAAGCGATGACAACGCCCCCGGATACCTTCCTGCCGAAAAAGGTCCGCCGCCCCTTTCCCGCCCATAGTGACCTCGCCTCCCTTCTCAACAACCTCGATCCCGGTTTTGAACCACCCCCACTCATCTCCTACCATAAGGGTAGCTACTCCGGTGGTGCAATCTGGCTTCCAGACTCCTATTATGACTTCCGGCAGGGGATCATGAGCTATCAGGGCCTCAACTGGACAATCTCCTGGTGGGAGGAGTTTCTCAACTTCACCTATGACCAGGACGATATACCACCTGAGACACCGATCTGGAAGGACTCCCCCACCAAGGACAACAACCTCCTCCTCTCCTGGTCCCGGGCATCGGATCTGGCCCCGGTCCATTACTTCATCTATAAAGCAACCCGCACCCAGGTTGTATTTGAGGATGACGGAAGCGGTGCGGGGTGGGAGATGGCCGGTTTTGAGGTCACCCCCGATGGCTACCACTCCGGAGCAGGAAACAACCTCAACAACTGGATGGTGATGCGCCAGCCGGTATCGGTCCAGGGTTGTATCATCCAGTTCGATCTGAGTTATAAGATCCAAGATCTGAGGGATACCCTCATCTTAGAGTATGAGGATGGGGGCTGGCACCGGTTATGCTACTACTACGGGGAGTCGGAATGGGAGCGCCACCGCCGCCTCCTCCCCTTCTCCGGTCCCCTCCGGATTCGATTCCGCTACCGGACCGATGCTTCGACAGCAGGATCAGGGGCATACCTGAAGAATATCACCATCTATGACCTGGGAGGGGTCACCCCCATTACCCATCCCCTCACCGATACCAGCTTCTACCTCTTCAATCAACCCCATGGCGACCACTACTACCTGGTTGAGGCGATCGACGATTATCAGAACCGATCCGATATCGATGAACCACTAAAGGTCAACTTCAAAAGCTATGCCACCCCCTACACCATCCCCAACCCCTTTCGTGATAGGTGTCGAATCATCTTTGACAGCCCATCACCTGAGGTTTCGGTCTACATCTTCTCCCTTGATGGAAGATTGATCCGAAAGCTCCAGGGAGAATTCGATGAGTATAGCATCGACTGGGATGGTCGGGATGAACAGGGGAGAAGGTTGAAGAATGGTATCTATCTTGTCCTGGTCAAGACCGGGAGTTTCTCCCGCTTAGGTAAGATCGCCAAGCTCGAGTAGCCACCGGTAGATCTCCCTCATCCAGAGGATCCGCTTGATATAATTCCTCGTCTCCACAAATGGGATCAGTTCGATAAAGATCTCCTCATCCTCTGGATAGTAGGTGGTCCACCTTCTTACCCGGTGGGGGCCGGCATTATAACCGATGAGGGCATAAAGCCAGGAGCCGAGTTCTCTCCTGAGTTTCTTGAGATAGTAGCTACCATATCGGATTGAGAGGTCGGCACGATAGAGGTCAGGATCCGACTCCGATAGCTCCTGACCAATCAGCCGACCGGTCCGGGGCATAATCTGGAGCAGTCCGATCGCACCGGCTGGTGAAACCGCCCCGGGATTGAAGTTGCTCTCCTGCCAGATGAGGGCAGCAAGGAGGGGGAGCTCGATCCCGGTCTCCTTCAGGCTGGGCAGAAAGAAGATTGGAAAGGTTAGTCTCAGGAGCTCAACCGGAAACCGATCTTTCCCCTGAGCAACCCCCATCCTCAACAGCCGGTAGGCGAAGCGGATCCGGTGCCAGTCATAGCCCAGTTCTCTGGCGAAGAGTGCTGCATAATAGAGTGATTTTGGACCGCGGGGTCGATAGGAGAAGAGGAGCTGATCGGCATACTCATAGAGACCGAGCCGGGTGAGTCGCCTCACTTCGGGAAAGATTGCGGTATCAGGATCCCCACCGCCCATCTTCTCAACCCACCCGACCAGGCTGATGGTGTCAAGCCTCGGACGAGCCCTTAGTCGATAGATGGTATAATAGGAGAAGGGGTGTTTCTTCCTCAAGCGGTTATAAATGCTGTCCGGTGACCTGCCCACCATCTCCTGGATCCTTCCCCGCCAGTAGTAATAAGCGGAGAGGGAATCGGTGGCAAGAAGGGAGTCGGCCCGTTCCAGCTCACCAAGCCGGATGAGGTTGATAGCCGCCCGGAGTCGGAGCCGTCTGCTGGTATTGGTTCCGGGAAATTCCCTCACAAACTTAAGCTCAACCGCCACCGCATCGGACAACCTTCCCAGCCTTTCCAGGGCCAGGGCCTGACTCACCATCGATCGTCGCAAAAGGCTCCGCTTCGGTTGCTTCGCCACAACAAGCCGATAATAACTGATCGCCTCGGAATCCGGAAGGGACTGAGCGATCTCATAGTAGGCCTCAGGGAGACCGGACTCCCTGAGATAACCGTAGGCCTTCTCCTTCCGGCCCAACCTCAGGTAACACATCCCGATCAAAAAGAGGGCCTCATCACCCTTCAGCGGTTTAAGATACCTGAGCGCCCGTTCATACTCCCCACGCCGAAACCGGGCCCGGGCATAGAGATAGCGCTGGTGTCTTGTCTTTGGTCGCAGTCTTCTGAGGGCAAAATCACCGGCCCACCCCCGGGGATAGCGCCGGATGATCTGCCAGAGATAACGATCGTCCTTCTTCACCTGATAGCGGTAATAGAGCCTGAGCGCTGGATCGCTTAGGGAGTCGATCCATTCCTCCGCCTTCTCCGGGTTGGCCCAGAGCAGAAGTTCAATCTTCATCCGGTAGAACTCCCCGGCCAGATAGGATGGGATGGTGTCCATCCCTTCCATAAATTTGAGGGCAGGGGTCGAGTCACCACATTCGAGCAGGGCCCTGAGATAATAGAACCTCACTAAGGGATCGGTGGTATCGAGCAGCGAGGCAAGCCCCTTCACCATCTCCCACTGGCGACAAAGGGCATACTGGATTATCTTGGCGGTGAGATCGGGAGCATAGTTGTATGGTTGATCACCCACCTTCGTCTTGATGAGAAAGGTAGTCTCCCGGCTGACCCCAACCCGGCTCAAGAGCGAATCGGCCCGGTAATACTCCCGCTGCTGGAGATAAAAGGTCAGAAGGAGTCTCTCCTTCTCATCCTGATAGGCGGAGTCCTGGACCAGGCTGAAGAGCCGCATCGTTTCGAGAGGATCCCGATCCATAATCTTCCGGATCTGATCCAGGATCATCGGCTCCTTTGAGGTTGTTACCACACCCCGGCAGGCGATCAGCAGGAGAATCACTATCTTCCATCTCATCAGAAGATTATATTAGTATCGGGATCAGAGGCAAGGCTTGACGGATCGGGATTTAAGGTTATATTACCCTGTGGACGATGGCTGGGAGATATTACGCAAGCGGATGGTTGATGAGCAGATCATTGGAAGAGGGATTAAGGATCAGGGTGTTATTGAGGCGATGCTGGTGGTGCCCCGCCACAAGTTTGTCAGCGAGAATCTCCGGACCCAGGCCTACAATGATTATCCCCTTCCGATCGGCGCTGGCCAGACCATCTCCCAGCCCTATATGGTGGCACTCATGACCGAACTCCTTCAGCTCTCCGGTAAGGAGAAGGTCCTTGAGATCGGGACCGGCTCCGGATATCAGACCGCAATCCTGGCCGAACTATCCTCTCAGGTCTTTACGATCGAGCGGATCGCCGAACTCTCCCAGGCGGCCCGGCAGCGGATTGAGAAGCTCGGATATAAGAATGTTGTCTTCCGGGTTGGTGATGGCACAATCGGCTGGCCGGAGTTTGCCCCCTTCGATCGGATCCTGATCACTGCCGGCGCTCCGGATATTCCGAAGAGTCTCTTCAGCCAGCTCTCCGATGGCGGGGTTATGGTGGTTCCGATCGGGGATCGCAATTTCCAGATTCTCAATGTGGTGAAGAATGTTGGAGGGAGGCCTGAGGTGGAGCAGTCGATTGAGTGCACCTTTGTCCCCTTGGTAGGAAAGGAAGGATGGAACGGGGCGTAGCGCAGCGGATAGCGCGCTTGGTTCGGGACCAAGAGGCCGGTGGTTCAAATCCACTCGCCCCGACTGGATATGGCTAAGATCATCGGGGTAATTGGCGGTTCATCCTGCAACGAGAAGATTGCTGAGATCGCCTATCAGGTTGGGCGGGGCATTGC
>QNBE01000123.1 GCA_003645615.1 Caldifarciminota bacterium
CGGTGATATAGGGTGGAAGGGGAGGGATGGTGTCAGGTCCAGGACGATTGCCAATCGCATTAACGATCACAACCCCCCGTTTGGCCGCAGTATGGGCGGCAATCGAGATCGGTGCGGTCTTACCGTCCAAATCCTCATAATCATACCAGTCAATATAGGCCAAGGAGCTTGAGATGACTCTGGCACCGTTCCGCTCCAGCCATTCCAACCCTTCGATCCAGGTGTCCTCCTCGACCGGAAATTCATAATCCTCCGTCACACCCTGCTTACCGACCCTTTCAGTCTTGGCGACAAGGAAGTCAGCGCCGAAGGCGACCCCGATATAGAGATTTGATGCCAACCCGCCGATCAGCCCAAGCATCTTGGTCCCGTGATCGGGTTGATCCTTACGGTCGGTCTTGGGATCGTAATCGGTGTCGGTGTCACCTCTTCGGAGGTAGTAGAGATCTGATCCGATAAAGGTGGGATGATAGACCATTCCAGAATCGATCGGGCCGGGGGTCCAGTCAGGACTCTGGGCAAGATAGATATTGCCATAACTCTCATAAGTGATCTGAGGCAGTGGGTTGGGCGAGAGGTCAATTTTTCCCAAGCTGGTGCTGGAAACGATGGTTACCGGAGCAGACCAGTTCTTTCCCAGATCGGTAGAGCGGGAGAGACAGAGATCGGTAAGACCATCGATCTCCCTCTTAAACAACAGATAGAGGGTGTCACCCTTTACCTTTAAGACCGGCTCCCTCCCCGTGAAGATCGGATCGGTGGTAAAGGTCTGACCATTATCGGTTGAAATAGAGAGGTAGATTGAGTCAGGATGATGGGAGTCAGTAAGAAGGAGGATGGTATCCCCGATTGCAATGATGCCTCGATTCCGGATGCGGTGGTTTGCCTGATAGACCAGGGTTGAACCCGGCTGCCAGGTATCCTGACAGCTTCGAAGAAAAAGGATGGAATCACTCTGGAGGTAGGAGAGGAAGAGCTGTTTTCCCCAGGCGAGTTTAGGATCGGTAAGCCGGTGGAAGCTTGAGATGATCTCGACTCGATCCCGCCAATTCCCCCTCTTCCCTCGCCGATGGAAGAGGGTATATCGATGTGGGTAATAACCTTTAATCGACCAGACCAGGTCGATGGAATCGGCTGCAGCCACCCCAATCCCCCAGGTATAGGCGGTATCTGTTGCCGTGAGTGATAAGTTGTTGGGTCTACTCCAGAGGTTACCACCCGTAGAAAAGACCTCAAATATCTCACGGGTGGGCCAGTAATTGAAGTAGACCGAATCACTCAGGAAGAACAATTCTACGGTGTCACCCTCCTTTATCCCGCTGAGTCCCCGGATCATCGGGAAGGGGTCGATGTAAAGTTCTTCCTTTCCCGCGCCATAACGATAACGGTAGAGATGATCCCCAGAAAGAAAATCATATTCGCTCACAATCTTGACATCGTTCAGGGCGGAGTGCCTTCGCTTGAATCCGGTATCGAGGATTCCAATCCTCACTCCAGAACCATAAACACCAAGGGCATGGACCTTATCGATATTGAACATCTTGATCTGGAGATAGGTATAGCCGTAATAGGAGGAGTCCGGTTCTCCAGTGGGTCCGGTGGGATAGGCCGGTTCCCGCACCACCATCGGCTCGATCTTTCTGATTCGATGGACAAAAGGAAGTTCGGCAATCCGGGGAATCAACCCAGGTGGGCACCAGAAGCTGGCACCATTGAGCCAGCGGGATCGGCAGCGGAGGATTGCCCCCAGTGCCTCAATCTGTCCGATGTAATCATCGGGAAGGGGGAGATCTTCGAAATCCCGAGCTCGAGAGAGGGAGAGGGCAAGACCAAGCTTCCGTTCATCCCGAAAGCCCTTGTCGGTGAAAAAGACCCAGACCGGGATTGGCCCCTTCTCTTTAAGCAGTGAGGAGTCGTAGATAACCTCTGCCTTAGGACGATAGATCGGAAGACCGATAATAATTAGAAGTAAAAATCCCATCGTCTCCTCCTTCTTTTTATGGTTGACCCCATAACAATCCCGGCGATAAAACCGCCGATATGGGCAAACCAGGCCACACCGCCACCGGCAACACCGGATGAGGCGGCATAGATTAACTGATAGAAGAACCAGATACCGATAAAAGCAAAGGCCGGGAGATACATGATCCTCAAAAAATAGAAAACCGGAACAAGGGCAAGGACACGGGCCCGGGGATAGAGGATCGCATAGGCACCGAGCACCCCGGAGATGGCACCACTCGCCCCAACCGCAGGGATCTTAGAATTTGCCCCTACTAAGATGTGGAGAAGACTACCACAGATTCCCGATATGATATAAAAGATGATATAGCGCCACTTGCCAAAGGCATCCTCGACATTGTCGCCAAAAACCCATAAGAAGAGCATGTTACCCGCAATGTGTAGAAAGCCGCCGTGGATAAACATGGAAAAAATAAGATTGAAGTGGACTGGAAAGCTCGAGAAAGGGGGGAGATCGATGCCATGAACGATCTCATAAGGAATCGTCCCATATTTCATGATGAACCATTGTGGGTCGGTGATGAGATACTGATAGAGGAAGACGAGACAGTTGAGGCCAATAATCGAGTAATTTACAATGGGTCGGCCCTGGGAGCGGATATCGTCCTTGAGGGGGATCACTTCTCTTCAATCAAGGCATTGGCGATGGCGGCAATCCCCTTCCCCTCACCAATAAGACCCAGCCCTTCGGTCCTTTTGGCCTTTATCGAAATCGCCTCGATTGGGATCCCACTAACGGCGGAGATCTTATGTCTCATCGCCTGATAATAAGGGCCGAGCCGAGGACGGTCGGCAATTATCACGGCATCGATGTTTATGATCCGATAGCCCTTGGCTTCCACCATCCGGATCACCTCTTCCAAGAGTTTGAGACTGGAGATATCTTTGAATCTCCGATCATCATCGGGAAAATGTTTACCGATGTCTTCAAGTCCGGCCGCACCAAGGATGGCATCACAGATGGCATGAGTAAGGACATCAGCATCGGAGTGTCCGGCCAGACCCTCGGGGTAGTCGATCTTGATCCCTCCCAGATATAGTGGTCGATCCTTGGCGAAGGGATGGAAGTCAACACCTAACCCGATCCGCATAAGCTATTTTAAGTTATCTGAGCAGAAGATCAAGCTATTTTATTACGACGATCCATTGATTGGTTACCGAGATTGGGGTCTCGATGACAAGGAGATAAAGGCCGGCTGAATAAGGGAGTGGAACCACGGCTCGTTGGTTCTTGACCTGCAAAGTGTTGAGCCGACGTCCGAGAGGATCAAAAAGATAGAGTCTGGATCCTGACGGAAGCCCATCGATTTCAATTCGGTTATCTATCCTAAGGAGGAGGGGGGTAATCTTGGGCGATCTCTCTTGATTGAGATACACATTCCCATTAGGATTGCGTTTATAATAGATCTCCCAGTTACCATCTCGATCATCCATCCAGACAAGATTGAGCATGGTATCGGCTAATGCAATTGAGGGCCACTGTGAGGTTCCACTCGAATTGGTGAGCCGGAGGTCGGATGACCAGTTTACCCCCTGATCGGTTGAATTCTTATAATAGATCTCAGCATTGCCATCGCGAAAATCATACCAGGCGAGATGGAGGTTTTTACCTTCCGCAACCAGAGATGGGTAGGAAGACTTATATGGTGCATTGGTGAGTCTTCGATCCACCGACCAGGTAAGACCGTGATCTGAAGACCATTTGTAATAAATCTCCCCATTCCCATCCCTTCTGTCCATCCAGCAGAGATGGACATAGGAACCGGAGAGGGCAATAGTTGGTAGACCGGAGAGATCGGGATCTTCGGTAAGGCGCGTATCCGGAGACCAGCTTATCCCCCAGTTAGTGGACCGTTTATAATAGATTTCAGCGTTACCATCGCGGTTATCATGCCAAGCGAGGTGGAGGAGGGAGTCCTGGACTGCAATAGTTGGATAGGCCGAGACACCGGGATCATTGGTGAGTCGGATATCATCAGACCAGTCTTCCCCCCAGTTCGTGGAGTATTTAAAAAAGATCTCAAAATTACCTTCTCGATCATCCTGCCAGACGAGATAGACCATGCTGTCTTCAGCTGTGATGGAAGGTAGACCAGAGATACCTGGGTCGTTAGTGAGCCGGACATCATTGGACCAGGTGAGACCATTATCAGAGGAGCGTTTGTAGTAAATCTCCCGATTGCCATCGCGGGTGTCACGCCAGACAAGATGGAGATAGGCCCCTGAGATAGCGATTGCAGCCATACCCGAGGAGGGACCAGCCACCGAATCGAAGGTGAGCCTACGATCAGCCTCCCAGCTCTGGCCGTAATCGGTAGAACGCTTACAATATATTTCAGCCCCTTGAGAGCGGAAGTCTGACCAGACAATATGGACATAATTGTTATGACTCACGATACACCTTCCATTATTCTCACATACCCATGAGGAAGAGTCATCGAAGGTGAGTCTGAGATCTGGTTCCCACTCCGCCATTATTGTTGCCGCAACAAGAAGAAAAATCCATCTCATTGCATAAAAATATTCATTGAATAATAAATGTCAACATCATCAGGTTGACTGATCCGATATTTTCGGTTAATATTACCGTCATGAGGTGGAGTCATTCTCTCATCCCCACGCTTCGGGAAAATCCCAAGGAAGCAGAGGTCCTGAGTCACCGGTTATTACTCCGTGGTGGCTATATCCGTCCACTTGCCTCCGGGATCTATAATCTCCTTCCTTTGGGCTGGCGGGTAATCACACGGATCAGCCGGATCATCCGTGAGGAAATGGACCGTATCGGTGGCCAGGAATTCTACCTCTCAGCCCTCTCCCCAAAGGAGATCTGGGTGAAGACCGGACGCTGGGAGGATTATGGGGAATTGATGTTCCGACTCAAGGATCGGAAGGATCGGGAGTATGCCCTTTCACCCACCCATGAGGAGATTGTCACCCAGATTGCGGCCAAGGTCATCCGATCCTATCGGCAACTTCCCCAGATCTGGTATCAGATCCAGCGGAAATACCGGGACGAGCTCAGACCCCGGGGTGGGATGGTCCGGATCCGGGAATTTCTGATGAAGGATTCCTATAGTTTTGACATTGATGAAGAGGGATTGGATCGAAGCTTCTCCCTCCATCGGGAGGCATATCAGCGGATCTTCGATCGGTGTAAGATCAACTACTATCTGGTTGAGGCCTCTGGGGGAGTGATGGGGGAGGGGGAGTCCGAGGAATTCCTCGCCCCCTCCAGCTCGGGTGAAGATTTTGCGGTCATCTGCAATTGTGGATATCAGGCCAACTTAGAGGTTGCCCAATCCGCCTCCGAACCCAAGGAGTATCATGATGAACCGGTGGTGAAGGTCCATACCCCGGAGAAGAGAACCGTTGAGGAGGTCGCAGGCTTTCTTGGGGTTGAGAAGACCCGTCTGGTTAAGACGATGATCTATATCCGGAATGGCCGGACCATCGTCCTCCTCATCCGGGGTGATCGGGAGCTGAATGAAGAGAAGCTGAGAAGGCGTTTCGGCCTTGCGATCCGCCCGGCCAGTGGCGATGAGATCAAGAAATTGGTCGGGGTGGAGGCTGGATTTGTGGGCCCTCTGGGGCTCGAATATGAAATCTATGCCGATTTAGAACTAAGAGGGGCAAGGGGGATGATCACCGGCGCCAATGAGCGTAACTATCATATTCGCGGGCTCAATCTCGAGCGCGATGTCCGGGTCAAGGAGTATCTGGATTTGAGAAGGGTTGGCCCAGGTGATCACTGTATCCGGTGCGGGCAACTGCTCAGGATTGAACCCGCAATGGAACTGGGCCACATCTTCAAACTCGGGATAAAATATTCTGGCCCCCTTGGTGCTACGGTTATCGATTCTAATGGGAAGGAACGACCGATCGTGATGGGGAGTTACGGGATCGGCCTCGGGCGGATAATGGCCTGCCTCTGTGAGCAGACCGCCGATGATGATGGACCCAACTGGCCGCTCCAGCTTGCCCCTTACGAGGTTTCGATCATCACCATCAATACCAACGACAGACCGCAGATGGAGACATCAGAGGATGTCTACAACCTCTGCCAGAAGGCCGGTTTTGCAACTATCTGGGATGAGCGGGATGAGGGGCCGGGTGTGAAATTCAAGGATCACGATCTGGCCGGAATCCCGATCCGGATCATCATTGGACCGGAAGGGATGAAGAAAGAGAGGATCGATGTGAAGGTGAAACTCCTCAATCGGAGGCTCTTACTCCGAAAAGAGGATCTGATCTCGGGGCTGGTCGAGCTAAAAAAGGAGCTGAGTGGATGATTGAGGAGCTAAAGCGGCGAATCGAGACCGTTGTCCAATCATTCGGGCTGGAAATCTATGATATCGAGGTAGAGGAGAAGGGGCGGATGATCCGGGTCTATA
>QNBE01000124.1 GCA_003645615.1 Caldifarciminota bacterium
AAGCAGAAAATCCTTGAGCAGGCGGGCAAAGATCTGGGTGAAGGCCTCGTTTATCGCCTCAACATCGTTGGTCGCCCTGGTCACCAGCCTCCCGACCGGATTCCGATCGAAGAACTGAATGTCGAGCTGCATCAGTTTGCGAAAGATCCTCTTTCGGAGCGCATGCATGAAGAGCTGACCCGCATACTGGGAGAGATAGATCTGGAAGTAGTTGGCCCCACCACCGAGAAGGAGAATGAGGAGGAAGAGGAGGGTGAGCCTCAGGACCCCGGCAATATCCCCTCCCCGCAGCGTAAGGACCTCCTCTGGTTTGAGCCGTTTCAGATCGCTATGGGCGATGAGGATAACACCTTCGTAACAGTGGAAGAGCTCGGGATGGGAGGCTATGATCGCTTCGATTTGGGTATCGATCTCATCCGGATAGAGAAAGTAGTAACGCTCTTTCGAGATCCACTTCGGCTTCTCCCACCGATTGAGTCGGGCGGTGAAATAGCGGTCATCTCCGAGTGGGATCAGACCGGCCCGGTATTTGATCCCTTCCACAATCCAGCCACTCTTGACAATATAATTGTCGATCGCAACCTTGGTGATGTAGGGGTAGGCGATCTCGGCTCCAGCCGCAATGATGAGGAAGACCGCGGCCAAGATGAGATATTTGAGATAGGGCTTCATGTAGGCAAGGAGCCGTTTGACGATCCCAAGATCGAAGACCTTACCGATCTCCGGTTCGGATGGTGAGAAACCGTGGATCATATCTGCTCCAGTCTCAGTTCAATCTTCTGCCGTTCATAGATCTGATAGTAGAGGCCGCGGGATTGAATCAGCTCCTCGTGGCGACCGGCCTCAACCACCCGCCCCCGATCTAAGACATAGATCCGGTCTGCATTCTGGAGGGCGAAGACCCGATGGGTAATGACAAGTGCGGTCCGGCCCGAGATCTCCTCCCTCAGAGAGGTGAGGATCAGCTTCTCGGTCTCGGCATCGACCGATGATACCGCATCATCGAGGATGATGATCGGACGATCGAGGAGGAGGGCACGGGCAAGGGCAATCCTCTGCTTCTGCCCTCCACTCAGGGTCACCCCCCGCTCTCCGATCACGGTATCGAGTCCCTGAGGGAATTCTCTAATCTCATCATAGATCTGGGCGGTTCTTATCGCCTGCTCGATCTCAGCCTCGGTTGCATCCCTCTTCCCCAGAAGGAGGTTATTCCGGATCGTATCGGAGAAGAGAAAGGTATCCTGAGGAACATAGGCGATGTTTCTCCTCAGATCAGAAATCTTCAGATCCTCAATCCGGTGGCCATCGATCATTATTGTGCCGGAATCAGGTTCATAGAGCCTTAAGATCAGGGCCACCAGGCTGGTCTTGCCCGAGGCGACCGGGCCGGTGATACCGATAAACTCCTTGGGATGGATGTGGAGATCGATCCCATTAAGGGCGGGAACCTCCTTGCCTGGATAGGTGAGGGTGACCTTACAGAACTCGATCTCCCCCTGAAGTCTTTCAATCGGGACCCGGCCATCTTTGATTTGCGGCCGTTCAATAAAGATCCGGTTGAGCCGACGCTGGGATGCTGCACCCCGCTGGAAGAGGTTGACGGTCCAGCCGATCGCCATCATCGGCCAGATCAGGATTGAGAGGTAGGCCATGAAGGCGACAAAAGAGCCGATTGAGATCTCACCGAAGATGACATACCTCCCTCCAACCAGGATGACGATCACCTGCCCCACCATTCCCAAGAGGATCATTACCGGGAAGAACATCGACCAGACCCGGATCAGCCGCTTATTCTTCTCGACATAGCCCTGGGAGAGGTTATCAAACTTTGCCATCTCGGTCTCCTCCTGGGCGAAGAGCTTCACCACCCTTATTCCGGAGAGGCTCTCCCTCACCCGCTCGGTGAGCTGGGCAAAGGCGGCCTGGACCATCTCGAAGAGGCGGTGGATGATCCGACCAAATCGGGTGGAGAAGAGGGCAATGATCGGGAAGGGGATGATCGCAAGCATGGTCAATTTCGGACTGATATGGACCATCAGAATGAGGGCGGCAACCCCGAGGATGAGGACATCGATAAGGATGATGAAACCAAAACCGAGGGCCATCCGGACCGCATTGATATCATTCACCGCATGGGCCATCAGATCACCGGTCTTGTGTTGATCAAAATAGGTGAAGTCGAGGGTGAGCAGATGTTTATAGAAGTCGGTCCTGAGGTGGCGTTCGACCCGCCGTGATGAGCCGATGATCAGATAGCGCCAGAAGAAGCGGCCGATCGCAATAAGGAGGGCAATCAGGAGGATGATCAGGAAATAGCGGCCCAGTCCAGCAAGGTCGATAACACCGGTGGCCAGACCATCGATCGCACGTTTCAGGATTCGGGGGATGATGAGCTGGAGGAGATCGATGGCAATGAGGGCGATGATCCCGAAGAGGTAATGATACTTATATCTTAAGAGATACCTTTTCAGCCGGAGGAGTTCCCGCATAAGGTTACAACATCGGGATCTTCACCTTGATGCCACCTCCGATATAGAGCGGGTTACCTTCACTCTTAATCCCGGCCGGATTCTCATGGCTGTAGTAGTTGATGGCCGATTCAACATAGATCCCAAACTGTGGGTTGAGGGAAAGATTGAAGCCACCACCGCCGATGAGATCCAGCCTTTTATTTCTATCGCCTGCATAGGTGAGGCCAAAGAGGATGTAGGGAGAGATCGGCATACCTTCGAGCGGGAAGGCGAGGAAGAGATTGGCCCCGGTATGGACTCCGAACTTGTAGGAGGTCTCCCCTTCCGGCAGATCGACCTCGGCGATACCGAAACGGACACCTAAGAAGGGGAGGAGTTTGAAGTAGACATCACCAACCAGACCGAGATAGCCATCTCCATTTTCGACCAGAAGGTTCTTATAGACAGCACCGGCCCCGATCGAGAGGGCTGGTGCAGTGATGAGACTACCAAGGATTAGAAATCCGATAATGGTCCGCTGCATCACCACCTCCTTTCATGATATAAGATTCTCACTACCAATTGCGATCTGTCAACTGTTGGCCTTGACTGGAGGAGATTGTCTGGTAAGATTTAATTGTGGAGACTCATAGGGAAGCGGAGCGCTGGATAAAAGATGCCCGGCGGTGTTTCCTAAGGGCCCACGGAAGAGAAAAAGAGAATGGTAGTTGGGTCTCTGCTACCGACCTGTGTAGTAAAGATCTTGCCAGAGATCTAATGAGACGGGCAGAAAGAGCAATTTTAGCAGCAGAGAAGTTCCTGGAGAGCATTAAAAATGCGTAGAAGAAAAGACTGCACCTTTGAGGCAGTAAAAGAGGCGATTCTCAGAATGGGTGGGATCCTAAGGGAAGCCGAGGCAGTAGGCGTTATGGGCTCCTTAGCCCGAGGCGACTTCAGTGATCGAAGTGACATTGACATATTTGTGATCGTAAAGGAGAAAAAGTCTGGATACGATGTTGATCGCATCTGGTGGGACAGGATAAACGAAGCCCTCTCTCTATTCCACCGGGATGTCACCGTGGTCGTCTATTCGGTTAATGGCTTGAGGCGGATATCAAACTGGTATGTGTTGAGGCTCGCATCAGAGGGGATTCTTGTCTATGATAAGGGTGGGATAAAGGGGCTCTTCCGGAAAATAATTGAGACTGCTCGCCGGGCCGGACTGGTAGAAAGGATGGTCGGTAATCACCGGGTATGGTCAGCGATAAATCTCGATCTTGGCGAACGGTTGAAATTGGAAGTTAAAGATTAGTCTTCGTATCCTAAGGCACCGGCCATGGTGATGGCTCCAACCGGACAGACCCGGAAGCACATCCCGCAGCCGATACAGTTCTCCCTGATCACCCGATGCCTCTTCCCTTCCTCTCCTTCGATCGCCTTGAACTGACAGACCTTGACACACTCACCGCAGCCGTCGCATTTGGTCGAGATGATCGCATAGGGCCTTACCTTAACCCGATCAACGATCGCCTTGGTCGGACACTTGTGGACACAGATACCACAGGAGACACACTTCTTGTAATCGATGACCGGGAGATTGTCAACCAGCTCAATCGCATCGAACGGACAGACCTTGGCACAGATCCCGCAGCCGATACACCCCTTTTTGCAGACATCCTTCACCTTCTTACCACGATCATGGGAGGCACAGCCGATATAGACCTTCTGCTCATAAGGGACGAGGGAGAGGACCCCCTTGGGGCACTCCTCGACACAGATACCACAGCCAGTGCACTTTTTGGGATCGATTACCGGAAGCCCCTCCGGTCCCAGTTCGATCGCATCAAATGGGCAGACCTCAACACAGTGGCCCATCCTCAGACACCCATAGGTGCAGGCCTTATAGCCGCCGAGGAGGATATAGCTGCTCCGGCAGTCCTTAGGGCCGTGGTAGTCGTAGCGCTCCGGTGCAACCTCGATCGAGCCCTGGCAGTTGAGACAGGAGATCATCTTCTCCTTCGCCTCCAGCTCCACCCCTAAGATCTCTCCGATCCTGGCCGCGACCTCACTCCCACCCGGGATACAGAGGTTCGGTTCGGCCTCGCCGGTGGCGACAGCATGGGCATAGGTATCGCAGTTGACATAGCCACAGGCACCGCAGTTGGCCCCGGGCAGGATCTCCCGGATCTTCTCCTCCTTGGGATCGACCTCGACCCTGAACTTCTGATAGGCGATGGCGAGGATGATCCCCATGATCAACCCAACCCCGCCCAGTCCGATCAATGCCTTAATTACGATCATAGTGCGATCCCGAATAGTCCGACAAAACCGAGAAAGGCCAAGGAGACCAAGGAGGCAGCAATGAATGCGATCGCATGGCCCTTAAGTGATCGGGGGATCGGATAGAGGTCGAGCCTTTCCCTTATCGAGGCGAAGATCAAGAGGACCATGGTGAAGCCGATTCCGGTTCCGATCGCAAAGGTAGTCGCCTCAAGTGGCGAGAACTCATAGTCGATATTGAGGAAGGTGACCGCTAAGATGGCGCAGTTGGTCGTGATCAGAGGGAGATAGATACCGAGGGCGGAGTAGAGGGCCGGAACACTCTTCTTCAGGAACATCTCAACAAGCTGGACCAAGGAGGCGATGACCAGGATGAAGACCGCAGTTCTTAAGAAGATCAGTTCCATCGGCAGGAGGATGACATGGTAGAGGAACCAGGTGATCCATGAGGCCATGGTCATGACGAAGATGACCGCCATCCCCATCCCGAGGGCGGACTCGAATCGGGTCGAGACCCCGAAGAAGGGACAGAGGCCCAGGAATCTCATCAGGACGATATTGTTAACCAAGAAGGCACCGATGAATATGACACCGAGATCGCTCATCGCTGGAAGTAGTTGATAAGCCCCTTCAGGATCCCGATCAGGAGGAATGCCCCTGGAGGCAGGATCATGAAGAGGACCGGAGCCTTATGAAAACCTTCACCGAGGATGATCCTTCCAAAGATGGTCCCGTTGCCGAGGAGCTCCCGCACTATCCCCATGATCAGGATCGCACCGGTAAAGCCGATTCCCATACCGAGAGCATCGAGGATCGAATTGAAGATGCCATTCTTCGAGGCAAAGGCCTCGGCCCGGCAGAGGATGATACAGTTGACCACAATCAGCGGGACGAAGACACCGAGCATCCTATGGAGATCGGGCTGGAAGGCATGCATCACATAGTCGACCACGGTGACGAAGGTCGAGATCACCAGGATGAAGACCGGTATCCTCACCTCGTTCGGCACCACCTTCCGGATCATGGCGACAACAATGTTGGATGAGATGAGGACAAAACTGGCCGCAATCCCCATACCTAAGGCATCCCGGGCGGTCCCTGAGGTGGCCAGGGTCGGACAGAGGCCGAGCATCAGGATCAGGACCGGGTTTTCCCGGATGAGGCCGTTGGTGAAGATCCGCCACCTCATTTCACCTCCGAGATGATCCTTTTTGCCTTCTCGACCGCATCGAAGACCGCCTGAGATGAGACCGTGGCACCGGTGATCGCCTCGAGTCTGCCAGCGACAATCTGGTTCAGGAAGGTGGTATCGGTAATCTTCGATCCATAGCCCGGGGTCTCGGAATGGGAGATGATCCTTACCCTGATCAGCTCTCCTTTCCTGAAGACCGTTCCCACCCGGATCGGTCCCCCGAAACCTTCCCCTGCGGTGATGACAATGATAACCGTATCCGGACCGGAGATGCCATAGCAGGCGGTATCCTTTTTGATCTCAACAAAAGATTCTGCCTCCGGATAGACCATCAACCTGATATC
>QNBE01000125.1 GCA_003645615.1 Caldifarciminota bacterium
CAATCGGATGCAGAGGGTTTCAGTGGGGGGCAAAAATTTTCCTCCAGAAATGCTTGACAGAAATCTCAAGGTGGTTATAATCGGATATGATAAATAAGAGTTTAATCCCCAGACGGCTACCAATTCTCTCTCGAGAGAGAGAATTCCACCCTCAGATTTAACTGCTTCTCAGATAGCCGAACAATCTCTCATCATCATTGGATTATAGTTATGTTCGGAGCGATTTATAATCTTATGACGAAGTTCGAGAGTGGAAGGGACGATTTTGCCAGGTATTCAGGAAGAACATACTGTCATCTCAAAGGGGAGTCTAAAGCACCTATGGGGGTGATATGAAGAAAAAAATATTGGTAATGATGATATCATCCACAGTTTTAATAATGTGTGAGGTTGTGGGGATAGTGCTTCTAATTGCCGTTGGGCTTGCGCATTATTTCGACTTGTTTAGATTTGTGACTCTGTTTATTGAGCCGGATGAAATTTATCAAAACGATCTTATCTATTTTGGCGGTAATTATCACTCCGTAGATCTAGACTTTAAATATCTTCGCTTTACCATAAGATACCAGGATGGAACCCCGGAGGGTTCGATTGTTCATGAGGAGCTCATCCTCATTGAGGAGGTTGGGAAAAAGAGATGGACTCGGGAATGGCGTGCCCTTGCCCCTGGTTTCTATAAGGCCCGGATTGAATTTTATAAGCCGACTAAAGGTATAGGCAGGAATGCGGCCGAAGAGGACTTCGTAGTCATGGCAGGGGAGAACCCTAATAAATATACATTGAAGCTATGGTGTGGTCAGCATACCAAAGGGAATCCTGGTGAGCGCCTTTCCCTTCCTTTTGCCCATCCTTTGGCGGTTCAGGTCGAAGGAGCGACAGAACCGGTGGCGGTGAAATTCCAGACCGATTGGGGTAAGTTTGGGATATCGGGTGAAAAGACCTCAACGATGATGACTCAGAAGATAATTATCGACGGTAAAGAGGTCTGGATCGCTTTTGAGTATCTCGTCCTTGATGACCTTCCACCGGGTTCACCGCCGAACAACCTCGAGCATCGGATTACGGTCACTTGTGAGAAGGCCATAAATCAGGTATACTTTTCAGTATACAGCATCATGGATGGCGAGGCATCTCATGACATTGAGGAGTATACCCATCAGAAGGGGTATCAACCTGGGATGGGTGAGATCGAGGTTGCCGGGGACAACTATGTTCAGATTGATAATGATCCTGATCCGGGTGATCCTGCCGACTACAAAGATGTCATTGTTGAACTTGACTACTGGAAGGGGGTTACTGATGATGACCCCAAGCTGGATATTGTCTGGATCGCAGCGGCGATTGAGACGATATTGAGGACAGCTGGAATAACTCCTCAGGTAATAATTGATGACAAGATTGAAGCGATGGAGCGGTATCCAGATCGACAGGAGCGGATGGGACTTCTTTATACCTATAAAGATCCTCTGACCGGCCATGAAAGGATCTGGCAGAATAAGATTCATTTAATAATAGGAAGGGATGGCACTCTTGATCCACCAGATCCTGATGTCATGGGGATAGTTGAAGACTATTCTGGGGAGGAATTCTGGAAGACGCTACATCTCGGTAGTGAAGAATTAAACTACTCATCACCTTTCCTTGACAGTGTTGGTTGTTTTGTGTTTTACGACCGGATTGTTGCTTATCAGGGTCTGGTGATACCTGAAGAGCAGGCCATCGCCCTGGTATCGGCCCATGAGATCGGTCATGCACTTGGCATGTGGCATTATGATATCCCCGAGGTGACTGATGAGCATGTAATGGTTGCAAATCTATATAATGCATTTGCGAACCCGAATGGTTTCTATATCTACGGCTGTTTCGACCGTAGAACCCTGGATGGAAGTTATGATGTAGGAGAAAATGGTAATCCTTGTGCTTGGGATGGGATGAATACTAGACATATCTTAGGGAAGGACTGTGTTTGCATTAGGGAAATATAGGAGGTAGTATGAAAGACCTTAACACGAAAGTTTTAATCTTTATAATAGGACTCCTAATTACTGCAGATGTGGTCGCATTTGAATTTAACCAGTTGAGAGACTTGTTAGAAGACTTGAAAGAGAAGGCTGTGATAAATCCGCTTTTGATAAGAAGGCCGGACGGAGGATATATTGTTCTCTGGGCAGAAGAAGAGAGATATTATCCCCTCAGTAGTTTAGCAGGTACTGAACCCGAACCTTTGGAGCCTTACGAACAAATCCTACATTATTACTATCGGGTGATCGCCCCTGATGGTAAACTTACGGTAGATAAAATGCGACTAACAACCTTAAAAGATACTCAATATCGATTTACTCAAAATGGAGCTCTGTGGATCAGCGCCGATAGTTTACTGATTGTCTATCAAAGGTGCTTTATGCACAGTAGGTTATTAGGACGATTTATTTTTGATTCATCTGGCAATATAATTTCAGGTCCAGATCCTTCAAAAATTTATCTTGAGCCCAATCTTGTTAGAAACAGTAAAGGACGAATCTATGCGATAGATCCTTCACCATTAACATTCTCCATACAAACTGCTCAGGTCTATCCCCAGTTTGGCAGAGTGAAAACGACCTCTAAAGACAATGCACAAAGATTTGCAAAGAAATTTGCGCGGTCCGAATATCTGTTTATCGAACCTGTATATATCACGACATCAAAAGATAATCTGCTCATATGTAGTGGTTTAAATTGGCAAAGGACATTTTCTTTAGAGGAGGCACTGGAGTGGAGGGGATGGGACCGCAGTCCATACAAAATCTGGTATATCCATACTGATCTCGAAGGTAATTTTATCTCAAATCCGGTAGAATTGGATTTAACCAAAGATGCATTCCGCAAGATCCCTGGGATTCATCTTGGTGGAGCTTATTATCCTTGGATGAAGCATAAAGGTGCTGAAAACGCTATGGATCTTTCAAAGCTCCCCAATGGTGAGATCATCCTTTCGGTTGCTGGCTTAGATGAAAAGGAGAATCTTTGTGTCTATCAGGTGAGATTTACGCCTGAAGGGGAGTTGATAAAGCCGGAAAGGATGGAAGTGGTCGAGCCTTATCCCTGGCCGATTGATCGCCGGCTTCCGGTAGTGAAAGTGAGGTTTATTGATACTGGAATAGAAGTAAGGGGAGGTTTTAAAAAAATACAAGGAAGGCTATACCCCATGAAAGTCTTAGGACGAAAAGAATATATCCTCTATGGTTTTGATGAAGAGGGCAACTTCTATGAGGATCGATTTGTATGGGAGGAGAGAGAATGGTGAGAAGGATAAAGTTCATAGGTATCATAGTTGTTGCAGCTTTAATTACTATTGGTGCGGTAAAAACCTTCTACTATAAGTCTGATCCTGAGAATCTCCATTACCATTCCTATCGATTTACTGAGGAGGATAAGGTTGCTTTAACCGTAGCCAAATTTATACGGGCGGTTGAGCTTGGTAATGATAGAGACGCCTATCGGTTGCTGAGTAAGACTGAAGGATCGTATAAAAAGGCATATACCGCTACTAAATCTTACTGTGATAGATTGAAGGTCACTCGAGGTGGGTTATTGGCATCGCTTAAATTGGTCAGGGCTGATGTGAACGGATCAGAGGCGAAATTGATCTATCAAATCGTCTTTTCAAGCGCTATTGATACTATCGAATTCTACCTGATCAAGGAGCGAGATGTGTGGCGGATCTCTCCTACTTCGGTCTTTTTTGCTCGCCTATCGAAGGAAATCAAAAGTGGAGTGAGGAAGGCGGGTAGGGATGGATAAGAGACTTCTGCTAATAATATTGCTTTTTGCATATTCTCTACCAGCAAAGTTCTATCCTAAACGAATCCAGAATCGAGATCGCTTCACCAAAGCCGATCTGGAGGGGCTGGCTGATGATAAGATGGTGGCGATACATCCGGATGGCTGTGATCTGGTGCGTGATCAATGGAACTCGCCGATACTTTTCTTTACCGATCCTGCCGCTGGGAGGTTTGAGTATCTCAGGTATCGGGTCGTAGGGGATGCTGACGATACCCTCAGATACTCTGCTTTTGGTGGTTATGGTGAGGCTGATAGTCAGTATAAGTTACCGGCTGAGGTGATGATCCACAATCTATCAGACCTATATATTCTTGACACCGACAACAATCGAATTGGCCGTGCGATTTTTAACCTTCCTGATTTTTCAGTCACCGCCCTCCCCCCAATCGCCACCAATGTTGGTCTTAGCCATCCTCAGGGCTTCGATGTAGTCGAGACAGATCAGGGGTTAAAGATCTATGTTGCTGATACTAAGAATCATCGGATTGTGAGGTTGTCAGCGGATGGTAGTCTTGAGCAGACCTATGGTTCTTTTGGTTCAGGGGTAGGACAATTTTATGGTCCGCATGATATTGCCAGACATGGTGACTTTGTCTATGTTGTTGATACCTATAACAAGCGGGTTGTTGCGCTATTAGAAAAGGAGGATGGAACCTTCGAATGGTGGGCGGAGTATAGTCCTTCGGAACCGATGTCTTTTTTGGTCTCGATAGCCTGTGACGCAAATGGCAATGTCTTCTGTGTTGACAAGGCCAACTGTCGGGTGATTAAATTGACTGAAGGGTTGGAGGAGTTTCTCTGGAGTGAAGGAACCAGAGGTGCATTGTGGCACCAATTTCTACATCCAAGAAGTATTGCGGTGTCTAAAAGATGCGATGATGTTACGATTATCGATGCGTATACTAAGGATACTGGCATACGATTCTTAGGCAACAAGATCTCGATCCTGTCGGCCTCAGCGGAGATTGAGGAATTTGATGCTACCCGGAGTGGGGGTGAATGTCCGCTCACCTTCAAGATTGATGATGTTGCGGGCATCAACTTCAGGATCACCGGTCCTGCTGAATTGCCGCCTCAGGTGGCTGAGGCCTACCAGTGCACAGTGCTCATCACCGGGACGACCTTCCCTTCCGGCACCAATCACTATCTTCTCTCCTGGGATGGTCGGGATCAGTATGGTCTGCCTGCTCTGCCGGGCACCTATCAGGTGACGCTTCTGGCGACCGATTGTTATGGTCATCATGATGAGTATACCGTGTTTGGATTCAAGGTGAAGGGAACTTTAGTCCATGGGGAGATTTCCGGTCGGTGGACGGTTGATAATGATCCTTATGTCGTCATTAATCTCAACGAGGTTGGGCCCGGTGCTACCCTTACCATTGATCCTGGTGTTCGGGTGATGTTCTGGCAATTCTGGCCAGGGATGGGATTGCGGGTAAGGGGCACCCTTTCTGCCATTGGCACTGAGACCGACAGTATCAGATTCATCCCCCACATCAAAGAAGGAGACCCGGCCGAGCCCGGGATGTGGGGGGAGATCTATCTAACTGCCGGTTCGGACAACACCATCCTCGATCACTGTCAGATCGCCTACGGTGGTGAGGTGGGAGGGATGGTATCGATCAACTTCTCCAGTCCCAGGGTCAAGAATTCCTACCTCGGTTATTCTAAGAGTTCCGGGGTGCTGATCTCAGTCCCGGCCTTTGCAACCCAAAAAACTACCCCGAAGGACTTCTTTCCTGCTCCGGAGATCAGTGGTAATCTGATTGTCGACAATGGTGACTGTGGGGTCAGGGTTGAGGGGAACTATTCCCCCCGGATTCTAAATAATACCTTCAGTAACAACCACTCCTATGGGGTCTATGTCTGCTCGGAGACGACCGTGGTCGTGCCTGAAGTGAGGGATAACCAGTTCACCGGTCATCAGAACACCTATGTCATGCACTTCTATCGTGGTCAGCCGATCATTGAGGGCAATAGTGCGGATGGGACCAATAAAAAACGGGGGATTGCGATCGGTCATATTACCTACACCGAAGATCGGGCCTGGGATGAGCTGATCCCCTGGGTGGTCTTTGATACCATATGGGTTGATACTCATGCCACCCTGACCATCAAACCCGGTGCGGTGGTAAAATTAGAGGAGGATCAGCGCCTTCTGGTCAAGGGTTCGATCATAGCCCAGGGCACTGAGACCGACAGTATCTATTTCACTTCGATCTATGATGATGGTCCTGGTGGTGATGTCAACGGGGATGGGAATGCGACTGCGCCTCAGCCCGGGGACTGGTATGGGATCAGGTTTATGGAAATAAGAGAAGGGGAAGAGGGCTCAGAGAAGGCTGAGACAAGGCTTGAGAGGGCAAGAAAGGGGAATGTTGCGACTGTCCTCCCAAAGGAC
>QNBE01000126.1 GCA_003645615.1 Caldifarciminota bacterium
ATTGGGACACCACTTATGCCACAGTTCCGGCCAATACTGAGGAGTTTATCGATACCGTCACGGTTGCTCATCGGTATACCTACAAGGTGAAGGCGGTTGATGAACAGGACCATGCCTCGCTCTGGTCCAATGAGGCATCGATCCGGATCGGCGGGGTTGCAGTTTCAAATTATTCCGGCATGACCGCATTCAATAATGCCCGGCGGGTGGGGATCCCGGTGACGGATGAGATCTACCTCCTTCCCAAAATGGAGAACAAAACTATTGATCGGATCAAACCGGTGGTTAAAATTCTCTACAATGAAGGGGAAGAGCTGGTATAATAGAGGTGTGATGGTGGCAAGTCGAAGAGTGGTAGAGGCGAGCGTTTATATCTTAGTTATCCTCTTAATCGTCTGTGGTTGTGGAAATGATTCTGAAAAATATGAGTGGTGGTCTCAGATCCAATTTGTTGATTCCACCTATACTTTCAAAAAATCAGAATACAATATCGGTGATATGGTGTACATTCTATTTACTGGCGATTATCACTTTGGTGTACCTGAAACAATAGCGGTAGAAATTCGGAGCAATTTAGGAGATTATGAACCACTTCCGCTTCTCCCTTCCTGCGAAGTGCCTGAGAGTTTAGTAAACCCTCGCATTGGTGAGATAAAGACTCGAGGTGCTTCTGAATGCATACTAAGAAACCATGTCCTTGAAGTTCGTTCGGATTACGACACAATTATCGTCTTTTCTGGATCAAGAACGTTTCCCGGTGAAGATACCGCTTACATTAGACGGATAAAGCGAGGTTATGAATAGAGCCATAGTTATAGCAATTGTTTTAGCGGCCAAGATTGGTTTTGCCATTGAGTATCGAGCCATCTTAGTTGGAATTGAGGACTACAAATATGCTAATGATCTGAGATATTGTGTCGATGATGTTGAAGATATGAATTTGGCCCTCCAAGCATTTCCACATTGGAATTCTATAAATATCACAATTTTAACAAATGCGCATGCTACAAAAGCGGCCATCAGATCAAAACTTCAAGAGATGGAGAAATTGTGTCCGGAAGATTTGCTCATATTTCATTTTTCTGGTCATGGAGATAAAGATAATACTCATTCCTATTTGTGCCCTTACGAAACTGATCCCTATAATTACGCAACAATGATAAAAGATGAGGAATTCCAAAACTGGATGAATAAAATACGAGCCAGAAAGATCATAATTCTTGATGCCTGTTATTGCGGAGGTATGGCATACGGAGGTTTGAGTCCAAGAGGTATATCTACCATCCCGGTAGAGTTTATTCCGGCAAGCGGAGGATTTCAAACCGTATTAAAATCTCTAACAAATACCGTGGCTCTTTTCGCTTGCAAAGCAGATGAGATTTCGTTCGAAAGCAGCTTCTTACAAAACGGTGTTTTTAGCTATTATCTCATCGAAGCGTTAAACAAAAAGGTGGATAATAACGGCGATTATCATACTTCAGCCGAAGAAATATTTAACTATGCCAGACCTAAAACGGAGGATTTTGTAGAACAACACTATCCTGGTTATGAACAGCATCCACAGATGAAGGATAATTTTGAGGGCGATTTACCGGTGGATTATATCTTCGTTGTATGCAGTGCTGAAGGAAGTATCCACATCACCCCCGCCCTGATGGATATCGATCGTGATGGCAAACAGGAGGTCTTTCTGGCCTGTGATGATGGGGATGATGATGGTTACGGCATGGCCTATGCCTTCGATTCCGACTGGAACCTGCTCTGGTCGAAAGAGGTGAATGGCAATGTTCGGGCCAATCCCTGCGTTTCCGATTTAGATGGTGATGGTAATTATGAATTCATTGTCGCTACGACCAGAGGCTATCTTTATGTCTTCAACTGTGAGGATGGCTCCACCTTCCCGGGCTGGCCCCAATATGTCGGCTGCTCTTCCTCCTCCCCGGCCACCGCAGATTTCAATAAGGACGGCAAGAAGAATATCGTGATCGGGACTAAAAATGGGGTGAAGATATATTCCTATGATGGCCATCTCAAATACACCGGCTATTCCGAGTTTGAGTTCGTCTCTGGTCCGGTGATTGTTGATATCGATAAGGATGGCTACTTAGATATTATTGCCGTAGCAAATAATGTAGCTTCTCCCTTTCATTATCCGGTCTGGATCAGATATTTTGGGGGTAAAGGATTTGAAGATATGAAGCTTGAACTACCGAGCCAGGGCTTTAGTGGTAAAATATATAATCATACAACACCGGCTATTGCTGATATTGATGGTAATGGCTGGAATGATATCGTTTACTGTCCCACAGTAGCGGCTGGTGATAATGGAGTGCTTTGTGTAGAAATACGGGGGACTTCGTTATATTTAAAGTGGGATGATAGTTTTAATGGACTTAATGATTTGCATTCTTCGCCGGCGATTGCTGATGTCGACAACGATGGCAAAGGGGAGGTGATCGTTGCCGGGAATTATAATCCTGGTATCAATTATTCTTATATGGTTTTGAGATGCTATGAGCATAATGGGATGATCAAATGGTCCAAATCCTTTGTTGAATGGCCGGTTTGCCCCTACTCTTCACCATCCTTAGGTCAGCTGGGCAAGGCGTGGCTTGATGTTGCAATCGGATCGGATTACGGGAAGCTCTATATGTTTTCGGCAAACGATGGGTATGAGATAACCGATCCCAAGATGTTTGCTCTGGAGAAGATCGCTTCCTCACCATTGATCGCTGATATTGATGGTGATGGCAAGCTTGAGATTGTGGCGACCTCCACTGATCATTTCGTCTATCGCTGGGAGCGGGGTGGTAGTTATTACAGCCTTATCGAGTGGGGGAAATTCCATCACGACAACTTCAACACCGGGGTCTATCTTTCTATTCCGGTGGGATTGAAGGCGGCAGGTATCTCAGAGTCGGAGATCAAACTGACCTGGATTGATAAAGTATTAGCTGAGGAGGGTTTTGAGATCCTCCGTCTGAGTGGAGGGGTCTGGGTGGTGATCGACAGTGTCTCGGCCGGGGTTACTGAGTATATCGACCGGAATCTATCTCCGGGCACTGAGTATCAATACCGGGTAAGGGCCTACTGCGGTGAATACTTCTCCGGTTTTTCCAATGTGGCAACCGGAAAGACCTACTGGATCAATCCGCCATTCAGTCTCAAAGTTATCAACTATACTTCCGATTATATAAAAATTGGTTGGCAACATACCTCATCGATCGAGGAGGCATATTTCCAGATTGCCCGAAAGGTTGATAATGATCCCTGGGAGGAGGATTATGATCGAGTGGATAAGAACACCTTTCAATATCAAGATACCGAGATAGAGGTCGCTCATCGGTATACCTACAAGGTGAAGGCGGTTGATGATCAGGGACACTCTTCCCCCTGGTCCAATGAGGCATCGATCCGGATCGGCGGGGTTGCAGTTTCAAATTATTCCGGCATGACCGCATTCAATAATGCCCGGCGGGTGGGGATCCCGGTGACGGATGAGATCTACCTCCCGTATCGGAAAAAGAGCGATTTCTTCACTGAAGTAAGATGTTTGAGATCAACTGATGGCGGCTACACCTTTAAAGATGATGCTATCGCTGATGCTGGTGGTAATCGTTTCGAAGGGGGTGCCCAGGGTGGGGGACGCTACTACTACAGTTCCAATCCGGCTCTTCTCATCGACAACCAGGGCCGACCCCATCTCGTCTTTACCCAGCTCTTCCGTGAATCTCAGGATCGGGGCACCCGTAATCTTATCCACTGCTACTATGATGCGGACGCTCGAAGGTGGAAGAGTCTGTATAAGAACGGCTGGGTTTATTACGAAAAGATTACCGGATGGGATGAGGATGAAGAGCTGCTCCAGCCGCCATCCTTTGCGATTACCACCGGCCTCATGCCCCACTCTCCGGTGGTCGATACCGGTTTTGTCGTCTTCCGGAAGCATGCCAAGACTGAGACTCTGATTGAGGTCCGGTTTGCCTTAGATGGGAGTGATACCAGCAGTCAAATCATCGTCCCGCCCAATCATATCCGGCTCTTCCGCCCGGTGATGGTATATGATCCGGCCGGTCGGGTGGTGATTGTTGGTCATAATACCCAGAACTGTTCGCTCTGGATTGGCTATCGGAGACTCGGCTCCGATGACTGGCACTTCACCAGGTATGGGAAGTTGGGCTGTGTGCAGGGTGGGCCGAGCGCAGTAGTGATAAGCAGTAATCTCATCAGGATCAGTTATGAGGTTGCTGAGGATGGCGGTGACTATCTGGCCACCGCTCTGCTCCGCTGGAATGGAGATGGCTATGCCGTCTCTCATCGCACCGTGATTGGTCCCTGTGATACTGACCCTTATGGGGAGGTTGGTTATAGTTCTCTGGCTGATCAGGATCTGGTGCTCTTCAAATATCAGGATGACATCTGGTATGCTCAGAAGGGGCTTAACGGCTGGTCTGAACCGATCCAGATCTCCACCACCCCTAATCTCTCCGCCTTTCCGATCGGCACCAGACTATCAAAATACAGACTCTATGTCGCCTGGACCGAGAAGACCGGGACTGATGAATATCAGATCATCCAGACCCAGGTTAATCTCCCCTATGAGCCTGTCTATCACATTGCCCCCTCCCATAATCCTTATGCCACCGGCCATAATAATGCCCGGCGACTTCTAAGGGATGGCCAGAAGCTCCATCTGGTCTATACCGACAGCTTCGGGGTCTATCATACCTATCTTGCCGACACCTCCTGGTCTATCCCTCAATATCTCGGTCGGGGTGAGTATCCCTGTCTTTTCCAGTTGCCCGATGGCAAAATCGGCTGTATCTATCCGGACAACTTCGGCCATAACTACCACGAACTTTTAAGGATCACCACCTATGACGGTAGCTGGTCTTCCCCTGATTCAATCCTGCACACCTACGACTCCAACCTCTGGGGGATCGGGGCGCCATCGGTGGCGATCAGGGATTCCATCGTCCACTTCACCTTCGAATCGAGCCACGGGATGCACCACTATCCACCCGAGATCCCGATACCGCAGAGGATTCATATAAGGGGCAAATCTCTGATCTACGGCAGATTCCCGGTCGACCATCCGGAGGAATGCACCTGGCAGGTGATCGACTCGGTCCCTTATGAGGTTCAGGTCGACACCAACCACTATCTCGACTCGCTCATCCCGATCCTCGTCTCACCATCGATCACGGTTGATCCCGAAGGGACAATCCACATCCTCTGGGATGGCAATGGGAGATCAATAAGATACTACCGGATCACCGATACGATCACGGCAAGAATCGACTCCTATCCGGATTCGGTGATCTCCTATCCCTATCTGACAATGCGGAACGATCAGATCGATCACTTCTGGATCAACTCCGATTCGATCAAGTATCGGTTTGGCTGGACTGGTATGGAAAACTTGAGTGCGGAGTGGACGATCGGTTTCTGTGAGCACCCCTTCTCATCCGGTTCCTATCTCACCTGGACCAGGGATAACTCTCTATATCTTGGTGCGATCCCGGCCGGTGGGCTGATCGATCCCTATCTGGTGGCCAGCTCCGATCGGAAGATCTACTATCCCCAGATCGTGGCCAATTCCCGGTTCATCGATCTGGTCTGGACCGAGTATGATTCGGTCGATCTTGCTGACCTCTACTATCACCAGATCCCGATCACCGAACCCGCTCCGCTTTACAACTTCAACATGGGGACCGAAGTTCCCTTGCCAATCCTGGTTAGAAGGGATGGTCACATCATCTATTATGAAGCTGATCCCCTCCGGACCATCGATTATGGAACCAGGAGGTTGAGTTATCGGATCAGCGGTCTTGATCCATCAAAGGACTACCGGTTTATTTTCTACTATTACTATGAGAGTGGAAGGGATAATCCGGGGTTGGTGGTTGGGGAGCAGGTCTTAGAAAGGGAGATCGATCCTCTAATCGAATTTGGTGATTATCTCAGGCCCAAGCTGAGGGACATTGAGAGGGGAGGGAAGGATTGTGACTTCATCCTCCAGCTCTTGACCGTTGACTGGGTGCCCTTAGATCTCTCTTTCATTCCA
>QNBE01000127.1 GCA_003645615.1 Caldifarciminota bacterium
ACAGCTTCTCAATTTGGTAAGGTTTATGGTATTATAGGAGGATTGCACGGGACTAGGCCCGAATCCTTAAAGGACTTGGATTTGATTTGTCCAACCCATTGTACTCAATATAAATCAGAGATAAAATCTCGTTACCCTGAAAAATATATTGAGGGAGGAGCAGGAAAAATAATTGAGGTTGAGTAGAATGAATTTCAAAATCTTAATTTTAAGCGGAATCTTAATTTTGACGGGAACAAGAATTTCGTTTGCAGTTCAGGCTAAAAAAGAAAATCCAGAAATAACTTTAATCTCTGTCTATGACAACTACCAGGTAGACCCAGAACTTAAAACTGCCTGGGGCTTTGCCACTATAATAAAAACTCCTCAGGAGCTAATACTTTTTGATACCGGAGGAAACTCAGAAATTTTGCTTTCGAATATGGAAAAATTAGATATCGATCCTTCCTCGATCAAGAAGGTTGTCATTTCCCATATTCACGGCGATCATTTGGGAGGATTGGAAGGTTTTTTAGAGAGAAACTCTAATGTAACCGTATTTATTCCGAATTCCTTTCCACAATCTATTAAAAACATGATAATCCAAAATGGTGCCGAATTTGTAGAAATTTCAGCTCCAAGAAAAATTTCTGATTCTATTTACACAACTGGAGAACTCTATGGACCTCCGAAAGAGCAATCCCTGATTATTGATTCAAAAAAGGGGTTGGTAGTTATTACAGGCTGTGCTCATCCCGGAATTGTGACTATTGTAAAGAGAGCCAAAGAATTGATGAAAAAGGATAAGGTATACTTGGTTTTAGGTGGGTTTCACCATCCTCCTCTATCTTGTGTTAAAGAATTTAAAGAATTGGGAGTAGAAAAGGTTGCACCATCTCATTGCACAGGTGATTTGGTCAGAGAGGCTTTCGGAAAGGAATATAAGGAAAATTTTATCGAGTATGGAGTAGGAAAAATGATTGAAATTAAATAAAATGTATAAATTTAATACTTCACCTGACAGCGGATAAGAGGAAAATTAAACATTCCCCCAGATGCCTTCGGCCACTTCTTTTATCCGCCATCCGTTATCCAAAGTTCTGGAGGGGGAGGGAAGTTTAAGAGAGGTTCTGGAGTGGGTCCATCCATTCAGCTTTAGGTATTGCCTCTGATGAAAAAAGAATTATGATTTCGATAACCGGTTTCGATCAGACAGGGGGGATGATGCGTAATGCTTTTGTCACCGGAGGGGATCGGGGAATCGGTCGGGCAATTGTTGAGATGCTGGTGGCGATGGGTCATCGGGTCGTCTTCACCTACCACCGGAATGAGAAAGCTGCAGTTAGAACTTTAAAGGAGATAGGGCCAGGTAAGGCAGAATGCTATAAGCTCGACCTCAGAGATTACACCCGGATCAGGTATCTCCTTCTTCGACTGAAGAGAAAGGGGATGGTGTTTGATGTCGTTGTCAATAATGCCGGAATCCTGGGGCGATTCCGAACCATTCCGACCATCACCAGAAGAGACTGGGATGAGGTGATAGCAGTCAACCTTAGCGGTCCTTTCTATCTGATGAAGTGGCTACTCCCATTAATCAGGAAAGGAGGGTGTATCATCAATATCAGCTCGATTGCGGGTAAGATGGGGGGGACGGTTGGGGTCCACTATGCGGCGAGTAAGGCCGGGCTGATCGGCTTTACCTTTGCCCTGGCTCGAGAACTTGCCGGTAGTGGAATCAGGGTGAATGCGATTGCGCCCGGCCCGGTCGACACCGGCCTTTTAACTCCGCAGCAGAAGCGAAGATTGAGTCGGCTGGCGCTGCTTAAAAGGGTTGCCCGGCCGGAAGAGATTGCCCATGCGGTCAGGTTTCTGATCGAGAACGAGTATATCACCGGTGAGGTCATCGACATCAATGCCGGTAGATATATGGATTAGGGGGGATGATGGCACCTTTTGGCTGTGATCATATCGGGATTTTGACCGGAGATGCTGATCGGTTGGAGGAGTTTTACATCACGAAACTCGGTTTCCAAAAGGAGAAGGATGTGGTCCTTTCGGGACCGATTACCGAGACCCTTTTTGGCGTTGATGCTGAGGTCCGATTTATCAGGCTGTTTCGGGGCGACTTCAAGCTGGAGATCTTTCAGCCCACCTCAGAGATCAAATCGGGCTCAGGAGCTGGTTTCCACCACTTCGGATTGGTGGTGGGGGATAAAGATGAGTTTCTGGTGATGATGGCCGAAAGGGATGTGCCGGTGATCAGGATTGATCGGGACGGCAATCCAGTCTACTTTATAAAGGATCCTGATGGAAACCTGATCGAAATAAGATAAACCGGTTGAGATCGGGATCCAGCTGGGTATAATAGATTATGGTTCAGCTGCCTCAATCATTGGCACCATTCTTCCAGGAATACGATTGGAAAAAGCTTGATCCGGAAAGAGATCGGGTGGTTATAATCGAGCGGGTTCTGAGATTTGGTTCGAGTGAGGAACTGAAATGGCTCTTCAAGACCTTTGGAGTGGAGTCGATCCGGAGGTTTCTAAGAGATCATGGATTCCGTCGGCTCTCCGAGCGAGATTTCAATTATTGGTGTTTAATCCTGGGGGTAAAAGGTTATCGGAAACCCGAATGGTTGCAAGGCGGACCACGCTTCTGGATGCATTGATGAGTCGTATTACGATCAATGCTATTCCGGAGCCGAATCGTGCCACTTTTGAAATACTTTCCGATCTTAATCTGGGCCAGTTCTATCTTGGTGGTGGAACCGGTCTTGCACTTCAGATTGGCCATAGATATTCGATAGATTTTGATCTTTTCTCAGAGAATAACCAGCTCCGGACTGATGATCGGCTCAAGCTCAAGAATCTTCTTAGTAGCAAAGGCGATATCGAAGTCCTTATGGAGAAGGATGGAACGCTTGCTCTATTACTGAATAATATAAATGTGACATTTTTTTACTATCCATATCCGATTATCGAACCTGGTCCGGTCCATCGGACGCTCAAGATAGCTTCGATTACCGATATTGCTCTCATGAAACTATCGGCAGTTGTGAACCGGGGAAATAAGAAGGACTTCATCGACCTTTACTTCATAATAAAAGATTGTATATCTCTTGATCAACTTCTTCACCTTACCAAAGAGAAGTTTCGAGATGCAAGGGACTTTGCAGTTCAAGCATTACGTGCCCTCACTTACTTTTTTGATGCTGATCTCGATCCTATGCCGAAAATGATCAAGCCGGTGGAATGGGAACGGGTTAAGAATTTTTTTCTCAAGCAATCAAAAATTATTAGCCTTAGAAATTTCGAGATTGACCTATGATCATACTGCTTTCTTTATACAGTTTCAGTCCCGATTCTCTCATTGATGAGGCAGTCAGGCTCTACCAGACCCGCCATCTCAACGAAGCCAATCTTTTGAGGAGCTATCAAATTCTCGATTCCCTCTCCCGAATCGAGACCCTCAATGTCCGGATCAATTACGAACTGGCTCATGTCGCTTATCTTATCGGCGATCGTAAGGAGGATAAAGAGGCAAAGATGGTTTGGTTTAAAAAAGGGGTTGCCTACGGGAAGAAGGCTCTTGAGATCGATGATCATTCGGTTGGAGCCCATTTCTGGTATCTGGTAAATCTGGGCAGGATCGCTGAACTTGAGGGCGGACTTAAGGCGATGGGTAAGGTCGGAGAGATAAAGGAGGAGATCGATCGGGTCTTAGAACTCGATTCCCTGCACACCGGTGCCCTCGATGCCAAGGCGATGCTCCTCTTCCGCCTCCCTGGATTTATGGGAGGTGATCGTAAAAGGGCGAAGGAACTGCTAAAACGGGCGATCGCAATCGATCCCAACTACACCCGACTCTATCTTGATCTGGCCCGTATCTATCTGAAAGAGAAGAATTATGATCAAGCGCAAACATGCCTTGAGAGAGTCCTGTCGGTAAAAAACCCGACCATTCCAGCCGATTATCATCTTCACGATCGGCCCGAGGCCATGAAACTTCTCAGAAAGGGGGTAAGATGAGACACATCACCCTCTTTTTCCTGAGCGGGTTGTTCATCTTTGGGTCCGCTCAGACCTGGACCCGGATGAACCCGTCTAATCCTCCATCGCCAAGAGAGAAGATGGCTATGGCCTATGATAGTGAGTCGGACCGGATCATCCTCTTCGGTGGGAATGCCGGACCGACCATCTTTAACGAAACCTGGGAGTATGACTTCAACACCGACACCTGGACCCAGCTATCACCACCGACCTCACCCCCGGGTATATGTGCAGCCGCAATGGTCTGCGACTCCAAAAGAGACCGGATGATTCTTTTTGGCGGAAGCTCGGTCTCCGGCATTCTCAACGACACCTGGGCCTACGATCTCAATACCAATACCTGGTCCAATCTTAACCCCTCCAATCCACCACCAGCCCGTCATAGCCACTGCATGGCCTACGATAGTGAGTCGGACCGGGTAGTCCTCTTCGGCGGCTACAACGGCAGCTATCTCCACGATACCTGGGAGTATGATCCATCTACCAATGCCTGGATACAGCGGTCACCGGCCTCCCATCCCCCCGGTGGCTTTATCTTAGATGGTATGGTCTACGATATTGAAAGTGATCGTTGTATCCAGTTCGGTGGCTATGCTGGTAGTGGTTACTACTCGGATCAGACCTGGGCCTACGATGCCAACACCTCGCAATGGACCCTGATGTCGCCTGCATCCAGGCCTTCACCGAGAAGTGGGGTTCATATGGCCTATGATAGTGAATCGGACCGGATCATCCTCTTCGGTGGCTACCGGTCTTCCAACTGCTATGATGACACCTGGGAGTATGACTACAATACCGACACCTGGACCAACCCATCGGTCTCGACCAGACCGACTGCTCGCGGCGAGGGCACAATGGTTTACGATGGGGAGAGTGATCGTGCCATTCTCTTCGGTGGCGATGGACCTTCTCCCGGCAATATGCTTGGCGACACCTGGGCCTATGATGAGCCCCTGAAGGTTCTGGAGAAGGGTAGCGCTATTTCCGGCCTTAGTTGTAGGGTTTTCCCCAACCCCTCTCTGACTCAGGCCACGGTTTTATTATCGCAGAAGGCCTTAAGGGCTAAGGAGCTGAGGCTCTACGATAGCGGAGGCCGGCTGGTGATGCGGATCCCGATAAATTCTAAACAGGTCACGATTGGTCAAGGTCTCGCCCCTGGAATCTACTTCATCAACTTAGGAGACTCTGGCTTGATCAAGGTTGTCAAACTGGGCCGGTAATAGTTGAGTGATTTTCTCCGCCATCTCGGATGTGGTGTATGTAAGAAGCAATTCGATTCCGATCGAATCTGGAACCTCTGTCCGGTCTGCCATAACCCGCTTTTCGCCATCTACGATCTGGAAAAGATCGGGTGGCTCCTGAAGAGAGACGATCTCTCTTCTCGCCCTCCCACGCTCTGGCGCTACCGGGAATTCCTACCGGTGGACATTTCTAATGATGGCTCCTTGGGGGAGGGATACACCCCTCTGATTCGTTCTATCAATCTGGGATCGACCCTTGGTCTTGGTTCACTATACATTAAAGATGAGGGTGCCAATCCATCCGGTTCTTTTAAGATGAGAGGTATGGCTGTAGCCCTGATTCAGGCCCGAGAGCTCGGGATAAGGGAGGTTGTAGTCCCATCCACTGGTTATGCTGGTATCGCTGCTGCTGCCTATGCCAATCGAATTGGGATCAAGATTCACCTTTATCTTCCAGTGGATACTCCTGAAGAGCTGATTCATAAGTCCCGATTTTTGGGTGGGGAGGTTAGGTTGATCGAGGGTTTTATCACCGATTGTATTCGAGCTGCCGCCGACGATGCCCGCCTGAATGGCTGGTTTGAACTCTCACCTTTGAGACAGCCCTATCAGATTGAGGGGGAGAAGACCTTAGGGCTGGAGCTGGCAGAACAGATGGGCTGGGATCTGCCCGATGTAATCATCTTTCCCACCGGAACCGGATCCGGACTTCTCGCCATTGGAAAGGCGATCGAGGAGTTGATGATGATCGGATGGGTTAGCAG
>QNBE01000128.1 GCA_003645615.1 Caldifarciminota bacterium
AGGGCAGGGGCATGGGTCAGGAGACCGCCGAGATAATAGCGACCAATCCTGGTCAACCTCTTCCTTCCAAAGATCGATCCCTTCTTTCTGATCAGGTGGTGGATATGGAGACCGCTGCCGGGCGCGCCGGAAAGGGGCTTGGCTAAGAACGATGCCTTAAGGCCTTCGGTGGCACAGACATTCTTAATCACATACCTGGCAAGGGTTATCACATCGCCAATACGATCCAACGGGACCAATTCCAGCTCAATCTCCTGCTGGCCTGGTCCGAGTTCATGGTGGTGGTAGCGGATCGGGATGCCCAGTCGAGAAAGGACCTGGCTGATCCGGTCCCTGATCCGGGAGAACCTATCGTTGGGGAGAGGGGAGTGGTAGGAGGCGGAGTCATCGCTCTCAAAGGCAACCGAATACCCTCCTGGCCAGTGTTCGACCGAAAGCCTCCGGAAGATATAAAATTCAAGCTCAACCTGAAAATAGGGCCGACCATAAGCTCTTGCTTTCTTTTTTGCTTTCTCAATGATCGCCCGGGGATCGGCCTCAAATCGACTCCCATCGGGATGATAGATATTGGCAAAAAAGGAGAGGGTCGGTTCCTCAAAGAAGGGATCGACCGATCTGGTCTTGGGATCAGCGATCACAACCAGATCGGAATCCTTTCGTGATGAGAATCCGGCCAGACTGGAGCCATCGATGCCGAAGGGCCTCTTCAGTGCGAAGTTGTCGATCGGGATGGTGAGATGGTGGAGCCCGCCCAGAAGATCGAGATACTTAAGATCGACAAAGCGGATCTGCTTGTCCATAGCCCGATTATAGCTATAATCATCTCCTCATCAAGGTGGATCTCTTCTGACTCTTCTCCAGTTTTTTTCTTGAAATTTAGCAGATTTATCGATAAGAGCAGGCAACGACAGGAATTTGAAACTACCAGCAGGAATTGTCGGGAGGAAGCATAAAATTTGCATCTATTATTTTAGTCAATTGACCGAATGATAAATAATGATTGGATCCTCTCCTGTAATGTTTACACCCATCGCTCCAACTTTTCCTAAGGGTAGTCTTCCAGGTCTGGACCGGGCCACTTTGACAATCCCCCATCCGAACTGGTAACGATGTCTGTTAACGGGTACATTTAGGCCTTGACAGTGGCGGCGTAGATGTGTAAGCTTTATTAATGGCTCAAGAGTTTCGGAAATTTCCACGAAAGTCGGGACAGGACCTTCGAGATTGGATTTTGGTGCTATTGATTATTCTTTTAGGATGCAGCTTATACAACAACAATCACATAAAACCTGGATGGGAGCCACCTGAGATTAGGTTAGCAGCGGGAGCAGCCTGGGGACCTCATGATTGGATAGTATTTACTTATACTGATAGCGGAATGTTCCTTGTGAAATCGGATGGGGGTGATCTTCACCTCGTAACAGAATACTGTTTTGAAAATCCTGATTGGTTCCCAGATGGTAAGTGGTTTGTAGCGAACGATCTTGGAGGAAGAATATTTAAGATTAGTATAGATGGGGATAGTATCATACAGATAACCCAACAAGGAAGGAAATTCTATCCGTCTGTCAGTCCCGATGGTAAAAAGATTGCATTTTCAACACCTGACTCTGACAGTATAGGACCAAGAGGATTAAGGATTCTAGACTTAGAAACTATGGAAGAAAAATTTGTATTCCCTTATGGATTTGATCCTTCATGGTCTCCTGATGGTCATAAACTGGTTTTTTGCGGGTGGATACAAGAAGGTGACCAATGGATTGGTGGGGATCTAGGTAGTGTGGTAGTCGTTGACACATCAGGTAAAAACCCACAAATTATTCATCTTTCTGAAGAAGGCAATGGTGTTGAATCCCCTTCTTTTTCCCCAAATGGATCTAAGATTGTTTTCCGAAAGCCATATGCTTGGGGAGGTGGTGTAGGCCAAATCTGGATAGTTAATTCAAGTGGGAACTATTCCACAAAACTTACAAAGCGGGGTGGAAGATGGCCAGCATGGAGTCCTGATGGATCAAAGATTGTCTATACGAGGTATTCTTTAAATGAACCTTACCAGAAGGCTAGTGGCGATCTCTTTATTATGAATGCTGATGGTTCAGGAAAAAGGCGGTTAACTTTTTTTAACCAAAATTAGGGAGGTGTGGTATGTTTACTAAAACCTCAAAAGCATTAGCAACACTGTTCTTAGTTATTCTCTTATCAGAGCTTTTAGGAGTTGAACCAGAGAAAGAAGTATTAATTCTTACAAAGACTGATGTCATAAAATTGCCTAAAGGCAAAGTACAAGCGACTCTTAATGAGATACAAGCTCCTCGGGAGGTTATGCGTGCATTTGAAACCCTTCAGGTACAGGAGATAAGAAAGGCAATGCCCGATTTTAATCCTGCAGATACATTCGCAATTACTCCTGAAGGTAACATTGCAAGATTACCAGATTTTTCTAATCTATTTGCACTCCGGTTGCCTTCCGATATGAATAGAGATTCTGCAGTCACTCTTCTTGAGGCACTTCCACAAATTATTTATGCGGAGAAGAACCAAAGAGCAGAACTTTTCTTTGAGCCTAATGACCCGCATTATAAATCAGGGTTGCAGTGGAATCTGAAAAATGAAGGACAGTATGGCGGAAAACCTGATGCAGACATTGATGCTCCAGAGGCATGGGATTGGAGTAGAGGGAGCTGGTCAACCAAATTAGGAATTGTTGATAATGGAGTTGATCGAAACCATGAAGATCTAAAAGGAAAAGTATTCGGAGATGTTGGATACAGCGCTCATGGCACCCATGTGGCTGGTATTGCAGCCGCTTGGACGAATAATAAAGATCCTCAAACAGGAGAATATATAGGAATTGCTGGAATTGACTGGAATGCGCAAATAAATAATCAGAAAATTGAAGACTGGGAAATTCCTGAACTTGCTCAGGCAGTCATCGATGCTGCGAATTCAGGATGTAAGGTCATAAACTGTAGTTGGGGTCACCCTGATTTCTCATACACTCTTTATAACGCTTTTACTTACGCTTACCAGAAGAATGTTCTACCTGTCGCCGCACTACCATATCCAGATAGAGACTGGGAAAACCCTAATGGCTTTGGATTATGGATGTTCACTGTAAATGCATCACGGAATACCGATGAAATTGCTGGATACACGCTCGGTAAAAGATATACAGATATTGCAGCACCGGGCGGAGAAAAAATCCAATATGAACAGCAAAGGATTTATTCTACTCTTCCAGGAAATTCCTATGGTTATATGTCCGGAACCTCAATGGCAGCTCCTCACGCAACAGGAGTTGCAGGTCTTCTTCTTGCCGCCAATTCAAATCTCAAAAATTATGATCTGGAGTGGATAATGAAATTGTTTGCAGAAGATAAAGGTGCACCAGGTTGGGATAAATACTTTGGCTATGGGCGGCTTAATGCTGAAAAATCCTTTAGAAAAGTAATGTGGCCTTACGAGATTTTTAGGGGGGGATGATGTTTCGCTTACGCTCTGGAAAGAAGATGTATGGTGGACATTTTGGAACCCTCCTTTTCCAAATTTCGCCGTAGGTAAATACTATTGTGATATCTACGAATTGCGAGTGGTTAAAAATTTTCCTGAGCCTTACGTTGTGCCTCCATACGGTTGGTTTAGTTTAACCGGTTACTCAAACGAAAATCCAAATTATTGTCGAGAGTATCTTTACTTTTCAGCATCACCTTCTCGGATTGAACTACGAACATACTTTTACTTCCTTAAAGAGTATAATAAATGGGCACCAGTTGATCCTAACCTCATTAAAAAGGAGTATACGGTTCTTGGCCCGAAGCCAATAAATAAACCACTGTATCTCCAAGCAAAACCAATTGAACCAACAAAGATAAGACTTACCTGGGAGGACAAATCTTATAATGAACTCTGGTTCAGAATTTATCGTAGCACCAATGAACAAGGACCATTTGAAAGTTATGATTCGGTTCCTCGAAATCAGGAATTTTATGATGATGAAGGAGTGACGATTGGTCAAAGATATTGGTATAAGGTAAAAGCAGTGGCTCAGTGGCTTGAATCTGAATTTTCAAATACTGCTACCGCAATGGGTGGCCTAAGTGTTCCTCCCCGCCCCTGGCTGGAGCCGGTTCTCTTCTCTGCCGCCCATCTCCACTGGGAGGATAACTCGCCAGCATCAAATAAGTTCCGGATCTATCGGAAGATTGATGAAGGCCCTTGGGAGAAGATCGGTGAGACCGGAGTTGATGAGACTGAGTTTACTGATGATGAACTCTCCAACTTCTGGAATCAGAAGGTCTACTATCGGATCACCGCCTTCTTGGGCGACCTTGAGACCGACCCATCCCATTCGGTCGGGTTTGTTCCCCCGGTCATCATCACTGATAATAGTCTTGCGATTGGGAACTGGGAGGGATTTGGGCATGGTTCAAGACAGCTGGCCAAGGACGGACGCTACCGCTTCCATCTGGTCCTCATCCACCATGACTCATTATGGTATACCACTCAGGACAAGTTCGGTCGCTGGCGGCCAGCAATCGGGTTGCCATCGACTTCGCCAAGGCAAGATTTAGATTCGATCTATTCGGTGGCGGTCTCGCTCCGATCCAACCGACTCCCATGTTTTATCTGGGTTGAAAAGCAGGAGGGTGATAAGGTGATTATCAACTATTGCTATCAGAAGGACGATCATACCATGAGCGATCGCTTCGAGATTCCTTTGGGCTGGGGCCTTGAGCACAACATCTCGCCCACTCTCTCTCGGTTGCTCCGGATGATCGGGTTTTTATCGCCTATCGGCTGAGGGATCGCAGGTATCTTAAGGTCCGCCATTTCCCCTACGATCAGTTCAATAACTATGTTGAGGATGAATTCAGCTACCATTACGGGGTCGGCTACCCGGTCGTCCTTGGTCTTACGGATCAGGAATATCATCTGGTCTGGAACACCTTTCCAATCAAAAGTTATATCTATTATCATCCACCGAAGGGAGGGGTCGAAGAGGCTGATTATATCTCAGGGAGCTCTGATTCCCTCTACCATCCGGACTTAAGGGTGATCGGGGATAAGGTCTATGTCATCTATCACGGTCGTGGTGAAAAGATCAGTCAAGAGGGTGATATCTTCCTCAGACAACGCTATGCCCCGGGCCAATGGACCCAGCGGATCAATGTCACCGATGACTATACTGGTTATCCATATGCACCAAAACTCGAGGAGAAAGTGGTGCTCTGGACTGATGGAGGGCGAAGGCTCTGGTTCCGGAATCATCACCTGATCGGTATCAGCCGCTCAAAAGTTCTAATTGAGTGCGCTGAGAGGTGCACCATCTTCGGTTACAGCTCGGAGAGTTATCGGAAGCCCGGCATTCTCGGCGACTGGATAGGAATCGCTTATACTACCGATGATGTCCCTGATCCCCATCCGACCAGATATCGAATCGATTTTGTGGAGAAGTTGCTCCCAACTGAGCATGCCCGTCACATTGCCCCCTCCCATAACCCTTATGCCACCGGCCATAATAATGCCCGGAGGCTTCTAAGGGATGGCCAGAAGCTCCATCTGGTCTATACCGACAGCTTCGGTGTCTATCACACCTATCTGGCTGACACCTCCTGGTCTACCCCTCAATATCTCGGTCGGGGTGAGTATCCCTGTCTTTTCCAGTTGCCGGATGGCAAAATCGGCTGTATCTATCCGGACAACTTCGGCCATAACTGCCATGAACTTCTGAAGATCACCACCTATGACGGTAGCTGGTCTTCCCCCGATTCACTCCTGCACACCTACGACTCCAACCTCTGGGGGATCGGGGCGCCATCGGTGGCGATCAGGGATTCCATCGTCCACTTCACCTTCGAATCGAGCCACGGGATG
>QNBE01000129.1 GCA_003645615.1 Caldifarciminota bacterium
GAACAGTCGATTGTATCAATCGGCTCCCATGATAAGCCACCGTTCGTGCTCCTCCGATATTCAACGATACCTTTTTGCTGTTCATTCCACACCACCACCACCGTATCTCCCTTGACCGCAATGTCGGGCATGATGGAGCGGATCTCATCCTCAATGCTTAAAAGAACATCATCCGACCAGGTATTACCAGCATCGGTAGAACGCTTGTAAAAAATCTCATCATGCCCAGGATATGCTTGCTGCCAGACCAGATGAACAGTATCACCACAACAATCCCCTCTGGGATTCCAACCTCCACCAGGCAGAAAGACTAACCGCCGGTCCTCGGTCCAGCCGGGTGGATCGGCAGAGGCGATACTAAGCACTAAGCAGTAGGCAGTAAGGAGTATTATCCCCTTTCTATACATCAATATCAGTCTAATCATCATACCTCCCCTGTCAACGATTTGTCGTTGCAACTTTCAAATCGCAACTTTTGGGATAAATTTCCTCCCGAAGGAGAAAGAAACAACCGAAGTTAAAAAGAAGCGGCCCTCCTTGCTAACTATTCCTACTGGCATTTCGTCCAACTCGACCATCCCGACTTCCCTCACCTCTCCCTCGAAGGATTACAAAAGATCCTTATCTGACAGGGGGGCTATGATCCGGGGACCCTTTTGAGATTCCTCTCCCCGGACTCCTCATCCAGGGCGATGAGACCGGCATCCGGATCAACCACGAGGACCCTCGAGTCTACCATAAGGGTGAGGAGATCTGTTGCTTTCGATAGACATCCAGACCCAGGGTGCTAAAATCGAAAAGGAGTTGCGATCTAAGGTTGTGACGACAATCAGAACAGGCCGTCGATACGGAGGCTGATGAGATACTCCGGATTGGTGTCGGTCCTGAGGCTGAGCGATCCGCTCGTCCGGACCAGAAGGGGTTTGATCGGGTTGAACATTATCGATAAGGAGTGGGCTGACCGTTTATAGTCTTCAGCCCAGAAGGCCTCATTCCGGGTATAGATCCGGAGGAGAGGGAGCTTAAGAAGCTCCATCCCGAGCCTGGGACCGACTTCGGTGGTCATGCCCAGATTGGCCCCAAGTCCAGGGGTGATGATGAGGGCACCATATCGGTGCTCAAGATCGAGAAACTGATTGTGGAGGTCGCTTTTTAATCGATGGTGGAGGATGAGTCTGGTCCGGGAAGAGAGCCGGAACTCACCCCGCTCCGCAGACTCGACAAAAATCGGTCGGGCCGTGGTGGCATACTCCCGATGGTAGCAGGGGGTTACCGTGACCCTTGAGCTTAGGAGAAATCTTCCGGTATAATTAAAGCCCCCGGTGATCGGCCACTCCTTCTTGAGATAGATCAGTTCTGGATCACGGGTGAAGATCGGCACCTCTCCCCGACCAAAACCACTGATTGAGATACCATGGCCCAGGATGGCCAGGAGTGGTATCCGCCAGGGGGAGAGTTCACCGGTGAGAAAGAAGAATCGATTAATCCGGGAGTAGCCGGTTTTGTCATAGAGATCATCGAGGTAACCGGTGGTCTTGATTGTGATCCCTTTCCAAAGCGGAAGATAGCTGCTCATCTCGATCCGCTCGGTTTCATATTGATCGGCCCTGATCCTCCGCTGGTAGATCCGGGAGCCTCCAATCATAAGCTCACCATAGATGTCGGTGCTGGTGCTGCCATCGAACTCCTTCCCGACACCGAACCGGCCGGTAATATCCTTGATCGAATGGCCACACTCAATCAGATAGGAGTCCTTCTTTCTTCCGAAGCCCTCCCTGCGCCCCCGCTCCATGATGAGATAGGGGAGTCTGTCTGGAGCAAGATCGACCCTTATCATCCGCTCATCCTCATGATAACTCCTCACACTATCCCTTGCCTCCCCCCGACCGAACCGACCGCTCAACTTGAGATCGTAGATCTCCACCCCGGCACCGATCTCACCCTTCTCGACCCAGCGCCCCTTTTGAGCAAGCATGATCCCGAAGTCCTCAATCCCTTCGGGAAAGTAGATCCCTTTCAACCTGAGGTAGTTGCCACCCCGCTTCAATTTCAGGTCGGTCTCACCACCAAAATCCTCCCGGTTGGAGATCGGCTCTAAATGGAGGGAAAGTCCTCTTCCCCTGAGATCGAATGGGGTGGTGAAGACCGGAGTCCCCTCGGATTGATAGAGTCCGGGGCTGAACCTCAGCCTTTCTGAGGGTATGAGTCGAAGGGCGACTCCAAGCTGGTCCGGCAGTTCAGAATCGGAGATCTCCTCCTCGTAGGAGACCTCAATCTCACTATTCGGCCTTACCAGCTCGGTCCTGAGGATGAGCAGGATCCCGGTCGAGTAGTCGATGATGTAATCCTTTCCCCGCTCCAGCTCCCGGCCATCGAGCCAGACCAGGTCTGATCCCCAGACGATCGGGTAGTGGGAGAGCTGATAGAGGGGGGAGTAGGATAGGTAGACTACATTAAGCCGATAGGAGATCACCTCGTTTATGATCGGTCTGGGAAAGCGGAGGATACCGCTCTTATAGTCGATGAACTCCTCATCGATCCGGCCATCCCGGTTCTGATCGATACCAAACTGGGAGAGGGGGTAGAGGTTACCCGATTGATCGGTGATGGTAAGTTCCAGACTGAAGGGCAAAATCCCGCTTCCCAACCAGTAACGGTTCTCAAGCATCCGGGTCGAGTCGAGCAGGAGCTCCTTACCATCATAACGGATCGCAACCGTTCCGATCCGGGCCAGCTTCAGATCGATCACACCAAACTCTTCCTGATAGACATAATCGGTGATCGGTTCCAGCCGATCATAATCACCCCGTCTGCCTGCGATCATCATACCGATCCTGGTCTCGGCGGTATTGGTGGTCGGATCGAGGTCATCAAAATAGACCTCAATTGTTGAAACCTTCTTTTCGGTCTCACAGGTGTCTAAGGTATAGAAGCGGTGGTGCTGATATCCACTATCTCTAATGGTAATCCTCTTCTCGATCATATTGCCGGTGAAGATCTCAAACCTCCTCCTTCCCATCTTCTTACCGTAGAATCCACAGACGGCGATCCGCCCACCGACCTCTCCGGTTATCCCTTTCCCCCGCAGGGTAGGGGTGAGTCTGCTCTGGGGCAATCCGAACCGGTCCTTACCATAGAAGGCCCGCTTTAAGAGGTGATCGCTCTTATAACCGATCCCGTAGTCGATCCGCTCAGGGTCGGTATTATTATAGAAGCCGGTCAGATCCCCGTTCAGGATCCGGGTGGAGGCGGAGAGATCGATTGTGGTGTCCTGTCCGGATATCTGCTGGAATTTGTAGGAATAACTGACCCGACCGAGGAGCCTTATCTGCTGACCTAAGGGGGAGAAGTAGGTTCCGGTCTTATCCCAGTAGATGAGTCTTGGTCTGGGGGGACGCTTCTCCCGTTTAAACCACTGCCATCCCGATTCGGTCTTGAAGAGGATGAAGTTGTCGGTGATGGCAACGAGTTCGGTGCCGAGATAGGCCAGCGCCCGGATTTTCTCCTCAACCATCCCGGTCTGTCTTGACTCCCTACTCACCCCCCCATCAAGCTCAAAGATTCCGGAGTCGGTGGCCACAGCCACCTTCCCCATCCGGTGGGCGATCCCGTTCACCTTTCCCCGATAGGACCAGGGGAAAGGGGTGAGCTTTCTGGTCCGGGGATCGAAGATGAAAAGGCCGGTATCGGTGGCAAAGAGGATGGTGTCATGAAAGGTGATGAAGTCGTTGATCCTGGGTAGCTCTATCCGCTGCCAGAGCTCCTCCTCCCGGAAACGGAGGATCAGATCAGGACCGATGATGCCGATCAGATTTTCCCCGATCAGGGGATATCTCCCCCCAATCCAGTCAAAGAGGCCATGTCTGGTCTCCTCCTCGGTGGTGAGATGGAAGTAGTAGGGGCCGGTCGGATCGAGGATCAGGAGCCGATCCTTATCACGGATGAGTATACCGCGATGGTCTGATATCAGTTCCAGATCCTCGGAGATCTTGTCATAACGGAAGAGGCCATCCTGAGTTGCGAGATAGACATACTCCTCATCAAACTCGATCCCATATGGTTCACCCCGGATAATAATCTCCCAGTCATTGAGCCGGACATCACAGTTGGCGACTCCGGAATCGGCACCCACCCAGATCAGGCCATCATCGTAGGCAAGGAAACGGATCCTACCTGAGGGGAGCCCCTGGAGCGGAGTGAAGCGGTTGAGATTGGGACCGGCGGGATCGAAACGGTAGAGGCCCTCATCAGTGGCAATAAATAGTGCATTTTCTGCGGTGAGGAGATGATAGCCGGTTGGGGAGACACCGATGGTGAGGAAGATGAGCAGTATCACTGGATGAAACCCTCTGGTAGCTCCTCAGCTTCCTCTAAGGCCGCCTTCCGCTTTTCTATCTTCTTTTGGGATCGATAGGAGCCGGTGAGTTTCCGCTCCTCACCATCGGGGTGGACGACGATGGCTGATCTGCCTTCTAAGGGGCAGCGCCACTCACAGAGGCCGCAGCCGATACAGAGGTCAGGATCGACGATTGGTCTTCCCTCCTGGAAGGAGATCGCTCCATAAGGGCAGGCCTCATCACAGATGAGACAGGAACGGTCCCTGCGCCAGGCAAGACATCGGCTCCGGTCGATGACTGCGGTCCCGATCTTACAGAACTCCTTTTCCAGAAGGGGCAATCTTCGGATCGCTCCGGTCGGACAGACCTCACCACAGCTGGTGCAGAACCGTTCACACCCGCCCTCTCTGGGGACAAGCATCGGGGTGAAGAAGGTGAGATGGTCATAGCGGAGGCCACTGGTTGGGCAGACCTCGATACAATTGCCACACCGGAGGCACCGCTTGATAAACAGCTCCTCCGGGATCGATCCTGGGGGGCGGATCACCCGCCCTCTGGCCTTGAGGATCGGGATCAGGAAGAGCGAGCTTATCCCGGCCAGGATCAGATTACGCCGGGAGAGGTCAACCCGGGCCGGCTGGGCAGAAGTTCGAAATGAGAGGGCCTGATCCGGACAGGAATCGAGACACTTAAGACAGAGGATGCACTCGCTCCAGTTGATACGATTCTTCTCAATCGCTCCGGTCGGACAGACCTTCTCACAGCGATAACACTCCCGACATTCAGCCATCCTCAACTTAAGAATCGATATCCGGGCCAGAAGTCCAAAGAGGCCCCCCAGCGGACAGAGGTGGCGGCAGAAGAATCTCGATTCTAAGAGGGAGAGGTAGAGGATGGTGGCGAGGATCAATGACGGGAGGATGGCTCCGGTCCTTATCCCCCCGATCCCCCGGGTGAGGCTGACGATCGGATCGAGCTGGGCTGCATAGAAGCCAAATCCGGCAAGGATCAGGATCACAATCAGGTGGTAATATTTAAGACGATAGAATCGGAATCGGCCCCGGTGGGGGGTAAAGGAGGAGAAGAGTTCGATAAGGAGACCGAGCGGACAGATGAAGCCGCAATAGGCCCGGCCGATGATAAGAGCAAGCAGGATAAAGATCAGTGAGAGGAGCAGGGGAGGGATAATGGTGCGGGAGGCAAGGTCGGCTGCGATCTGGGCCAAGGGGTCAATCCTGAGATAGTTGAAGGTCCGATTCAGAAGGAGAAGGAAGAGGATAAAGGAGCTGATCTGGATCAGGTTTCGGATCCGGGATCGGCTAAAGGGTTACCTCCTCAACCTTGAGTTTCTCGATCTCGAGCTCACCGATCCCGAGTTCGTGAGCACAGACGAGGTGGCGGACATCAGACCCCTTAAATGA
>QNBE01000130.1 GCA_003645615.1 Caldifarciminota bacterium
AATCCATGAAGATCACGCCTCATCGCTCAGTTTTCTCATTTAGTCACTTGACAAAATGATAAAAACGAATCAGAAACTATTAACACTCCAATACCATAACCACCGAAATGACATTTATCAACTGTCGTCACAACCTTAGATCGCAACTCCTTTTCGATTTTAGCACCCCGATTTTGGATGTTAATCGGTGGGAGGGGGACTCTTCTGGAAGCGTTTTTTCGGGTTTCCGGATGAGAATCTTTCGTAATCCTTCGAGGGAGAGGAGATTGATTGAGTGGTTATCAGAATCCGGATCTGATCGGAAGAGAGCTTCCCCCTCCGGGGTCTCCGCTTCAGTTTGGGCTGTTTCTTATCCACTAACTGGGACAAGCTGTTGACACGACTCGCACCGTCAATAAAAATTTTATAATGGAAGATGGGATTGCTTTTGATCGGAGGAGAATATGATTATTGTCATAACAATCATAGCGGGATTCGACTCTTTAAATACCAGGTTTATTGGCAACTGGCCCTTTGGTCTCTCTTATGCAATCAGCTATGATTCCAGTCGAAAGGTTACCTTTTGTGGAGCCGGTTGCGGGATATACAGCTTCGATGTCTCCGATCCATCCCATCCGGTGAAGATCTCGGAGCGACTCCATGCCCGGGATATCATCCGCGACCTTTACTACCAGTCATCAAATCAGCGGTTGTATATCGCAAACAGCCAGGGAGGTCTTGAGATATGGGATGTTTCCGACCTTTCAAAACCAGTTAAACTTGGACAATGTGATACAAAGGATGAAGCACAAGGTGTATATGTGGCTGGAGGTTACGCTTACCTTGCCGATAAGAAGGATGGTCTCAGGATCATCGATATTTCTGATCCTGCTAATCCTCGGGAGGTGGGATTTTGTGATACACCCGTCGAAGCCAGGAAGGTTTATGTTCAGAATTCTTATGCCTATGTTGCTGATTGGTATGGGGGCTTGCGAATCATCGACATCTCCGATCCCACCCACCCGTTTGAGGTTGGTTTCTACCTTACCGGTGATGCATGGGATGTCCATGTGGTTGGGGTGTACGCCTATCTCGCCGATGGTGATGGTGGCCTTCGCATCATCAACGTCCAGGACCCTGCGAACCCATATCAAGTAGGTTCCTACAATACCGAGTGTGCCTATGGGCTTTACATCCTCAACCGTTATGCCTATATCGCTGATGGGCTCCGTGGACTGAAGATCATCGATATCTCTGACCCCTCTAACCCCTACCTGGTTGGGTCATGTAATACCTCGGGGACCTCCCGCGACGTCTTCGTCTCCGGGAATTATGCCTACATCTCCGATTGGGACCGTGGACAGGTCATCATCAATGTCTCTGATCCGTCATCTCCTTATATCGTTAGCCAATACGACACCCCTGGACTGACCAAGGATGTCGATGTCTCGGGCAATTATGCTTATGTTGCCAACGCTTACGATGGGCTCTATATAGTTGAGGTATCCGACCCAACCAGCCCTTGTCAGGTTGGGCATTGTAAAACCATGGGGTCGTCTAAGGGTATTTATGTCTTAGGGTCTCATGCTTATGTCTCGGATGGGGATTTTGGACTTGCAATCATCAATGTTTCCAACCCATCTTCTCCTTATCTGGAAGGAACTTATGATACACCTGGATATGCACACCGTGCCTTTGTCTTAGACACATTAGCATATGTTGCCGATGGTGATTCCGGCCTCCGTATCATCAATGTCCGGAATCCCGCCAACCCATACGAAGTGGGATCTTGTAATACACCCGGCACTGCCAGGGATGTCTATGTCTTGGGAAAATACGCCTATATCGCCGCTACTAATGCGGGACTCCGGATAATTGATGTCTCCGACCCAACCCATCCCAACGAGGTGGGTTCCTACTCTACTTTTGCCGCCAGAGGTGTTCATGTTATTGGTGACTATGCCTATTTAGCCTGTGGATATCTACGTATCATCGATGTCTCTGATCCTACCAATCCATATGAGGTTGGATTTTATAATACCCCCGGCAGGGTGCTCGATCTCTTTGCCGATGGTAGCTACGTCTATGTGGCTGATATGTGGACCCCTGTTGGTCCGCCAGGCCTGAGGATTATCGATGTCTCGGATCCGGCTAATCCCTACGAAGTCGGCTACTACATTACTCCTGATGATGCCTATCGAGTAGATCTCAGTGGCAGGATCTGCTATGTGGCAGATTATGAGTGTGGGGTTCAGATTTATGAATTTTATGCCGCTGGGATAGCGAATGGCGACGATAAGAGGTCATCTAACCTGAGAATCTTGAGAAATCCGGCAAGGGGTAATATTGAATTATACTATCCAGAAGAATGGGGGAGTATTGCTGCCCTCAGGTTCTATAACTCCCTTGGTCAGAAGATCAGAACATACCGGTTGCCGCTCAGCCCATCGGGTCGCCTAAGCCTTAAGGTTGAGGACCTTCCCGCCGGTATCTATTTCTTGGTCCCCGATGTCTGCAAGCGAACAACATTGAAAACGGTTATTGTCCGGTAAGATAGCACCGGTTTAGCCCTTTTCCATATAGATCGTTCGGATCGGGAAGGGGATCTCGATCCCCTCCTTCTTATACCGTTTATGCAATCGTTTGATAAACTCATGGGTGATCAGATACTTATCGGTAAATTCCTTCACCCTCATGATCACGGTAAAATTGATGCTGAAGTCGCCAAAGGTATGGTAGCGGATAAATGGTTCAAAATCGGGAACCCCACCCGGGACCTCCTTCATTACCTCACGGGCAACCTCGACGGTCACCCGTTCCACCTTCTCTAAATCGCTATCATAACTCACCCCGACCTGGACCCGGACCGATAGTTCCTTCACCGGCATATGGTAGTTGGTGATGATCGAGGAGGCGAGCTTGGCATTGGGGATGACCACGATATTATTGGGGATGGCACGGATCTTGGTGTTGCGCCAGCTCACATCCATCACATAACCCTCCTCACCGGTGTCGAGCCGGATGTAGTCGCCCGGACGGAGTTGCTTGGAGATGATGATGTGGATGCCGGCAAAGAGGTTGGAGAGGGTATCCTGGAGAGCTAAGGCGACCGCAAGCCCACCAACACCGAGGGCGGTGATAAGGGGGGTGATCGAGATGCCCAGGGTCTGGAGGACAATCAGGAAGCCGAGGGTGAAGACAATAATCTTAATGAAGTTCTTGAAGATGGAGGTGGCGGGAAGGATGTCACGCCTCAGATTGATGAACCCGACGATCATCCGGGCGGCAATGATGGTGGCGGAGACGATGAGGATGATGATCAGGGCCTTCTGGAGCAGCTGCCGGAAAGAGGGGGCCATACCAACGGTGTGGATTGCCCCATAGATACCTCCGACCACACCCCAGAAGATGATCACATGCTGGAGCGACTCGATGATGACCTCATCCCCGCGCCACTTCGTTTTCAGGGCAAAGGCCCTGAGCCGGGATAGGAAAATCTTCTCAATCACAAACCCGCAGATTCCCCCGGCAAGGATAAGGATGATTGGAGTTATCATTAATAGACTTCGGGCAGGCTCTCCCTGATCTCCTCCACCGGCAACCGGTGGAGCTTACCGATATAGATCCGCCGGAGCCGGATCACCTCGGCTTCGAGGAAGGAGTAGTAGCTGAAGAGGGGTTCGATTCCGAAGACAAAACGGCGGGCCATTTTCATATAACGGAGTAGTTCCTCATCAATCAATCGCTCCAGCCTCAGGAAGGAGTTTTTCTTTTCCAGATAGTCGAGGCCCTGGATGACGATGTCGTGATAGGGGATCCTCAGGAAGAAACTTCTAATCGCATCGAGATCCTGATCGAGCAGACCGGCAAGTCTTTCCGGATCGAAAGTAGTGGTGGGAATCAAGACCGCCAGGCCGGTCCGGCGGCCGAGACCAAGACGTTTCAATCTAATAATGGAAGAGAGATTATAGAGGTCAGCCTTCATCAAGTAGTAGTTGGTAAGAAAGGGGAATCGGTGGGATAGTGCAATCGATCTTTCCAGCTCAATCCGATCCAATCCGGCCTCGAGAAGGAAGGGGTCCTTGGTCTCTAAGAACCGGGCCAGGACATCTTCGGTCCCTTCCACAGTGCCTTCGACATCATAGAGGAGATCGCGATAGTCGCACTCCCGGATCCGCCCCTTCAATTCCACCTTGAGATTGTGGATCTTCTTCGGGAGGAGGAGGAGATCGATTACCTCAGGATCGACACAGAAGCGGACCAGAAGGTTGAAGGCCCGTTCCAGGACCCGCTCTAAGATCTCCTCAAAGGGGAGATCGCGGTACTGCCCATAGATGGTATCGTGGAGAGATGGGATGATCTCCCGTTCGTTGGGAAGGGCGAGAAGACGATCGTAATGGCTTTTGGTTAGTAGCTTTGTCTCCCAGACCCGGATCACCCCGATCGGGAAGGAGTATCTGATATCTTCTGACCCCTTGATCATTTCGTCCCTGAGAATTTGGTGATCCGACCTCTGGAGTCGATATGGACCTTGAGGATTCGCTTCATCTTTACCCCATCATCGGCGGTAAACTCCCTAACAAAGGTGAGGATCGTCTCCCTCCGGATGGTCTCCCTGCCACCCAGGCCAAGTTTGGCGAGGAGACGGCTCGAAACCTTATACTCACGGCTCTTCACCTCCGGTTCGATCCCCTTAAATTCCGGGAAACGATCGAAGGTGATCCGCTTGGCCTCCTCAATCCATTCCTCTTTCATCCCTAACCCTCCTTAAGGGATCGCCGAGGAGGATGAACTGGATCAGGGTCTTCTGATCATCCTCGTCGAGAAAACCCTTCCAGCGCATCTTCCTCCGGGCAAAATCGACCTTGGCCGACTTGAGGGCCATGCCGAGGTCGAGTCCCATCTCGAGATACTGGAAGAAGTATTTGATCAGCCGATCCGCCTCAGAAGAGGGGGGGACGAATGGACCGTAGGCGATGGTGGTGGAACCGACCATACCGAGACAGCGATCCGACTTTAAGAAGGAGAGGGCCAAGGATTCTTCGATCTTCTTCTCCACAATGTAGGCACCATAACATGCCTCAGACCCAACCACGCCCGAGGCCATCGTGGTTAAAGAAGGGCCGAGTGCGCGCGGGAAGTTGGATCCATCCTGTCCATACCAATAAGGTGAGATATCAGATCCGTGGAGGTTGAAGTAGAGGTAGCGTTTACCCTTAAGCCAGTCGGGGTCGAACTGATCAAGGGTAATCGGGGGGGCAATCTCCAGATCCTTAGGATCATCAATGATCCGGTAGACCTCACGGGAGGCCTCCTGCCAGACCTTGGCGGAAAGGCCAAAGGCATCATCGCCAGAGTATTCTTTATCAAACTGTCCGAGCATAAAATCGATATTGCCGGCCGATGGGATCCTCCCCACCGCCCGTTCTGGGATGAGATACTCATCATCCCTTGAGGCATAAGGGTTGTCGGAGAGGACATATTCATCGTCGTCCTCACAGGGGTTTGGTAATCGGAAGAAGGGGATGATCTCATCACCACCGAGGATGGTGAGGTAATCGATTGGTAAGAATTTGTCCTCAAAAGAATTGAGGAGAGAGCGGATTGATTCGGGATCATCGGAAACTGGATCAAGAGGGAAAGGGGGGGAGTCGTGGTAGATCAGATAGCTGGTGCCATCAAAACGTTCGAAATAGTTGCCAACCACAGTCTCAATCTGCTTGATATCGCCGAGCTGGGCGAGCTTCTTTCGGGAGGAGAGGACGACAAG
>QNBE01000131.1 GCA_003645615.1 Caldifarciminota bacterium
AAGCCTTGTCTCAGCCTTCTCTGAGCCCTCTTCCCCTTCTCTTATTTCCATAAACCTGATCCCATACCAGTCCCCGGGAACAGGATTATCACCATAGGCGGTAAAGATGATCGAATCAGTCTCAGTGCCAACTGCCGAAAGATCACCATAAACCATGAGTTCCACCCGGAGGCTGTCTTTACCAGTGGCTTCCACATCAAAGGGTAGAGCATATAATCCGACTCCGGGCTCAATAGTGACTGTGGCCAGCGAATCGATAATAACATCGCCAATCAGGATCTGATCATCGGCAAAGACAGTGTCGTTCTCAATGACACCACACAACCAGTTGGGGATCTCAACCTCCATCGAGTCCAGTCGGATCTGATAGGGTGGCCCGAAACCCTCGGTCCAGAGATAGAACATTCGGTTGTCCTTCATCATGAGCTGAGGCCAGTGGCAGGTCGGATCGATAACCGCAGTCTCAACCTCCCAACTCCACCCATCATAAGCTGCATGTTTGAGGACCTGATCGGCCCAGAGGATATGGGAGCCGGATCCAATGACCGGTCCCTCAGTGATCGAACCGGAATTGGAAAGGTTGACCGGAGCGGACCAGTTGGTATCGAGATAGGCGAGTTTAGTATAGTAGTTGAATCTTGTCCAGACATCATTATTGGCAACGAAGGCGGTGGTAATCCGATATTTATAGATGTCGATTACCGGTGAGTGGCCATCCGGATCACCAATAATCCAATCAGTCAGATCGATCTTCCGGGTAAAGCCCATATAGAGTTGGTGCCACCGCCGATAATAGATCCTCCCCTCTTGTGAATAGACGATATGGGGGCGGCCAGAGTGATCTAAGGCGATATCCGGTGTTGATGGGATCTCCGGGATCTCCTCAGTAAAGACGGAATCAACCGTGAGGAGGAAGGAATCAGCGGGATTATGGTAGTTGAAGCGGAGGTATCTGAGCCGCCAGATCGTGCCGTTCACAACCTCCCTCGTCTCCTCCCAGATGAGATGGGTGATACTATCACGCAGACCGAAGGCGATGGGACCGATTTCATACTCAGAGACCGAATAGATCAGACGGGGTGGTGACCACTCCTCTCCATAGACCCTGAGATAGATATTCCTACCGGAAACGAGCATGAAGACTAAGGAGTCGGCCACCGCCCCGGCCCACCAGCTACCATAACCAATAATCGCAGTCGAGTCATAGATAAAGCCACCACCATTGTAGAAGAGATGGAGTTGATCATAGTAGGCTAACTTCTCCCCATTATTTGGCCCGGTCGCCAGGTCCCGATCCGAGACCATCCGATGGATCTTCGAGTCTTTTGATCCGATCTCGATCCCGTAACCCCTCACCCCGACCGCATAGGTATAGACGATGGTCGAATCGGTCAGAATCGCCTGGGGATAGTAGGCCTCCTCCTGAAGATCAACCAGTCCCTCCCTTTGCAGATATCCTCCCTGATAATCCCTTAAGATCAGATCCCACTTCCCATCCGGAACCTCTGGCCGCTCCAGATAGAGAATCTTAAACCCCCCGGTGACCACCGGGTCTTTTGATTCCTGCGGCGTCTGGCTGATATTCTCGGCTTCAGAAAAATCACCCCAGATCCAGCCTTTGCTCAGATAGATCTCACCGGAATCCTCATAGACCAGAATCATCCCTTCATCCTTCGCTCTAATCCTCGGATTTCTACCCTTTCCGATCACCTGGATGGTTCCGGACTTATAGAGCTGGACCGAATCCGCCTTGAGATAGGTTATGACCACCTCACCGCTACAGAGGGTGAGATCCGGAGCAGTAAACCGCTCGGCAGCGCTGGAATCGATCGTCGTCAGATGACTCTCGCCCCCAGGAGCAAAGACCATCAGTTTGAGCCAGTGGTTATAACTATTGGGGCTGATCGCATCCTCAGTAAAGACCAAGTAACAACTGTCCCCGATCACAAGGGAGAGGTCACCAATCCGCTCACCTTCATGGATTACTGCACCATTCTGATAGATTCGGTTATCATCAGCCCAGACCACAATCGTATCACCATCATAAACACCAAGATTACCATCATGGCCCGGTCCCAGATATCTCCTCTCCCAGACAACACCGGAGTTGGTTGTGGTAGCCAGATAGACCCCTTCGGTATGGTCATAGACTAAGGCAACCTTTTCTCCATCACCAATGATTCGATGACCGCCGGCTAAGGCGGTGGAACAGGCGCTCGCAAGATACTCAATGTCGAATGGAGCCGATATCGCCACCCCAAGATTACCCAAATAATCCTTTGCCTCGATCTTTATCAGACAGTCATCGATCGGCTCAGAAGGTAGCACCCATTGGCAGTAGTAGGAGAGCGACTCCTGGGCCTCCTCAGCGATTAAGATCCAGGTCTCACCCTGATCGGTGGAATAGTAGACGCTCTGGCCGACAATCGGCAGGGTATCCTTAGCCTCCCAGGTGATCAGGATCGTATCCGAGGTCATCAGATGTTCACCGCCCTGCGGGAAGACAAGCTCGATCTCAGGTGGTTTTGCATCGTTGGTGAGAAGGAGATTGGCAATCTTGCCACCGTGATTTCCCTGCCAGGTCGATTTGGCAAAATGGCCCAGGTTTAGCTCGGTAATCATCAAGGGCTCATCCCCATACTCCTCAATATAATCCTCTTTCACCCTCCTGATAAACCCTTCCCACTCATTATAGACCGGCTCTGAATCGGGAAAGGCGACCCAGCCGGTATCCGGCCAGTGATTGGCCGCATTCCTTGCATAGTGGAGCCAGCGGTAGGTATCGGTCGTATCATAGATGAGCAGGGAGAGAATGAGCGAATGGTCGAGATCATACTGATCCCACTTGAGGATCGTTTTATCACTGACCGGTAGATCCTCCACATTGTTGCCCAGTCTGGGATAGTTGACCCAGAACTCGACCGTATCACCATTGGGATCGATATAGAGGTCAACCGTTTCGTCAGCGGTAAATCTTAAGATCAAGTTTTGATCATTGCCTAACCGTTCACAATACCACTCATTTTCATGGGGATACTCATCCCAGACCTTGAGATCATCGATATCGAACGAGAACCTTCCGGTCTCAGCCGGATCTCCATCATCATAGCCGACCACCAGATAGTCGACCGGATCACCGACGGTCGGAAGGAGATTGACGATGTATTCAACCCACCCTCCGACCGGGACCTTATGGATCCCGGCATGGATCCTGTCTCCGTTCTGTTCGATTACATAGCCGATCGAGTCGGAGAAGAAATCCCTGAGATGGATACCGGATTTCGTCCGACCATCTATGAAGATATGGGCCGATTCGGTGGGGGCCTGGTCGACCCTGATCTTGAAGGATAAGAATCGGCTGATCGAAACATTCTGATCATAGAGCCGGAGCCAGAGATAGGAGTTTCGGGTTGAGGAGGTATCCTCACCGGTGACCCGATAGACCCACCCCTCGCCATTGGGTGGATAATAGTATCTCCTTGCGGTATCGAGCCGGCAACCCTGGGCCATCTCAATACACTCTTCATAAGGCAGGGGATCATCATCACCAAACCCGGAGCCGGTAAATTCAACCTCACCGGACGATATCCGTAACTGATCAATCGTGCCACCATGATCACCCTGCCAGTCGCCCTTTGAGAAATGTCCGATCCGATAGGAGAGGACCTGGATTGCGGTCTTTCCATACTCATCGTAATAGTCGTCCCGGATGTTTCGGACCAGCCCCTCCCATTGGTGATAATTTCTACCCGAAAGGCCGAGATCGACCCAGCCTTCTTTATACCAGTGATTGTCCGCATTGCGGGCATAATAGAGCCAGTTTTTGTTATTCTCATCATCTTTTATAAGAAGACCGAGGATCAATGAGTGGGCCAGATCGAACTGGTGGAAATAGACCATCATCTCATTGGTGATCCAGATGGGCTTGAGAAGGTCTTTTCTCAGCCAGCCGGTCGACCAGAGGGTATCTGATGGCGAGTGCTTGCCCTTATTATCGATGATGATCTGGGCCCCATCACCAGCCAGTTCAAAGTCGATGATACAGTTGGTATCGGATGGATGCTTCTCGACATGCCAGATGTCTTTGATCGGGAACCTGTCCGTAAACTCGATATCGTCGATATAGGCCAGAAACTCTCCGGTCTCGTTATTACTACCATCGTCGTAGCCGATCATCAGATAGTCGATCGTATCATCACGGGCCGGATTCAAGGTAAAGACATACTGATACCAGCCACCTTTTGGGGTTGTATGCTCGGCCGGATGGATCCGTTGGCCGGTCTGATCGATAATCGGACCATAGATGGTCCAGTCCCGCAAAGCTTTACCCGACTTCAGCCTGCCGTCGATCAGGATGTGGCCGAGATCATTGGGTGATTTTTCTACATAAAGCCAGAACGATAGATAAAGGCTATCATGGACAATAATATCGGCATCGGTCAGTTTGAACCAGATATAGCTATTCTCAGTTGATGAGACATCCTCACCCGAGATCCGATACATATAACTGCCTGAATGGGGACCGACCCCATTCTGCTGACCCATCACCCGGTAGGCGGAACCATTAGTAACACCATGCTGACTGATCAGATGGTTGTCATAGACCGGAGGATCTTCCGCCTCAAAACCACAGGTCTCAAAAATCCCGATCGCAAATGGGCCGGTGGTATCCACATCAATATTACCGGCGGAATCTGAGACCTGGACTGAGAGATAGCAACTATCCAGTTCCTCAAACGGAATAGACCAGGTGATTTCAGTCTGATCGTAAGGGAGATCAGCGCCGATGACAATCTTACGATCACCAGAAAAGACCAGAACCGAATCCACTCTTTTGATTCCGACATCATCATCGGCCTGCCATTCGATCTCTATCTCCTCACCCGCATAGAGCGACCTCCCGATAAGATCGGTCAGGACCTTTACCTCGGGCGCCACCCGGATCCGCTCGCTCTTGATCTGGAAGACCTCATCATCGCCATCGGTCCAGACCACCACGATGTTCTCACCGTCAAATGTCCCTTTCGGATGTCTTGAGGTCGAATCAGTATCCCGCACTAAGATCGGAGCTGACCAGTCATCACCGGTCCACTCCCGATAGTAGATGTTCCACTCATTGTTGATAAATAGAGGCTCGACCAGATAGTTGAAACCGGCAAATGATGCGCCACCATAGTAGGGTTCTGGATATGATTCAATCGAGTCGAGATGCTCAAACTGCCACTGGTTACCAACCTTCCGGCCGAAGATGTTTACAGTGGAGTATTCCCCCGTCCATTCATTGGGATCATGGCAGACCAGGAGCACCCGGAATTCTCCTCCAGAATGGACCACATCCAGATCATAGGCAAGATTGGGATCCTCCTCTTCATAGATAACGGTTGAATCACCCCAGATCCCCTTGAAGCTATTCCGATAGAAGATTCGGGTCCAGCCCCTGTTGTCGGTCGCGGCACAGAAGACCGAGAGATCAGAATCCTCACCGATCACAACCGGATAGGGGATGACTGAATCGCTCGGATAGAGGCTGCCAAAATCAAGGTTGAATAGTTTCTTTCGGAGTTCAGTCGGGGCCGAGCCGTCAAGATAGCGGTGTGAGTAGTAGACTGCACCACTATCGATCGGCCGTTTGATCCAGACGATGTGGACCGAGTCGTGGTGATCGACATGGA
>QNBE01000132.1 GCA_003645615.1 Caldifarciminota bacterium
CCCTTCTTTCGGGCCGATTGATCCACCGACTCTCCCCATCCCCAGCTCACCCTCCCCCCCGGCATCTACTTCCTCAAGATCCATCAGAGATAAAGACCGAGAAGCTGGTGGTGTTGAGATGAGATTTAACTGCACCGAGGTGTTGACACCTGACCACCAGTTCATATAATCACTCATGGATTTCAGATCGCGTCGAAAAGGGTGCCGATTCTGTAAAGATGGTGCCCCTGAGATCGATTATAAGGATGTCAACCTGCTCAAGGCATTCATGACCGAGCGGGGGAAGATTCTCCCGGCCCGGGTCACCGGTCTCTGTGCCAAGCATCAGCGTAAACTGACCCGGGCGATAAAGAGGGCAAGACAGATGGCCCTCCTTCCTTTTGTCCAGAAATGAAGGTAATTCTGCTTAAGGAGATTTCCGGGCTGGGTAGGGAGTTCGATGTTATTGAAGTTAAAGATGGTTATGCCCGGAACTATCTTATCCCAAAGCGGATGGCGATCCGGGCCACGCCGGCTAATCTCGCCGGGCTGGAGCATAGGAAGAGGCTCATCGAGCGGAAACGGGCCAAGGCCTTGGCCCAGGCCCAGCAGATTGCAGAAAAACTGACCGGAGCTTCGATCAAGACCTCACTCAAGGTCGGAGAGGGGGACAAGGTCTTTGGATCGATTACCACCGGTGACATAAGCGAACTTTTAAAGCTGAGACGGAAGGTGGAGGTTGACCACCGCCAGATAAAACTGACCGAGCCGATCCGGACACCGGGGGTCTATACGATCCCGATCCAGCTCCATCCCGACCTTACCGTCGAGATCAAATTGTGGGTGGTCCGGGAAAGGGTGGCGAAGAAATGATTGAGGTAAAAGTGACCGGGGTGATCCAGTCCCCGGATCTGGATCGGAGGTCTTATATCGTTCTCCTGAAGGAGGTTGGTGGCGATCGGGTACTGCCGATCTGGATCGGCGAGAATGAGGCGATGGCGATAATGATCGCCCTTGAGAAGATCAACTATCCCCGACCGCTCACCCATGATCTGATCAAACTAATTGTTGAAGCACTCGGTGTAAAGATCATTCGCGTTGTCGTTTGCGATCTCAAGGATGATACATACTACGCCCGGGTCTTCATCCAGAAGAATGGCAATATCATCTCGATCGACGCCCGGCCTTCGGACTCGATCGCAGTGGCCCTGAGATCCAACGCCCAGATCTTTGTTGATGACAAGATCATTGAGAAGAACGGGATGTTGATTGGGGATGAGGAGAAACTGGGTAAGCTGAAGGAGTATCTGAAGGATCTTAATCCAGAAGACTTCGGTAACTTTAAGATCCCCAAGTAGTTCATGACCCTCTCCTACTCCGCCCTTGAGCTCTATGAGGAGTGTCCACTCCTTTATCGACTTATCTACATCGATAAACGAAAAAGAATGCCGAGATCCTACTTCAGCTTCGGTAATACGATTCACCGAACCCTCCGTGACTTCTATACCGATGTCCTTTTTGGGCCACCAAGCCTCGATGAGCTTCTGAGTTACTATCGGAGAAACTGGATTGATCAGGGTTATAGCGACGATGAGGAGAGGAGACGCTATTTCCGGATCGGCCTCTATATCCTGGGCCAGTTTTATCAGAAGGAAAAGGCCGAGAAGAGAAAGCCGGTGGCGGTCGAGTATCGGTTTCGGATCCGACTTAAGAACTGCCAGCTCTCCGGTTACATCGATCGCATCGATCGACTCAATGGTGGGGTGGAGATCATCGATTATAAGACATCGCCCGAACCACCGGCGGCAGAGGATCTGAAGACCAACCGACAACTGGCCATCTATCAGCTTGGAGCCGAGCGAAATCTCAACCTCAAGGCCGATCGGCTGACAATCTATCATCTTCGTTCTCTCCTCAAGATCTCAATCCCTGCCCATGATCAGGCCTTCCTGGATGAGGTTGTTGATCGGATTGAGGAGCTTGCGGCCCGAATCGAGCGTGAGGAGTTCAATCCGAGGCTCAGGGAGAGCTGCCCCTGCGAGTTTGGACACCTCTGCCCTTACTTTAGAGAAGAGAAACCGGAGATTGGAACCGTGGTTGACGAATACGGTCAGATCAGCGAAAAGATTAGAGAAGATCAGAAAAGGAAGGTAAATCTGGCCCATACCATCATCCAGTATCTTGATGATAATAGACTGGAGCAGGCCTTCGGGGAGAAGTATTCGGTCTTCCGCCGCCAGATTGTTGAAAGATCACTCAAGAGGGCGGTGAGAGAGGTTCTGGATCAGGAGGATCTGTGGCAGCAGGCTGCCAGATGGCTTGAGGATCAAGGTTATAAAGTTGAGGTTACCCCGAGACAACGGTCGAGGTTGTATTCAAGGAGGCGAGATGTTTAAGGGTATCTATGTGGCCATCATTACCCCATTTAAGAACGGTCGGATCGATGAGGAGGGGTTGAGGAAAAACCTCAAGTTCCTGATTCAATCCGGGGTGGCCGGGATCGTCCCCTGTGGAACAACCGGTGAGACACCGACCCTCTCAACCGATGAGTGGCTCCGGGTAATAAAGATTACGGTCGAGGAGGTGAAGGGTAAGGCTCAGGTGATTGCCGGAGCTGGAACCAACTCAACCGAGAAGACGATCAGGAACCTGGAAAAACTCGCCGATCTCGGGATCGATGCCGCCCTGATCGTTACCCCCTATTATAATAAACCAACCCAGGAGGGTCTGATCCAGCACTACCTGGAACTGGGCAAGGTGGGGGTTCCGATTGTCGCCTACAATGTTCCGGGCCGGACCGGCTGTAATCTTCTTCCCGAGACGATCCAGCGGATTGCGGCTAAGAGTGAGGCCCTGGTGGCGGTGAAGGAGGCGGGTGGAAACCTCGATGCGGTCTCCCGACTCATAACCCTGGTGGGGGATCGGATCGACATCCTCTCCGGTGATGATTCCCTCACCCTCCCCATGCTTGCCGTTGGGGCAAAGGGGGTGATCTCGGTGGTGGCCAATATCTTTCCGGCCGAACTGGTCCAGATGATCGATTGTTTCTTCAAAGGTGAGATTGAGACGGCGCGGGAGATTCACCTCCGTCTCTTTCCTCTTACCAAGCTCCTCTTCATTGAGACCAATCCGATTCCGATCAAGAAGGCAATGGAGTTGATAGGGATGGCAGCGGGTAAACCGAGACTCCCCCTCGTTGAGATGTCGGAGGCGAATACCAGACTTCTGGAAGAGGAACTGAAGCGGCTGGGTCGATTATGATTCGGGTCGTCATTATCGGGTATCAGGGGAGGATGGGTCGGGAGATCACCCGGGCCCATGAGTTATTCGATGATATTGAGATCGTTGGTGGAGTTGAGAAGGATGATCATCCCTGGCTGGAGGGCTATCTGGGGAAATTTGACTGTGCGGTCGATTTCTCGATTCCGGAGGCGACACTGAAGGCGCTCGATCTCCTTACCCCGGCCAAGATCCCGATTGTGATCGGGACAACCGGATTCGATGAGGAAGGAAAGGTAAAGATCAGATCCGCAGCAGAAGAGATTCCCATCTTCTCGAGTCCCAATATGGCCTATGGGATCAACCTGCTTATTGAGTGGCTACCCAATCTAATCCAGAAGCTCGATGATTTCGACATCGAGATCACCGAGACCCATCATAACCAGAAACGTGATGCACCATCCGGAACGGCAAAACGGATCTTCGAGGCGATAAAGGGGGTGAGGCCAGAAGCGAAACCCGTCCATCATAGGGGGGCGGGACCGAGGAGCAGGGAGGAGATCGGCCTCTTTTCTCTCCGGGGCGGCGATGTCTATGGCGTCCATACCATCTCCCTATTCGGACCGGGTGAGGAGATTACCATAACCCATCGTGCTCTCTCCAGGAAGGTCTTCGCAATTGGGGCCCTGAAGGCGGTCCGGTTCATCGTCGATAAGAAACCGGGCCTCTATTCCTTTTCCGACCTCCTCAGATGGGGATCGTAGTCGTAAAGTTTGGTGGAGGGGCACTTTCCAATCGGACCGGTTTCCAGAGGGCGGTAGAGATCGTCAAGAGCCACCGGAGGATCGGAAACTCGGTTATCGTCGTGGTTTCGGCGATGGGGAAGACCACCGATCGGTTACTTAAGATGGCCGAGGATCTGGGTCCAGCAATACTACCGGCACGAGAGCTCGATCTCCTCCTCTCAAGCGGAGAGCGGATCTCGATGTCCTTATTCTCGATCGCCCTTGCCCGGGAGGGGATCAAGGCCCGGAGCTATACCGGTTCTCAGGTCGGGATCATCACCGATTCCCGCCACAGTCAGGCCAGGATCGTCGAAGTGAAGGGAGATCGGATCCGGTCCGATCTCGAGCACGATATTGTGCCGATCGTGGCCGGCTTCCAGGGGGTGAGTCGGGATCGAGAGGTCACTACCTTGGGAAGGGGGGGCTCCGATGTGACCGCTCTCGCCTTGGCGGCAGCCTTCAACTGTCGTCAGTGCTACCTCTATACCGATGTCGATGGTCTTTTTACTGAAGATCCAAGATCCTTCCCCGAGGCGAGGCCGATCCGTGAGATCAGCTATGAGGAGATGTTTGAACTCTCCAGCCGGGGAGCGATCATCCTCCACCCCCGGGCCTGCGCAATTGCGGCCCGGAACGGAGTGGAAGTCTGGACCGGTCGCCAGCGAGGACTGGGAACCTGGATCCGGGAGGGCAAAATGGAAAAACCGGGTGTGAAGGCGATCACCCATCAGCCACGTGTGAACATCATTACCCTTATCGGTGTGCCGAGACAGCGGGGGACCATAACTCAGGTCATTACCCAATTGGCCCGCGAGGGTATCGGGGTCAGATCATTCTTCCACGGTGTTGGTGAGCGGGAGTTTGATCTCTCCTTCATCCTCAGACCCGAGGATGGAGATCGTGCTCTCGCTCTTATCAAGGCCATCAATCTCTCCCCGAAGCAGACAATCCTGACCCGTGATCTCGGTTCGGTGACACTGGTCGGTTATGGAGCGGGAACCGATGTATCGATCCTCAACCGTCTCTTCAGCACACTGGAGCGGAATCGTATCCACATCTATGGAGTAACCACCTCGGAACTTTCGATCACCTGCATTATTAAGAGAAGGAAGGTGAAGGGGGCGGTTTCTGCCCTGCTTAAAGAATTCCAACTTACCGGTGCGGATCGTCGTCGCTCCCAACTCATTTAAGGAAAGCCTGAGTGCCATGGATTTCATCCGGGTGGTTGAGTCGGTTGCTGATGATGAGATCATCCCCGTTCCTCTCTCCGATGGTGGGGATGGTTTTCTCGATTGCTTGCCCGGGGAGGAGATCGAGGTCCCAACCATCGGCCCCTTGGGGGAGGAGATTGAGGTTTTGGTCAAAAGAGATGGGAGAAGGATCTACATCGAATCGGCCTCGGTCCTCGGTTTGAGATTGGTGCCACCGGAGCGGCGTGATCCAAAGAAGACGACTTCCAAGGGCCTCGGGATTTTGATCCGGAGGCTTCTTGGGGAAAGACCGGAAGAGATCGTGATCGGATTCGGAGGATCAGCCACCGTCGATTTTGGCATCGGTGCTCTGAGTGAACTGGGGATTAGATTCCTTGGAAAAGAAGGTCCGGTCCCCCCCAACGCCACGGGGATCGGGGCGATCAGAAG
>QNBE01000133.1 GCA_003645615.1 Caldifarciminota bacterium
ATCAATCTCATGGCAAGCTGTTTGGTCCGGATGGTGTCCTCTGGGGTCGTCTTTACGGCGACCAGGATCTGTCGCACCAGAACACTCTCCCCATCCTTGGAGAGGACCTCGGCGATATGGAAACCAAATCGAGTCTGGAAGGGTTGGGATATCTCACCGGGTTTTAGTGAGAATACGACCTGCTCAAACTCCTCAACCAGATCCCCCCGCCGAATCCTGCCCAGAAGTCCGCCACGGCGACGGGAATAGGGATCATCAGAGAATTCCTGTGCCAAAACGGCGAAATCACCACCCCGCTGGAGTAGATCGTATACCTCAGCGATCTTCTTTGCCGCTGCCCCAATTGCCTCTGGTGAAGGTTGGATCAGTAGGAGGATGTGCTTTAGCACAACAGTGCCCGGGCGGATCGCAATCGAATCTTTATGGCGATCATAGAATTCCCTCACTTCGGTCGGGGTGACCAGAAGATAGGGGTGGGATTTCTTCTCCAAGAACTTTCGGAGGAGGAGTTGGGACCTGATCTCTCGGAAATAGCGATCTCTCAGTTCCATCACCGTGATCCCTCTTTTCCGGCATTCTTCCTCCAAGATCTCATCACCACCGAGCTGATCTTTTAGCTGCTCAAATCTCAAGGATAGTAACCCTTCGACCTCCTCGTCCCTCACCTCAATTGTCTCCCTCTCCGCCAGTTTGACGACCAGGGCCCGGTTTACCAGCTCATCACGGATGATCCTCCTTGTGGTATCGGCGCCACCGTAGAAGAGGGATAGTTCATCGAGTTCGCTCTTGAGCAGGATGTCGTCACCAGCTACCGCCTCGATCCGATCGAAGAGGCCGACACCGATAATCAGAAGGAGGATCATCTTATCCTTTCTGGGTAGAGCTCGATCTTATGCCTTTTCCTGGCCTCGGTCATGAGAGAATCGTAGAGTCGGGACTGTTTGTTGAAGCGGAGCATGGTATAGATGTAATCCGAGACTTCTGAGAAGGTGATCTTATTCTTGATCCGTCTCTTTTCTAAGAGCTTTCCGATTAGATAACTTTTGGTAATCTCATCACGAATGATTCCGGTTATCTCACCGGGCTTAAGCCGGAAGATCGCTTCCCCAAACTTCGGAGGGAGCTCGGTCTTCTTGTAGAACCTCGGTTCGATCGGGCGGGAGGATCTCGTCTCCACCAGTTTCTTAAAGTCGGCTCCACTCTTGATTTCGGAAAGTAGCTGTTTTGCCTCAAGCTCGGAAGGTGTTATGATCTGAAGGCATTTTACCGCATAGAGAAAATCATCCCGATACTTTTCGAAGTAATCGAGGGCCTCCATCTGTGTCACCGTTACTTTCTGGACCTCTCTCATGACATATGTCTGGGCCAGGGTAGATCTCACAAGCTGATCAAGATGGATCCGGATCGAATCCTCCTTATCGATCCGGTCCTTCTTCGCTTCGAGATAGAAGACTTGGGTATTGGCCCAATCATTTAGAAGCTCGGTCAGTTGTTCACGATTCAACTGGTAGATTAGATTTTCCGGATAAAGAATCTTTAGCTCATCGATAGTCAGATCGATCTGGTCAACTCGGGCGACAACCTTCTGCTCATCCTTCTTCTGGGTGCAGCCGAAGCTGATCAAAAAAATCAGGACTAATTTCTTCATTATTCCTCCTTCATCCCGAGCCGGTTTAGGACGGCGACATTAAGCGATGCCGCCAGCTCGGTCTTTAGCCGAATCATGATTTTTTTCCTCCTCGCTTTCTCTTTACTCTCTCGCAGCAATCTCTCAGCCTGGATTCGATTCTTAATTCCCTCCTTAGAGATAATCGAGTCGATCTCGGCAGCAGAGATATTAATGCTATCGGTAATCAATAGTTTATACATGTGCTTGGCGATAAGATCCTCCCGGGCCAGTCTCAGTTCTCGCCAGAATTTCTCTTTAAAACCGGCTCGGAGTGCCTCCTGATAGAGGAGCTCATTCTGTATCTCATAATTAAGAACATCCTCGGGATGATAGCCCATCCGGCTGCGGAGCTGGTAGAGATCACGATGGATAGAGCCAAGTTTCAGCTCCCGGTCATCCATACGGACCAACCAGGTGTTGAGGATGATGGGGGGGATGGAGTCATAAGGCTTGAAGAGATAGGGAAGGATGCTCTCATTGTAGACGACATGATGCTTCTTCTTCAGCTCCTCTACCATCCGTTTCAGATAGAGCCGTTCTTTTCTCTCCTTAAGACCGGTACGAATGACATCCTTAATCCGTTCGATATTCTTTAACTCCTCCTTCCTCTTATCAACAAGTTGGATAATCTTCCAGTGGTAGCTTTCCCGATAAGGAGGTGAGATCTCTCCCACCTTCATCCGTTTGATCATTGCCCGGGTCTCATCACTTAAGAAGTGGTAAGGGACATAGCCGATATCTCCTGAGAAGAATTTTGGATTTCGGAAGAGCAAGACGACGGTATCGAATGGAACCCCTTTTTTGATCATCATATAAGCATAATCTGCCTGCTTTCTGGTCTCAAAATTGAGCTGGACGAGATGGACCCGGAGGCTGATCTCATCCAGCGCCTTCCGAAAGTCAGCATCAGTGAGTGGGGTCTTCTCTTTTACCATCTTCTCATAATATTTCTTGATAATAAGGGATCTTTCCTGTTTGGGGATCTCTTCCACCAGAGGGGGAAGGAGATGGACATCTTTTCTCATCCCGAGATTGGCCAGCAGTCGGTTGAGGAGAAATTCCGACCAGACCGAATCGGCAAGTTTAAGATCGAGGGTGGTGTAGCGATTCTCCCCGATCTTCAAGACGGTCTCTTCTTTACGGGCGCAGGCGATGATGAGGACTGCCAGTATGATCTTCTTCATCGCCCCATGATATCCGTCCCAAGAGGGTCTGTCAAGGATGACCGGTTTAAAATGGTTGACTTGATTCCCGATGGCTTAATATTATTCCTTTTTACTGATATCGAAGGTCAACCAAGAAAAATATCCATCAGAGATGAGAGAAGCGCTTATTCTTCACGGTAAGATAATAGAGAGGAAATAATGAGAGCGGCGAAAGATCATCAAACATACTGGTGATGGTATCTTCGCCGTATTTGAAGGGGAAAATCCTCTCCATTGTGCTATTGAGATTCAGAAAGAATTTAAGCGGAGATAAAAGACCATGGCACTCATCGGCTTAAAGATCTTGGCGAGCCGCAACGAATTCTTGAAATCCGCCACTCGGATATAGGATTTGAGGACTTTCCACCTCTCCGGACCCTCTCTGCTCACCCTCATAATCTTCCGATCCAGGTGAACCCTTTTATCGACTCGGAAAGTCAGGGCCTGCCCAGCAGGTGGACGCCGATGTTATTGAGCTTTCAGAAGGAGATCTTGCTCATACTGGACAGCAATGTTGAGGATTATAGTGCGGTTCAGCTGTTTATTGAGGTTGGCCGTCGAGTGAACCCAGACTTAGTGTTGAGTAATAATGAGAAATTGACTTGAGAGAAATTGCGTCAGAGTAAGGAGCATATCAAGAAATCAGTTTAGGGGTGATTGCCCACTCCCAGGGTAACTACCAAGAGGCGGAGGATTTTAGCTGAGAACTATCATCGGGAAAGTGTCGAGATTTCGCAGGGGATCAATGACCTTAGGGGTTTAGCGAGGGCACCGGAAGGCCTGGGATAAATTTCCATTCAAAGCTCTGGAGACCGGAAAGGATATCGGTGCCTATACTCAAGAAGATAGGGAGATAGCAAAGAAGTTAATTGGCTCGATCAGACCGAAACTTTCCAAGAGGCGTTTTAAGGCAATCACTGAGGAGGGGAAGAGAAAGGACCTCGAAGAGATAGTTGCGGAAATAAGAGATGAGATAGGTGGGCAACCGTTGACGGATGAGGCGGATTGATTAAAATTAACTATGCCGATCTATGAGTTTCGCTGTTCTCGTTGCACCAAGCGATTTGAGTGTTTGGTTCTATCGCCATCGGAGCCAATCCGGTGTCCAGAATGTGGATCGGACAAGGTGGAAAAACTTTTCTCCACCTTTGGTCTGAAGGGCGATAAATCCACCCCATCCTGCATCAGCTGTTCAGCGAATAGTTGTAAGGGATGTAAATAGGGGGATGTATGGTCCGTAATGAGATTGTGGAAAAGATTACCGAGGAGCTTTCTCCCGCCTTTACCAAAAAGGAGGTCGACCTGATTATCGATCGTTTTATCCAGACAATAAAATCATGCCTACTCCGGAACGAGAGGGTCTATATCAAGGGGTTTGGAACCTTTGTCAATCACTATCGAAAGGAGAAAAATTCCCGATTACCCCGCGTCGAAGGGGTGAGAAAGATTCCCGCCCGCTATGTCCCCTACTTTCGTCCTTCCAAGCAGTTTAAGGAAGAGATCATCAAGAATGTCCACTGAAAGGAGGGAGTATGCCCTGTGGTCGTAAGCGTAAGCGTAAGAAGATTAAGCGCCATAAGTTAAAAAAGCGGCGCAAGCGTGATCGTCATAAGAAGAAATTGAGGTAGGCGTCCTTGACGCTGACTACATAATAATTATTATAACTCAGATCTTTATGTTTATCCTACGGGTGGATGACCGGCTTATTCATGGACAGGTCATTGCCGGATGGGTCCGGCCACTTGGGATTGAGAGACTCATCCTCTCTTCAGATGCGATCGCCCCCGATGAATGGTTGCGCAAGGCCTACACCCTTGCCGTCCCCGATGATATTAGTCTGGCCATCCTCACCTTGGACGAGACGATCAGGAGTCTGGGTAAGGGCCACCCGGAGAAATTGATGGTAGTGGTTGAGTCAGTTGCAGACGCCAAATATCTGATCGATAACGGACTCGGGGTTGAAGACCTCAACCTTGGTTGTATCGGCTATCGGGAGGGCCGGATGGAAATTACCCCCTATATCTATCTCGATGCCGATGAGATGAAACTCTTGGTGCAGATCGGAAGGAATGGGATCAAGGTCGAGGCCAGAGCCCTGCCCAACTCTCCTCCCGTTGATGTCCTGGCGGTAATCAGGAGTCGACAATGATCAAATTGGCCCTCCTTTCTGGTCTCCTCATCCTCGATAAGTATGCCATCGGTATTTTTGGCCTTTCTCAGCCGATTGGAGCCGGTCTTATCTTCGGCCTGGCGTTTGGTCGGCTTTCGGAATGCATTATCCTTGGTGCCTACCTCCAACTCATCTATCTGGCATTGCTGCCGGTCGGCCGCTATATTCCTCCTGATGGTGAGCTTGGTGGTATTACTGGGCTTGCCATCCATATCCTCTATCCCCAGTTCCCTCTCATTGTCCCCTTCTTCTTTGCAGTGATCACATCGATATTCAGTGGTTACACCGATACCATCTTTCGTCAGTTTAACAACCTTCTCTATCGGAAGGGGATCCAGGCTGCAGCCCAGGAACAGATCACCACCGTGATCAACCTCCATCTCCTCGGCCTCCCGGTTGCCTTTAGTCGCGGCTTTATTAC
>QNBE01000134.1 GCA_003645615.1 Caldifarciminota bacterium
ATTCTGGAATGATGATAACAAGAAATAGATATTGCAGAAAACTTTTTTTGGTATTGGTTAATAAAATTCCGATCATGAGAAGCAGGAAAGGGTAAAGAAAGATCTCAAGCCTGATAATCAAGAGATATCCCAGGAGAAAAGCGAAAAAGAAGAATAGGATTGGTAGAGACCGGAGACCGCTCTTCCTTACCTCCAGGCAGGCGCCAATTAACCCCAGAAGTGGGGTAAGACCAAAGGCGATAAGGATGGAGAAAATGCCAGGAGATGAGAAGGGGCCAAACCAGATGAGCCTGGCCTGGTAGGGCACAAGATTGGGATCATCTGGTTTGGCTCCCAAGAATCGGATCTTTGACAATAATAGTTGGAAGACATGGCTATACTCACCCATCTGCCCTGCGGCCAAAATCGGCAATGGGGCAAGAATGAGGAAGGGGAGGGTGTAGAGAGGGTTAAGTTTCAGCCAGCGTGAGACATGGTGGCTTATGATCAAAAGGTAGGAGAGGGTAAGGGGTAGGGAGATGATAAAAAGCTTGGCCCGAAGAGTAGGAGAGAGAAGGGCAGCGAGGGAGATGGGGATGATCATTAGGGTGAAATTTATTATCAGACGATCGCGATGGTTTTTCTCAATCAGGTAGGCAAAGATGATGTAGCCGAGAAAGACGAGGTATGAGAAACGACTCAGATGCCAGAGGATGAGCGTTAGGCCAAAGCATAGACCGGACAGGAGAGGGTGGTACCATCTTCGGCTCGCCAGAAAGAGATAGATGGCAAAGAGGTAGGATGGGAGTGCAAATTCTTCCCTAAGATAGTTTCCCGCAATACGCCAGAATCCTGCGATCCCAACAGCATATAGGAGAACGATTAAAGTGATAATCTTCCGATCACGTAGATATAATCGGCTTAGATAGTAGAAGGCAAGGATTGAAATTGAGGATATGATTGAAACAAGATAGCGAATATGGGTAATGAGATCGATACCAAAGATTGGTCTTGTGATCCGATGGGTAATACCTACGAACCAGTCCATGGTGAGATGGATTAGATCGGTTACCCTAAGGCCTTCGGGATAAAGGAGCTTCTTATCAACCTCCGGTATCTTTTCGCCTTGGGAATACATCCTGGCAAAGCGAAACCTGATTGCGGAATCGGAATAGAAACCATCGGGATGGCCGAAGTATATAATCCTAATTGCTGCTGCGAGGATGAAGGCACCAATTGGTAGCCATTTCATAATCCCAGTCTCCTTCTCAGACTCACTGTGAGCTTAGAGGCAGGATCGATCCGCACGAGTCGGTTATAGATGGTGAGGGCAGAATCATATCGTCCAGTCCTCAGGTAGATGAGGGCGAGATGATAGAGAGGGGAGAGGTAATCGGGTTCGAGCCGAGAGGCACGTAGATAGAGGGTTTCCGCCTGCTCCAATCTGCCGGTAGTGAAGCAGAGATTGCCAAGGCTATTGAGGGCACGTCCATTGTAGGGATCGATCTTACACGCAGCACGGATGTATTTGAAGGCAGAATCGATGATATTGCTTCGGGCGAAGAGATTACCGATGTTGAGATAAGGTTCGGGAAGAGATGGATTAAGGGTGATCGCCCTCCGATACTCCTTAATGGCCAGATTCAAATTTCCTAACCGGGAGTGGATTCTTCCCAGGAGGGCATGGGTTTCAGAGAGATCGCCATATCTTAGCGAGAGGTTTGCCTCCTCATAGGCACGATTGAGTTTTCCCTGCTCAAAATAGTAACCTGCCAAGGTGAGGTGGTCTTGGGCATAATTGGTTAGCGGCAGCTGGAAGAGATTGGCGTTGCTCAAAATAGCGGCTGGGAGGAAGACGAAGAGGAACTTCCGATCCCTGCGTATTGCAGTATAACCTATCACTGCAAAGAAGGCCAAAAATGGAATGAGGGGGGTCCGATAACGTCCATTAATGAAAAAAGGAAGGAAGGAACAACCGTAGGAGAGGACGAAGATTAAGGGGAGGGGATTTTTTTTCCGTTTGATCCAGAAGAAGAGGCCAACGAGAGCAAAAGGGAAGAGGAGGCCAAAAGGGAACTGGAAGATGGGGGTGAAAATGATTAGATATTTGAGGAAGGTGAAGTTCTTGAAGAAGTAGATCGAGCGGTTGTTGGCGATCTCAACTCCCCCAATCAGGAGGTAGAGTTTTTTCAGATAGAGCGCCAGGGCGGAAAAGGGATGACTTATGATAAAGTTTAGTCCCTTCCGAAACCAGTACCGATCGATCTCATGATAGGAAGGCTCCCGGCCAAGTGATTCGGCAACAATCCTTCGGGCATCATAATAGCCACCCCACCAATCCTTTCTCGTCCCTGGAATGATTGCGGTCATCCCATCCGATTTCGGATTGTTGCCGATATAAAAGTTTATCCCACCCTGCCAGGCGATCACGATTATCTCCCTTGAAACGATATAGTTCCGGACTGTCACCGGTACAATCGGGATGATGAGACCGAGTAGGATCGGAAGGACCTTCTTATGCTTGATGAGATAGTAGCAGAAAAGAATTGCAAAGAAGGCAAGGACATTGGGACGGGTGATCGCAGCCAGGCCTCCGACAAGACCGGCAAGAAACAGCTGCTCCTTTAAAAGAAGGAGGATGGAGAGGAGGATGAGGAAGATCAGCAGCGAAGGGATGAGGAGCTCGCCGTCGAAGTAGATGAGGAGAGGGTATAAGGCGGTTATGAGGCCGGTGTAAAATCCATGGCGTTCAGACGATAGTCTCTTGGCGATATGAAAGATAAGGTAACAACTTCCAGCTCCGAGGACCGCCTGAACGATCCTGGGGATGAGAAGATTTGGCCCGAAGATGAGATAGATGAGAGCGAGGAGATGGGGATAGAGCGGAGCACGGAAATAAGGGAGTTCATTGAGCCAACCTCCCCGGATAATCGCCTGGGCCCACTGATGATGATATAAGGGGTCCATGATCGGGTGGTAGAAGAGGGGATCCTTAAGGGCTGCATTTATGAGATATAGGATACGGGTAACCAATCCGATCAGGAAGACGGTCAGGCCGGGCCGCTTTTCAAACCACCACATTTAGAAAATATAACAAAAAATCGGTTCAGTTCAATGGATGATGATTATTTTACGGCGGTATGATTGTTCTTCTCTTTCGATCTTAACGAAGTAGATGCCGGTCGGCAGAGAGGTAAAGTTCTGGGTTCGTAACCTCCGACCTGTGGCATCGTAGATTGTGATCTTGAGTCCCTTCTCGATGTCCAGATTTCCGTTGGTCAGAGTTGCAAGGTTGAGAAAAGGTTGTGGAGCCGTGCTTTCTCCGATTCTGGGATTGCGGTTGACATATACCCGAATCAGGAAGTCATTTCTGGGAAAACCATGGCCGAAGTGGCCGGCATAGTACCAGTCTGGGATTGTATCCTCCTGAGCCTGGTCTTCGGCCAGGGCGAAACAATTGGGATAGTTGCCGACCTGGATCCAGAAGACGAAGAAGAGACCATCGTCATCATAGATCGGAGTCGGTAGCCAATGTTCTCTCTCAGGTGGGAGAATCGTGTCGTAATATAGAGTATCCGGCCCGGAGGAATCACCGTCGAGGATCCAGATGCGGTAGTGAGTGCCACCCGGTGGCCAGCCTAAGTAGAGGTACATCCAGGTACCAAGGATCTCACAGTCTCCTTTGGCATCGAAGAGGTGGCCTCAGCCATGATCCTCTCTATACCAGCACCAGCCTGAACATACTGAGCCATAATCATAATAGAGGGTGTCAATGGTGAAGATGAGGAGGATGAGAGGAATCATGGCGGGGTATAGTTGATGATCTTCTGGACAACTTTTGCCCCACCGGCTTCGATTTTAAGCAGATAGACACCTTTGGGCCGGTTAGAGAGGTCGATGGTGATGATGTGATCTTGGTCGGGTTCAAATCTGGCTATCTGCCGGCCAGTTAGATCGTAGATAGCTGCCCTTGGCTTTTTCACACTCGGATCGAATTGAATCTGGAACACCCCGCTTGTGATGGTGCTGAAGGGTCGATTTGGCATCGTTTCCACCGGATCTTCATTGATATCCGGGGTGAGGTCAACAACCGCCCGAATCAGGAAGTCATTCCGTGGAAAACCGTGGCCATAGATAGTGTCCTCTTTGACCCACCAGTCGGGAAAAGTGTTTTCCTGAGCGCTGTCCTCACAGATTCCGCTGGTCTGAGGATAGTTCTGTAGCTGAATCCAGAAGACGCCGAATCGGCCATCTTGATCATGGATCGGAGGGGAAAAGAGATGCCAGATCCACGAGCCAGGTAAATAGTGGATTTCAACTTGGGTGTAGGTTGAACCCGGATGGTCCACCTCCCAATCAGTTACCCTGGCACCAAAAGGTGGTAGAGTGGTCCAGACCGGATACGGATAGAAGCCAACACCTATTATATCGCACTCATTTCCCGCATCAAAATAATAACCCCAGCCACATCCCTTATTATACCAGGCCCAGGCGGAGTGGACAGTACCATCATCATAATAAAGGGTCTCGACCACCGTGGGGACCTGAGTGATCAAGATGAGTGAGAGGAAGATCATCTCACCAGCACTACCTTTCTCACCACCACCTGATCGCTGCCTTCAATCTTAAGAAAGTAGATACCTTGGGGAAGGCGAGAGAGGTCGAGTGGGATCTCTGGTTTAAGATCAAGAGGCCAGTTCATGACCTTCTGACCGAGCTGGTTATAAAGGGAGATCAGGATGGAGCCCGGATGATCAAAGGTGAAATAGAGGTTGAGTTTACCGCTGATAATTCTTGGGTAGCGAACCGACCAAGACCTGGTCGGACATTCGTCACTACCGGGCATTCAGGTAGAGACGATGACTCGGATCAGGAAGTCGTTTCTTGGGAATCCTCGGCCATAAGAAGAGCCATCAGTCCACCAATCTGGAGCTGGGTTTTCTTGAGCGGAATCCTCGGCCAAACCACAGCAGTTGGGATAATTTCCCACTTGGATATAAAAGACACAGAATTTACCATCATAATCCCAAAGTGGTGTAGGTAAGGTGTACCAATTCCACTCTCCCGGGGTGACCGTAATCTCTTCCTCGAGGTAAGTTTTCCCAGGCATTTCATTCTCCCAGTCGGTGAATCGGATGATGCACCGATCACCGCCAGGCACAGGCCAACCCTCATAAATATAAATTCCCATTCCCTCAATAAAACGTCCAACATTGGTGGTAAAATAGTATCCCCATCCATTACCCTCATAATACCAGCACCAGGCCGAGTAGACAGTGCCATCGTCGTAGAAGAGGGTCTCCACTATTGTAGCGGATGGTCCTGGGGTACCGGTTGAGATGGGGATGGTAAGCTCGGGAGGGGAGAGGATTGCAGTGGGAGAACTTACCACTGTAATCAGGATAATAATCGGGATCATCTCACCAGCACTACCTTTCTCACCACCACCTGATCTCCACCCTCGATCTTAAGGA
>QNBE01000135.1 GCA_003645615.1 Caldifarciminota bacterium
ACAATATCGGAGGCAAGCTCGGGCGGTGTCTTCTCCAGGGTGATCCTGAGCCCTTCCACGATCATCGAGATCGGCTCCTGGATTGCCTCCCGGATCTCCTTACCGGTCACCTTGATCGTCTTAGGGATTCCAGATACGAGATCCCTACCCCTTACTTCCATCTCCTCCTGATCACAGATCGGAAAGGCGGAACCGATCTGGATCTTGATCTGTTCTGCGGTCTGATCACCAATGATGACATTATAATTCTTCTTGACATGCTGGATGATCGCCTCATCGATCTCGTCGCCACCGATCCGGATCGAATTATTGGAGACAATTCCAAAAAGGGCGATAACGGCAATCTCGGTCGTCCCTCCTCCGATATCGATCACCATATTGCCGGAGGGCTGATTCACCTCTAAGCCTACCCCTATTGCCGCAGCTAATGGTTCAGAGATGAGATAGACATCCCTTGCCCCGGCTGCCTCAGCCGAGTCCTTTACTGCTCGCTTTTCTACTTCGGTGATGCCCGAAGGGACCGAGATGATGATCCGGGGGCGGACCAACCTTCGCTGATCCTGGGCCTTCTCTAAGAAGGATCGGAGCATCAGCTCCACCATCTCAAAGTCGGCGATAACCCCATCCTTCATCGGCCGGACCGCCTTGATCTCATGGGGGGTCTTTCCCAGCATCCGTTTTGCCTCATCTCCCACCGCCAAGGGCTGCTTGGTGTTGAGATCAACCGCAACGACAGAGGGTTCCCTCAAGACGATCCCCTTACCCCTGAGATAGATGAGGGTCGTGCTGGTTCCCAGATCTACCGCCACCTCATTGGTGAAGTAGCTTCCAAAGTTCTTCAGGAAATCGAAGATGCCCACCTTACCTCCATCTTGAAAAGGTTAATCGGTTTTAAGAAATCGTCAACCCTTTACAATCGAGAGGAAGCCGATAAACTGGTGTCGGAAAGGAGGAGGTATGTGGTTTATCATCGGAATCGTCATCGCCATTGTCACCTTCCTGATCCAGCGCTCAATAACCTATGATGTTGATACCGAACATTTCCGGATCGTTCAGGAGAAGAGGGGTATCAAGACCGCAACCAGATTTATCGGCTTCGGGGTTGCCGCAGTAATCATCATCCTCTCTTTGATCCGGGTCGTCCCGGCCGGTCATGTCGGTGTCCAGGTCCTATGGGGAAAGGTCCTGATGGACGCAACACTCTCCGAGGGTCTCCAATTGGTCAACCCTTTTGTCACCTTAGAGATGTTGTCGGTCCGAACCCAGGTCTATACGATGTCGATCGCCCCAGAAGAGGGCGCGGTTCGGGGCCGATCCGATGCCATCTCCGCCCTCACCAAGGATGGGCTCGAGATCGATATGGACCTGAGCATCTGGTTCCATCTAAGGAAGGCGAAGGCGGCCTGGGTCTATCAAAAGATTGGTAAGGACTATGTCGAGAAGATCGTGCGGCCGGCCTCACGGACGGCAATCCGGAATGCCACGGTGCGATACAATGCGGTCGAGATCTATTCTGAGAAGAGACGGGAGGTTGCCGATGAGATCGACCGACAGCTGAGGAAGGATCTTGAGGAGAGGGGGATTGCTCTGGAACGAGTTCTCCTGCGCAATGTCAAGCTGCCGCCCAAAGTGAAGGCTGCGATTGAGGCGAAGCTGGAGGCGGAACAGGAGGCCCAGAAGATGGAGTTTGTGCTCCAGAAGGAGCGGAAGGAGGCGGAAAGGAAGAAGGTAGAGGCCGAGGGTATCGCCAAAGCCCAGAACATCATCGCCCAATCCCTAACCGGGGTTCGGGGAGCGAGGTATCTCCAGTGGCAGTATCTGAGAACCCTCAATAATTTTGCCCAGTCCCAGAACAATACCATCATCATCACCCCCTTCGATAAGTCCCTCACCCCAAATCTCTTCTACAATGTCGCCCCGAAATAATCAAGGGAGGTAGGTCCACCTGATATTCTTCATCCCGAAGAAGATGTTGTCGAGCTTATTCCGGTTATCGGCGAGGAGGTTGAGGAGGCTGCGGATCTTGCTCCGTTTCGACTCTCTCTGGAAAGGACAGGGGTGGCTCAGATCGGAGTAGTGGAGAAAGGTGGCGATTCTCTCGATCAGCTCCCGATCGAAGAGATAGAGGGGACGGATGATGCGGATGCGCCCCTGGAGGATACCCTGGTTGGGAACCATCGTCGCAAACTCCCGATTGTAGATGAGATTGAGCAGTAATGCCTCGACAACATCCTCCTTATGATGGGCCAGAGCGACCTTGAAGCCGCCCCTCCTCATCACCTCACTCACCAGTGCCTTCCTCCTGGCCCGGGTGCAGAGGAAGCAGAGATTCTTTCTTGTCCGCTTCAGGATGGGATAGATTCCTTCTGATAAGATCTTCAGGCGGAAGCCATAGTGTCGGAAGGCAGTTAGTAACCGCTCCGGTCTGGCTTTGGGAAAACCGAGGTTGACAAAGCAGGGGATGATCTCCCACCCCATCCCAAACTTCTGATTATAGCCTTCGAGGAGGAGGAGCATGACAAAACTATCGATGCCACCAGATACACCGGCAACGAAGGTCTCCTTGGGTTCCAGGATCCCATAGCGTTTTATTACCTTCTCGATCAACCCCAAGGGGAATCCCGAGACCCAGCTTTTTAGGAGATGGTCAATCGTGCTCGATCGTTTCATGGGTGATCCCGGTGGAGTCGACCCCGAAGATCCGGACCGAACACCCGTGCCGAGGCAAATCCAAGGTCATTTGAAGATACCCCTTCTCAACCGACCTGAGATCCCCCTTCTCAATCAGAGCGACGATGGCACCGGGAAATTCGATCTGGAGGGAGTGGTCACCCCTCCGGATGCTGATCGGCCTGGGGATGACGAAAAAGAGGTGGTGGTTGAGGATGGCAAACTCATTCCGACCGAATCTCAACCCAGAAATCCTACCTCGGCCTTTATCGATCATGACCGCTCCAAACCGGCCATTAAGGTAGTAGGGGAGGTAGTGATGGGGGAGGGGGGTGATGATCCATAGGGTCTGGGTGGTGGAATCGACACGGATCGAGATCGGGAGGGGTGAAGGGGAGAGTTCACCCCGAGGGCCAACCCAGAAGGATGTAGTCTCAGAAGCAGCGGTCACCAGATATCGCCCCGGGGTGCTCAAAGGGAGACTGAAAAATGGCCCATCCACTTCAAACCGACTCTCATGAGGATCGATGATGGTCAACCTCCCACCGATATCTACCACCCCATTGAGGGTATCTCCAGGGTGGTAGCCGTAGTGGGCGAGTAAGATCGGGGTCTTCTTCTTCGGCCGTGGCCGGGGGAAGGGGAAGGCGAGCCGCTTATCATCAGCTACTACCACCAGACGGTCGAAAGGGAGGGGGATGGAGTCGATGACCAGACCAGAGCGGTCCCCTTTGAGATGGCGGTGGTAGCGGTGATCGCCAGCAAAGACGATGAGCCGGCCAGAGGTGGTGGGAAGATGGAGGAGGAGGTGGAAGTGATTATTCCATTCTCCCAAGGGGATGAGCTCAATCTCGGCGGTCGGCCTTTCCTCCCATCTCTCCATCCTTCCTAAGTAAGAGTGGCCCTCATATGAGGCGAAGAGGTAGCCGGATCTCTTCGAGATGGTGACCATCCCATCCTCCCCCGTAAGGGTGGGACCATCTGGAGTCAGGATGAAGACCCCCGGTTGGGGATGATGGGAAAAGGTTGCCAAGAGCCCGATCGAATCCGGACCGGTGACCATTGAGATCCTCAGCTCACTCACAACAATAATAACGGTATCAAAATCGGTGGTCGAAAGGTAGAGACCGGTGGGTAGAGAATCGAATCTTATCTCCTCAATCCCCGGACCAATTAGATCCTCCTCCAGGATCGGGTCGATCCGGAGGTGAGTAGTGGTGGGATGGGAGAAGTGGAGAAGGACCGGCCGGAGGGGGCGAAAGTATTGGAAGCGGATAAGACCGAGGAGGATGAGGACCACTACCGATTTTATCGTTGATCATGGTCTGGTCAAGCAAAGCGGTTGACATGGGGTGGTTTCGGGTTAAGATTTTGCCATGAAGATCCGGCTCCGGGATAGGATTGGCCGAGTGGTGCTGAAAGGGGTGAAGGATCGGCCTGGAATCGCGGCCCAGATCTTTACCATCCTGGGTGAATCTGGTTTTGGGGTGGAGAATATCTCCGAGACCGGTATCACCGGTGGTCGGGCCGACATCTCCTTTACCGTTCTGGATAAGGATATCGATGAGGTGATAAATCTCTTAAAATCCCGTATCGCCAGCTTCAATGCCCGGGATGTCTGGGCTGACCGTGATGTGGTTGAGATTACCATCCGTGGCAAGGATGCCAACCGTCCTGGAATGGCGGGGAGGGTCTTTGCCATCCTCGGTAGTCTCGGAATAAATATCGAGATGATCACCACCGCCCTCAACACGCTCACCATGGTGATCAAAAAGGATCGGGCCGAGGAGGCCCTGGCCATCCTTAAGGAGAAGATCACCGCCTCCTGATTCTGGACAACTACCAAGTTATGGCTGAGTTAAAGATCCCGAAACATATCGCCATCATTATGGATGGTAATGGACGGTGGGCCCGAAAGCGGGGACTGCCCCGGATGGTTGGCCATAAGGCTGGAGTGGAATCGGTTCGTGAGATCGTGAGGGTGTGTGGGGAGCTGGGGGTTGAATATCTTACCCTCTATACCTTCTCCACCGAGAACTGGCAGCGGCCCGAGGGTGAGGTTAGATTCCTGATGGATATGCTCAAGGATCTTCTTATTCGGGAGGTCCCAGAGCTCAACAGGAATAATGTCCGTCTCAATGTCATCGGTCGACTCGATATCCTGCCCGATGACATCCGGGAGAGGATCGACTGGGCCATCCACACTCTCTCTCAGAATACCGGCCTTAAGCTCATCCTGGCGATCTCCTATGGAGGAAGGGCCGAGATCGTTGATGCGATAAGAAGGATTGTAAAAGAAGGGGTCTCGGTTGATAGGATCGATGAGGAGTCGCTGCGGAAGTACTTCTACGATCCAAAGCTTCCCGATCCGGACCTTTTGATCCGGACCGGGGCCAGGGGTCGGATCCGGATCTCCAACTTCCTCATCTATCAGTCCGCCTATGCCGAACTCTATTTTACCGAGACCCTCTGGCCCGATTTCCGTAAGGAGGAGCTGATCAAGGCGATTGAGGATTACACCCGAAGGGAGCGTCGGTTTGGAAGGGTTCTGGAGTAGTCTCGCCATTCGTTCCCGGACTGCGGCCATCCTCGCCCCCCTCACCATCCTGTTTATCATCCTGGGGGGAGTCTTTCTGGCGGTATTCATCACCGTGGTCATCTTCTTCAGCCTTATTGAATTCCTCCGTCTCCTCCGCTCGGAATACCCCATTCTTACC
>QNBE01000136.1 GCA_003645615.1 Caldifarciminota bacterium
CCTCCTCGATGATGACCTCCCCTATCTGATTATGACCTCGGGCAATCTCGCCGATGAACCGATCGCCCGCGATGAGTCAGAACTGAAACCCCTCTGCGATTTCTACCTCACCAATAACCGTCCGATTGAGAATCGGATCGACGACTCGATCATCAACCCAACCCGACTCGGTCCGGTCATCCTCCGCAGGGCCCGGGGCTTTGTCCCGGATCCGATCGATCTCCCGCTTAAGACGATCCCCACCCTTGCCTGTGGTGGTGAATTGAAAGGGACCTTTGCCCTGGCCGAAGGTGATCTCCTCTACCTCTCCCCCCACCTCGGTGATCTGGAATCGAAAAAGACGATGGACTTTTTTAAAGAGGCCCTCAAACGTTATCGGGAATGGTTTGGCATCAGACCGGAACTTATCGCCTGCGATCTCCACCCCGACTATCTCACCACCAGGTTCGCCGAGAACCTCGATCTGCCTCTCGTCCGGATCCAACACCACCACGCCCATATCGCATCGGTTCTGGTTGACAACTGCCGTGTATGTCCGGTGATCGGGGTTGCCTATGATGGAACCGGCTATGGGGAGGATGGCAGGATCTGGGGGGGTGAGATACTGGTCGGTGACATTGGCCACTACCAACGCAGGTTTCACCTCCGTTACCTCCCACTTCCCGGAGGTGATCGGGCGATCAAGCGGCCGATCCGGATTGCCCTCGCCTATCTCATTGCTGCCGGGATCGACCCATCTATTATTGATCACGATCCTCAAGAAGCGGAATTAATTAGAAGACAGCTCCGGTCCGGTTTTAATGTCCACCTCACCTCCTCCATGGGAAGGCTCTTCGACTGTGTCTCCGCCCTGATCGGTCTTTTTACCGAGATAAGTTTTGAGGCCCAGGCCGCAATGGCCTTGGAGTATCTGGCCGGCCCGGTTGTCACCGACCGTATCTACCCTTATAATATTACCGAAATGGCAATCGATCCCATTCCGATACTGGCGGCAATTGTCACCGATATCAAGGCTGGGGTTGATCCCGCGGTAATCGCCCGCCGGTTTCATAATACCATTGTCGCCATCACCAAGGATGCGGTGACCATCGCCGCTAATGAGACCGGAATAAAGACCATCGCCCTCTCCGGGGGAGTCTTTCAGAACCGCATCATCTTGGAAGGGATTGGGGAAGAGCTTAGCCGTTCCGGTTTTGAGGTCCTGATCCACCACAAACTGCCACCCAACGATGGGGGCATTTCCGCTGGTCAGGTGGTGATCGCCAATGTGTCTCGCCGTTCCAGCTAAGCTGATAGAGAGGGAAGGAAACCAGGGGATTATTGAAGTGATGGGGGTAAGACGTGAAGTCTATCTCAATCTTACTCCTGAGGCCAGAATCGGAGACTGGCTCTTGGTCCATGCCGGCTTTGCCATCCAGATCATCAGTGAGGATGATGCCCTGGAGACCTTGAAGATATTTGATGAGCTCTACAATAATTGATCGATTTCGAGACCCCAGGCTCGCCCAGCGGATACTGGATAGGATTAAGGGATATGGGGTTGAGATCAAACTGATGGAGGTCTGTGGCACCCATACGATGGCGATCGGGCGATTTGGTTTGAGGAAACTCCTCCCTCCAGAGATCGATCTCCTCTCCGGACCCGGCTGTCCGGTCTGCGTCACCCCGACATCAGTTATCGATTCCGTCCTCTCCTTAAAAGGGGTGAGGGTCGCCACCTTCGGTGATCTATTGAGGGTCCCAGGGAGAGGGGGGACGCTCGAGATGGCAAGAGGGAGAGGTCTCGATGTCCGCGTTGTCTACTCACCCTTCGATGCCCTCAAGATGGCGAGGGAGAAGGAGACGGTATTTATCGGGGTTGGGTTTGAGACGACCGCTCCAGGTGTGGCGGCGACAATCATCACCGCACGGGAGGAAGGGATCAAGAATTTCTCGGTCCTCTCCGCCTTCAAGCTCATCCCTCCGGCGATCGATGCCCTCCTCGCCTCCGGCAAAAGTCGCATTGAGGGCTTCATCCTTCCCGGCCATGTGAGCACCATCATCGGTAGTCGACCCTATCAGTTTCTGCCGGAACGTTATCGTATCGGTGGGGTAATTGCCGGTTTTGAACCGGTCGATATCCTTGAGGCAATCAGAGATCTGATCGATCAAAAGATGAGTAATCGTCCCCGGATCAAAATCGGTTATCGGCGGAGTGTCCGTCCGGAGGGGAATGAGAGGGCCAAGGAGTTGATGAACCGGGTCTTTACGGTTGAGGACTCCCTCTGGCGCGGGCTGGGCTGGATCAAAAGATCCGGTCTTACCCTCAGGGACGAGTATGCCCAGTTTGATGCCTCAAGGCGTTATCAGCTCCTCCCGCCCAGTATTGATGACGATCCAAACTGCCGCTGCGGTGATGTCCTGAGAGGGCTGATCAAACCACCATCCTGTCCCCTCTTTGGAAGAAGCTGCACTCCAGATCATCCGATCGGCCCCTGTATGGTCTCATCGGAGGGAAGTTGCGCCGCATATTATCACTATGAGTGATCGGATCACCTTGGGCCATGGTAGTGGGGGAAGATTGATGCACCAGCTCTTGGACGAGTTCAAGAAGGTCTTCGACCTCCCCGGCCTTGAGGATGCCCATGAGATCGAGGACCGGATCGCCCTTACCGCTGATTCCTTTGTCGTCAAGCCGATCTTCTTCCCCGGTGGAGATATTGGAAGGCTTGCAGTAACCGGGACCATCAATGACCTGGCGATGAAGGGGGCGATACCAAGATATCTTATGATTACCTATATCATCGAGGAAGGTTTTCCCATCGATGACCTCGTCAAGATCTCGGAATCGGCCCAGAAGATTGCCGATGAGGTCGGGATAAAGATTGTTGGTGGTGATACCAAGGTGGTGGAGAAGGGCAAGGGGGATGGGATCTACATCACCACCTTTGGGGTCGGGATCATACCGGATGGGATATCCCTCTCAACCGATCGGATCGAACCCGGTGACCGGATCGTGATCAATGGTCCGATCGGCGATCACGGAGTTGCAATCATCAATGCCCGGGAGGGCTTTGGTCTGGCCACCGATCTTAAGAGCGACTGTGCCCCCCTCTCCCAACTGGTCCAGGAGATGCTTAAGGTGGGAGGGGTTAAGTTTATGAGGGACCCGACTCGGGGCGGAGTGGCTACGATCCTCAATGAGGTATATCAGGAGACCGGCTATGGAATTATCATCGTTGAGGAAGAATTACCGATCCGACCCGAGGTCAGGGGCGCCTGTGAACTACTCGGTATCGACCCCCTCTATGTTGCCAACGAGGGAAAGGTAATCGCCTTTACAAAGGGTGATCCCGGGGATATTATAAGGGTGATGAGGCAGAACCGATATGGAGGTGGGAGCTGCTGTATCGGCCGGGTAGAAGAGGACCTCGATGGTGTCTATCTCAAGACAAGGATCGGGAGCTTGAGGCCACTCATCATGCTATCGGCCGACCCGCTGCCCAGAATCTGTTAGCGATGAGGTGGATCCTTATCCTTTCCCTCTTACTCGGCTGTAGTCGAGGTGAGAATCGGGGTCCGAATGTTGCCGGCGCTTTCTATCCCGGAGAGAAGGCGACTCTGGAAAAGATGCTCAAAGAACTCTTCACCGGTATCCCAACCAAACACATCTCTGGTCGACCGATCCTGCTTATCGAGCCCCATGCCGGTTACATCTATTCCGGAAAGGTGGCTGCCTTCGGCTTCAAACTGCTGGAGCCACGAAGCTACGATCTCGTCCTCATCTTTGGTCCCTCCCATCATCACTACTTCTACGGTGCCTCCATCGACACCTTAAGCGGTCACCAGACCCCACTGGGATTGGTTCCCTATGATAGGGGGGTGATAAGAGCCCTGCTCAAGGCCGGCCTCTCCCACCATCCTCAGGCCCATGACCGTGAACACTCCACCGAGGTGGAGCTCCCTTTCCTCCAATATCGACTGGGGAAATTTCGGGCTGTTGAGATCGTGATCGGTGACTATGATCTGGACTATCTCAAGGGTCTGGCCAAGAAGATCTATGAGGTGGTTAAGCATCGTAATCTGCTCATTGTCGCCTCCAGCGATCTCTCCCATTATCATCGCTATCGGGAGGCGGTCAGGATCGACCAGAAGACAATTGAACATATCGGAAGGTTCGATATCGGAGGTTTATATCAGGATCTGAGAGAGGGGCGATGTGAGGCCTGCGGGGGTGGACCGATCCTTGCCGGTCTCTATCTGGCCAGGATGCTCGGGGCCAACACAGTCAAACCCCTATTCTATGCCAACTCGGGCGATGTGACCGGGGATTCGAGCCATGTGGTCGGTTACCTTGCCGCAGTCGCATATAAGAGGAAGGAGCAGATGGTGGGAATCAATCTCGGCCTGAGTCAGAAGGAGAAGCAGGTCCTCCGACAACTGGCGATGAGCGCAATAAGGGCAGTCGTCCGAGGTGAGAAGTTTACTATGCCTCCGATCAGTGAGCGGCTGAAGCGAAATAACGGTGCCTTTGTCACCATCAAGAAAGATGGCCAGCTACGAGGGTGTATCGGTTATCTCCTCGGGGTAAAACCGCTCTATCAGACGGTGATCGAAGTGGCCCAGAGCGCAGCGATGAGGGATCCCCGCTTCCCCCCTTTGACCCCCGAGGAACTGGATGAGATAGAAATCGAGATCTCGGTATTGACCGAACCGGTCCCGGTAAAGGATATCGGCGAGATCAAGATCGGGAGGGATGGCATCATTATCAGGCGTGGACCCAATCAGGGGCTCCTCCTTCCCCAGGTGGCGATTGAGAATGATTGGGATCTCTATGAGTTCCTTGCCCATACCTGTCTCAAGGCCGGCCTGCCCACCGATGCCTGGCAGAAGGAGGGAACTCAGATCTATCGGTTCAGTGCCGAGGTCTTCTGATGGATCCCAAGCGGTTAATCGAACTCATCGATAATAATGTTGGGAAGCTGAAATATCTTATTGGTAATCGGACCAAATTCCTCGCTGATCCACAGCGCTCCAACCAGGCCCGTTATCTCTATCCTTCAGTGGTAAACAATCTGACCCAGATCGCCTGCCATATCCAGGATCGTGAGAACTGGAGGCCGCCCATCAACCCAGCCGACATCTTCATTCTTATGGCTGATAATGAGATCATCCACCATCACATTGTTCCAGATCTGAAGCGGGCAATCCGACTCTCCACCAGGGTCGCAAAAATTCCCAAGGAGGAACTCTTTGAGGAGCTGAAGGCGGTGATAAGAGCGATCACAATGTGTAACGATGCCTTCAAGGTCTACTTCCAGCTTAAAGAGCTGGATAAGCTCGGTTAAATCTCCTCGATCACCTCTTCGGTCTCGGCAACC
>QNBE01000137.1 GCA_003645615.1 Caldifarciminota bacterium
AGGGGAGGGGGAGCAAGAGATCTCCTCCCCCTTGATGGGGGACCTCCTCTCCATCTCCTCCCCCTTGATGGGGGACCTCCTCTCCATCCCCTCCCCCTTGATGGGGGAGGTTGGAGGGGGTGAAGATGAGAGCTATTCTTCATTCCATCCCAGAGATCAACTTCAAATGTCGGAAGGCATCTAAGAAGTTGAAGTCAAAGATGCTCAGGCGAGTTGGTCGGATGAGACCTATCTACCTGCAGGCGGTTTCAATCACCGGAGGTTAAACTACTCCTCCAGCCTTAGCTGCCGCCGCTCCCGTAATGAGGGTGCTCTGATTCGATCAACCTTCGGAAATGCATCGAGGTGGACGATCCTCCCTTCATGGGTAAGGGCCGCTCCGGCTAAGGAAGGGGAGGAGAAGTGGTAGAGGGTGCCGAGGCCTGGGGTCATCTCCTCTTCGAAGCCAGCATCGGTGATCGAACGGATAAACTCAGTCACCTCCTTTCGGGTCAGCCTTCCTTCTGATTCATAACGGAGGGCATCAACAATATAGGAGTTGAGGAGCTTCTCCCACAGTCGGGAGAAGAGACGATGATCAGAAAAGATGTCGACGGCCAGTATGCTATCACCAACCACTGCTACAACCCCGATCGTCCTCGAACTGAGCTCGGGAATCTTCAGGAGTCTCTTCCGATATCCCTCGGCCTTTTCCTTCACCCCCTTATCATGATAGACATCCTGAAGCGCTTCAGTTCTTCCCCCAACCTTGAGCTTCCGCTTGGTTTCACTCACCGCTCCCCAGACTGCACCCTGATCCTCGGTTACCCTCGCCCACTGACGGACCTTACCCGATGCGGTCAACTTTGGTGCCTCAAAGGACTCCGTCCTTTCGACCCACCTACCGCGTTCGGTGCAGAAGACCGGAACCTTAAGCCAGCCCGAATGTGGAGGGAGGAGAATATCCTCTTTGATCATCCGATCCTGCTTGGCTCCGGTAATCAACTCACCGGTCATGATGAAGACCGGCTTTTTTCCTCTGTTCTTGATCCGGACCACATTTACCTGGCCACTCCCGATCTCCTTCACCACCAGATCGCCCTTCTTCACCGCCTCATCTAAGGTAAGATAATCCCTGGTAGTGAGGCGGTGGGTGGAGATGATCGGGTAGATCCAGAGGTTCTTATAGTATAACGGCTCACCCACTCTTACTGATTCAATTATCCGCTCAACCGGTTTAGGGAGAGCCAAAAGCAAAACAGAGATCAGTACTACTCTCATCATCTCCTCCTATTGGAGCTGAAACCTGATTGGGATAAACATCCTCACCTCAACCAGTTTATCCCTTTGCTGGGCCGGTGAGAAGCGGTAGCCATAGACCGCCTCCAAGGCTGCCTGATCCAGGATCTCATAACCGGAGGATCGGGCTATCTTGGCTGCTCTCACCCGTCCATCGGTTCCAATGATTACCTCAACAACACAGAGTCCTTCCATACCGAGCTGGCGGGCCACCTCTGGATATTTCGGTGGAAAGGAGTGGATCAGTTTCGGTTTCTTCTCAACCGCATAGAAGGGAACAATGGGAAGTTGGGTGGTAGGTTTTACGGGAATGACCTCATCGCCTACGGTCGGCTCGATCGTGGCGATATCGGCTTCATCCCCTTCAACCGGCAGAAGTCGGTCGGGCCGTTTCTGCTTGGGGGGAAACTCAACCCCCTTCTCAGGCCAGATCTGGACCACCTCAGTCGGAACCGGCTGTTTGAGCTGGTAAGGCTTCACTTCGGGACGGGGGACGAAGAGGAAGATGAGAATGAAGAAAAGGATTGCGATAAGGAACCCCATCCGGATATCGACCGGATAGGTATCTTCAAAATACTTGGCTCTCATCTCGACCCCCTTTCATTATCTATTACAATCTAAATAGAGAAAAATTCCCGGACGATCCTTTCCAGCCTCAATCCTCTCACCTTTTCTCTCATCTTATGTAACTGCTCCTTGCTCAACTTTTCCTCAAGCTTTTCGAGTAACTGGGCTGCCTTCTTCTGTGTGGAGGCCTCGGTCTCTTTACTTTCGGTAATGAATGAAAGCAATTCTGCGGCCGCCTCGATCTTTCCCTCGGTCTCATAAAGCTGAGCAAAAATGATCAGGGCTTCATATGCATAGGGCATAGCTGAGATCTCCACCAGGATTCGTAGCGCTTCTTTAAGATACCTTTTTGCTACGGTGTATTTTTTCAGTTTGAAAGTCGCATCGCCAAGGTTGATGAGAGCAAAACTCTTTCCCCGAGCATCACCGAGAGCTTCGTAGATCTGGAGGCTCTTTCTCAGATATCCTTCTGCTCGCTTCACCTCACCCAGGGCCTGAGTAACACTACCCAGATTATTATAAGTGAGGGCCATCCCGAGTCGGTCACCAAGGTAGGTAAAGATCGATAGGGCTTCCTCATAATAGCGATTTGCCTCATCATAATTCTTCTGAATATGGGAGACATTGCCCAGATTATTGAGAAGCGATGCCAACATCCGCCTGTCACCTGTTTTCCTTTGAATCTCAAGGCTTTTGAGATAGAGATCCTTAGCGGTCTGATAATCGCCACGAACATAGGCGATTCCTGCCAGATTGTTGTAAGAGGCGGCCATCCCCCACTCATCACCGATTTCCTCTCTTAATCTTAGGCTCTCCCGATAAAACTTCACCGCCTCATCATAATTGCCCTGATAGAATTCGGTGGCACCAAGATTGTTGATCACATATGCGAGTGCGCGTTTGTCACCAAGCGGTTTAAATATCTCGATCACCTCATGAAAGATCTTCTTCGCCTTATCGTAGCTGGCAAGCCTCTGGTGGAAAATACCCAGTTGGGTAAGGACCATTGCCCAAAGTCTCTCCTTCACCTTCCGCTTCCGTTTGAGATATTCCATCTTTAACTCCTCAAGAGTCCACTCAAAAGTGGCTTTTGCCTCCTTATACCAGCCCCGCATATCATAATAAAGTCCAAGGGCTCCAACCGCTGCCTCGATCTCTGCCTCCTTAAGCTGGCGAACCGACCACTGCCAGGCAGCACGAATATTTTCAATCTCCTTACCAATTTTAGTCAGAATTTCCTTCTGCTCGGGTCCTTTGAGTCCCCCTTCCATCTGGGCCAGATAGGTCATGAAATAGTGGCTGTGGCGACTCCGGACCATCTCTCCCCCATTCGGCTCACGATTCAATTTCTCCTCAGCATAGAGACGGAGGGTATCGAGCATCAGATAACGATGGGGGGAGAGTTTCCGCAGGAGCGATCTGTCACTTAGTGATTCCAGAATTGATCGATCCGCCCCTGCTACCGCCTCAGCCGCCTCAGCGGTAATATTCCCATGGAAGACCGAGAGCCTCCGAAAGACCTCCTTCTCTCGAGATGAGAGAAATCTCCAGGAGGAGTCGAAAACACCTCTCAGGCTTCTCCCCTTTACACTTGTCTTTAGAAAATCGAGGCTCCGACTCAATTCGTAGCCGATCTGCTTAACGGTAAACGATCTCAGCCAGCTTGCGGCGAGTTCGATCCCGAGCGGGAGACCATCGACCATTCGACAACTCTTGATGATCTCCTCCCAATCAGATCCGGTGGGCTCGAAATCGGGCCGATTACGCTTACCGACCAGGTAGAACAATTGAATCGAACCGAAACCACCGGTGGGACCGGAGAGATCCTTCGGTATCATAAGACCACCGACCATGAGCGTGGCACCCTTTAATCTAATCCTCTCCCGGGAGGTGATCAGGAGTTTCAGGTGGTTGGTATTCTCAATCAATCTTGAAAAGAGTGGTGTGCATTCTTTGACGTATTCGATGTTCTCGAGGATCAGGAGGATATGTTTATCCTTGAGACAGCTGAGGAGCTGACGCTGAGGATCCTCCCGGCTGTAGAAAGAGAAGCCGACCGCCTCGGCAATGGCGAAGACGATGATCTCATCGGAGACGATCGCCAGGGGGGCTAAGGGGACAACAAAGATGCCATCGGGAAAAAGGCAGGCTGATTCTGCAGCAGCCTGGAAAGCCAACCTCGATTTACCGATTCCACCTGGGCCGATGAGGGTGACCACCCTATGGTTGGGATCACCAAGATAATTCTTCAACCTTAATAACTCCGAATCCCGATCGACAAATGGGATCTCCTGGATCGGGAGGTTGTTGGGAATGGTGGAAAGGGATCGAATCGGGGGGAACTCCTCATCCGGGGCCAGAAGGGTAATGACTTCGATCGGAGGACCAAGATCGGAGAGGGTATGGATACCCAGGCTCTTAAATTCGACTTGACTGGGGACAGGACAGAACTCCTTGATCTCAGGTGTTATCAGAATCTGGCCCGGGGAGGCGGCTGAGGCAAGGGCCTTAGCCCGGTTGATTGTGGGACCAAAATAACTACTCTCGATGTGAAAGAGCTCTCCCCCGCTCAGGCCGACCCCGAGATCACCAAACTCAGTCTTAAGTGTTAGTGCACATCCCAAAGGGTCACCGCCATCGAACCGAAAGAGGAGATTACCGAGTGTCTCACCTTGGAATTTAGCAACCATCGCATTTATCCCTCTCCTCCGCTTCAGGTCGGGTCGTAGTGCCATCACAATCGGCATAATGAATTTTATTTCCGTCCCCACTCAATTCAATGATAACCTTACCCGGTCGACGGTCCTAACTTTTTCAGCTACAATATGAGCCGAAGGAGTCTGACCTTTAGCGATCCCCTCTCATACCGACCAACAAAGGTGGCGATTCGCCCCACTAATCCGGGGTGGCCAGAAAAGACCACATCCAAAATTCCGGTCTCATCATCGATTGTGAAGAAGGTAAGATCTCTATACAAACGTCGGCTCAGGATCAGCCCGGTGATCCCTGCTGTTGATCCCTCCTTAAGATCACCGATCTTCATCCTCCGATCCGGGGCCACTACCTCTAAGGGGTGGCGATCAGGGATGAAGCCGAGGATCTCCCACTGCTTGAGGTAAGAGCGCTCCTCGGGAATCCTGGGGATGACCGGAGGGAGCAGGGGGAGGGATCGGCATCGCATCACCGCCATTGCCCTTAAAAACTTCTCCCCTCGTGAGCCTGGTAAGGAATCGAGTCCCCCGGCATTGATCAGATTGATCAACTCATCAACTCTGGGCCGGACTCCACAGGCAAACTCCTCCACGGTTGTAAATGGTCTATGGGCAAGGATCCGCTCAATCGTCGATTGAGAAAGCCCCCTGATCTCATCCAGCCCACACCTTATCGCCCCACCTTCAATCGAGAAGGTGTGCCGGCTCTGATTGATATCCGGTCCCAGGATCTCAATCCCGCTCCGCCGGGCCTCATTGATATAGGCGATCAGGGGATAAT
>QNBE01000138.1 GCA_003645615.1 Caldifarciminota bacterium
CATCCTTATCGCCGCCATAAGTCCTGGTCCAGAGGGTGTCCGGACCCTGGCTTAAAGAGATGGAAAATAAGAGCAATATTAAGGAGATCGATTTTATCATCACCCCCCCTTTCCCTTATAAGAAACCATCATGGAATGATAACCCCTCAGAGGTTGCCGTCAAGATTCGCCTTGCTTCTCCGAGGCGGATTTTTATTCTTATACTTCAACCTGAGGAGCAGAAAGGCCCGCATTGCTGGTATAATAAGAGTGACGGACTTTTCCGTTTCCAGTGATCAAACTACTCCGGCCAACCAGGCGACTCAGTTGCTCTGATGCCGATGATTACTGGAATGGTTAAGAAGAAGCGACACGATAGATTTCAAGCTTGCAATTTTGCATTTGAAATGCAAGATTGCAAACCTCAATTTGGCCACCCCGGAGCCGAAGACCGCCGTGATCTCCTCCTTCCCCTTGGAACCCTTAAGCACAATCCGCTCCCTTCCCCATGAGGTTGAGGGTGTCGCCTGTGAAACACTCCGCATGGAGAGAAGGGGTTAAAGGCCTTTGAGATAAAAAACGCTATATGAGGGAAGGCGATACCCATTGAGGAGATCTTCAAGCAACTCCCCATGATACTCTCCAGTCCTCTCGATAAAGGCCCCACAAGAGTTTAGAGCATTAACAGTCTCAACTTGGTCGCTCTGGGGTCGATGATTATCTCATCGTTTTCAAAATCGAGCTTCATCCGCCAAGCCTGGAGGGTCTTAGCACCGATGATCACCGGATCAGAAAGGCCGGGGATGACCATAAACTCATCGCTGAAGGTGTAGCCATTGAGATCGAAGTCGAGGCTGACCCGTTCCCGGGCAGTTACCTTCCGCTTCTTCTCGGCGGTGCCGAAGTGCTTGGGGGCAGGAAGGGGTTCGGTTACCCCTAAGTTCTCAGCCAGCTCGGGTTGGATACAGGAGTAGGTCGCACCGGAGTCGAAGACCGCCGTGATCTCCTCCTTCCCCTTGGAGCCCTTGAGCACAATCCGCTTCTCAATGACCATATTTAATTATATCCTTTCTACCCGCCCGGTCAATGAGACGGTTTCCATGTTGCCGTTCAAATTTTGGGGAAGGAGCAGGTCGGGACGCCCTCCTTAAAATAATAATGCTGTCCTTCTTTGCTTGAGCCGAATCATTCGGTGCGTGAAGTCTAATACCAGCTTCACCAATGGAATCTCAAAAGGTCGCACGATTAAGCTTCTACCTGATCTTCACCACCTTCCTCTCGATCCTCCCTTCGACTTCGATAAAATAAATGCCGGGTTTGATCTGCCCTGGCTTCATCTTCCGTCCCGAGACATCAAAGACCTTCCACTTTTTACACCCGGGCAGTTGCAGCGGACCGGTGATGATCGTTGGGTCGTGAAGATCTCTAATGGAAGTATCAGCTTCTTCTACAACACCCAGTTCCGGTTCGGTCTTGATGAGATAGACATCGTACCACCCTGCACCGTAGCTATGGGTATCCCCAGCGATGATATAGCCACCATCGGCGGTCTGCTGGACCGAGTAGCCATCATCCCAGTTCGTCCCACCGAAGGTCCTGGTCCACAGGGTATCACCATCAGCCCCGGTCTTGATGAGGTAGACATCGTACCTTCCTGCACCGTAGCTGGCGGTGTATCCAGCGATGATATAGCCGCCATCGGCGGTCTGCTGGACCGAGTAGGCTTTATCCTCATCCGTCCCACCGAAGGTCTTGGTCCACAGGGTATTACCATTGGCCTCGGTCTTGATGAGCCAGACATCATACCCTCCTGCACCGTAGCTCTCAGTATATCCAGCGATGATATAGCCGCCATCGGCGGTCTGCTGAACTGATCTGCCATAATCCTTCTCCGTCCCACCGAAGGTCTTGGTCCACAGGGTATTACCACTGGCATCGGTCTTGATGAGCCAGACATCAGACTCTCCTACAGAGTAGCTCTCAGTATATCCAGCGATGATATAGCCGCCATCGGTGGTCTGCTGGACCGAGTAGCCATAATCCCCCTCCGTTCCACCGAAGGTTTTGGTCCACAGGGTATTACCACTGGCATCGGTCTTGATTAGATAGACATCCCAGTTTCCTAAAGGGCTAAACTTATAGGTGCCTCCGGCGATAATATAGCCACCATCGGTGGTCTGCTGGACTGAATAGCCATCATCATAGTGCGGCCCACCGATGGTCTTGGTCCACAGGGTATCACCATTGGCATCGGTCTTGATGAGCCAGACATCAGACTCTCCTGCACCGTAGCTATGGGTCTCTCCAGCGATGATATAGCCGTTATCGGCGGTCTGCTGAACTGAATAGGCTTTATCCTCATCCGGCCCACCGAAGGTCCTGGTCCACAGGGTATCACCATTGGCATCGGTCTTGATGAGCCAGACATCAGACTCTCCTGCACCGTAGCTATGGGTCTCTCCAGCGATGATATAGCCGTTATCGGCGGTCTGCTGAACCGAGTAGCCATGATCCGCCCTCGGTCCGCCGAAGGTCCTGGTCCAAAGGGTATCGGGCTGGGCAGAAGCCAGCCCCCTCATCATCATTATGATTGTGGCGATCAGCCATGGGTTTAGCTTGACCATCACTACCCCCTTTCCTTTTTCCCCGCCGCGCAGGAGGGAATTTTTGCTTTTCTTCCAGATTCCCGAACAATTATCTCAAAACCTTCACCCATTTCAATTCATGAGCAGGCACCCTACCGGTACCATCTGTTTTGAGAATGTAAAAGTCCCCTGATTTGTTACCCGCAAGGCCTGCTCAACCTCCCGGCCAGCTTCGGTGGTATACAAATCACCATAAAGGGAAGCGATGAAGAAGATCAAGACATTGGAAGGAAGATCTAAATTGATCAAGTCGAAGGAAAGATTGGGATGGATCTTTACCTCCCAGAGTCTGTGAGACATTCCCTCTGCCATCCCGATCTCATAAGTATTTAAAAAGTTAGCCTTAAAATTTTATTACTTTCTTCAGAACCCGACTTTGGGCTCCAACGGAGAGCTCCAGAATGTAAATACCATCTGGTAACTCCTGACCTGCAGCATCTCGACCGTCCCAAATGATGGTATGAACGCCAGGATTCTCTTCCCCATCAACTAATATTTTCACCTCCTGACCAAGTAGATTATAGAGAGTAATGTTTACCTCGGTTCTCATCTTAAGCGCATACGAGATCCAAACATTATCACAGAATGGATTTGGTGCAATCTGGATGGTCGATGATATCCGGTAAGAAAATTCTTCTGCTCTAACCCCCTCGGGTTTTGTCCTAATTAGATACACATCACCCTCACCGGAACCGAGGGAATAAGTAATCCCGACAAAAATATATCCATCATCGTTAGTCTGAAGACCAGAGCGACCAAGGTCGTCGATAGGGCCACCATAGGTCTGCGTCCAAACGGTTTCACCTGATGCGGTAGTCCTAACTACATATAGGTCATACTCACCGGCTCCAAAAGACTCGGTTGAACCTGTAAGGATGTAGCCACCATCGGACGTCTGATCTACGGAAAGGGCGTAATCGTTTAAGTGTCCCCCGTAGGTTTTAGCCCACTGTATATTTCCCTCACTATCCGTTTTGACGAGGTAGTAATCCTCATCACCTTCACCGGATGAACATGTAAATCCACAAATTACGTAGCCTTTATCTGAAGTCTGTAAAATTGAATAACCAAGATCGGTTTCAGAACCTCCGTATCTTCTCAGCCATTGCATAGCCCCACTATCGTCCGTCTTGATTACGAGAATGTCGTAATCTTCTCCCGGTGTAGAAGATGTGAATCCTCCAATCACATATCCGCCATCAGAAGTCTGTTTGACTGATTCACCTCCCTCATCTCTCGGACCCCTAAAGGCCCTACTCCAGAGACTATCACCATTGGTATCAAGTCTCAAGAGCCAGATATCACCTGGTTGAAAGAAATTCCATATACGCCCAACAACAATATATCCGCCATCAGAGGTTTGATCTACAGAAGTAGCATAATCACAATTCCCTCCGGCATCATAAATCTTAGTCCAGAGTGTATCACCATTGCTATCTGTTTTAAGAATGTAAAAGTCCCCTGATTTGTTACCCACGACGATATATCCACCATCGAGAGTCTCTTCAACATCCCGGCCAGCTTCAGCAGTATACAAATCACCGTAAGTTTTGATCCAGATCGGACTTCCATGGGCGTCGGTTTTGATAAGATAGACATCTGCGTAGGTAGCACCAGCTGGAACAGCAGATCCTACAACAATAAAGCCACTATCTGAGGTTTGCCTCACTGCAAAGCCATCATCATAGCCTTCCCCACCGTAAGTTTTGGTCCAGAGGGTATCTGGAGCCTGGGCAAAAAGGCTATCCACTATAAGTATTGCCCAGATGAGGCACGTCGCTCTAATGGCTCTCATAGCTCCTCCTTTCACTTCCCGTTTTTGATAAGTTTGAAGACCTCACTATCTTCAGTATATCTGAATCTACTAACTGAGAATCGGTTAAGAACGTATTCCCAACAAATAGGTTCAATGACTATAATGAGCATCTTGATGTAGTTAACCGAGATTTATAACCAAAATTATAAACAGATTTTCCAGAGTAACTGCCACACTCGAAACCTGACGCTGAATCATTCGGTGCATGAAGTCTAATACCAGCTTCACCAATGGAATCTCAAAAGTTCGCACGATTAAGCTTCTACCTGATCTTCACCACCTTCCTCTCGATCTTCCCTTCGACTTCGATGAAATAAATGCCGGGTTTGATCTGCCCTGGCTTCATCTCCCGTCCCGAGACATCAAAGACTCTCCACTTTTTACACCCGGAAAGTTGCAGCGGACCGGTGATGATCGTTGGGCCGTGAAGATCTCTAATGGAGGTATCAGCTTCTTCTACAATACCGAGTTCCGGTTCGGTCTTGATGAGATAGATATCGTAGCTTCCTGCACCAAAGCTTTCAGTCCCTCCAGCAATGATATAGCCACCATCGGTGGTCTGCTGGACCGAATAGCCATAGTCATCGGATGTCCCACCGAAGGTCCTGGTCCACAGGGTATCACCATCAGC
>QNBE01000139.1 GCA_003645615.1 Caldifarciminota bacterium
GAACAACCGCACCGGCCTGGCCGGAGATTCCGCCTCCAGAGACCTTTGCCTTGATGTCGATCTGACCAACCAAGCCTACCGTTTCCAATGGCCTCATAATCTGCTTGACCAAGTCTTCCCGCTGAAAATAGGCAAGGGGATCCTTGGCATTGATGACAACCTTACCAGTTCCCGGTCGGATCCAGACCTTGGCCACCGATCTTTTTCTCGTTCCGGTTGCGTAGATGCGGTTATCCATTGTTCTCAGACCTCCAGTATCTCTGGTTTCTGGGCCTGGTGGGGATGATCTTCTCCACTATAAAGTTTGAGTCGTTTCATCCTCCTATCCCTCAATCGATTCTTAGGTAGCATACCTCGGACTGCAAGATAGAGGACTCGCGTGGGATTCTTGGCCAGGAGTTCCTCCATCGTCCTCTCCTTAAGACCTCCCGGATAGCCAGAGTGGTGATAATAGGTCTTCTCCTTCCTCTTCTTGCCGGTAGTATGAAACTTATCGGCATTAACGACGATAACAAAGTCGCCATTATCGACATGAGGGGTATAATCGGGACGGTGTTTGCCCATCAAGATTGTCGCGATCCTGGTTGCCAGACGCCCCAGGACCTTACCCTGGGCATCAACCAGCCACCACTTCCGACAAACCTCTTCCTTCTTCAGAACCTTAGTCCTCATCGCTTACGATAATAATCAAAAGAGACGATCTCATCAAGGGGTTTCCTTGATCGGGGCTGAGGTTGGACAGCGGGATATCCGATGGGGGTGAGGGCAACGACGGTGAGATGGTCGGGAATGGCTAAGATTCTCTTTACCTCGGGTTCCTCAAAGGCACCGATCCAGCAGGTGCCAAGCCCTTCGGCAGTAGCAGCAAGGATGATATGCTCCATAGCGATACCGAGATCGACCGGATAAGAGTGGATGATCCCACCCATCTTGGCATAGCAACGATTCCTATCAGCACAGCCACAGACTACTACCGGAGCCTCGGCGATGAAGTGCTGATTGCGGCAGGCAACCGCAAGTTCTTTTCGAAGCCTCTCATCCTTGACGACGATGAAGTGCCAAGGCTGGAGATTCTTGGCCGAGGGCGCGAGACGACCGGCCTCAAGAATCCGATTCAGGACCTCATCCGGAATCGGATCCGGTCGATAGCGACGAACTGAAAGCCTTTTCCGAACTACCTCGTAGAAATCCATACCCAAACGCGCCCGAAAGGATTTGAACCTTCGACCTGCGGATCCGGAGTCCGCCGCTCTATCCACTGAGCTACGGGCGCAGAGATAAGAGCTTAAATTTTATCACGATTTCGATGATCGTCAAACCTTTTCTCGATGCGGTTGAGATGATCGATGATGTGGGCGGAGGTCTCTCCGATTAGAGCCAGACCAAAAAGGAGAAGGCCAGCCAGGATGAGTAAGATTACCAGGTAGAGGAGCGGTCGGAGGCCAATTCCAAAAAGTCTGAGGATGATCGCAACGATACCGATCAAAAGACCGAGTAGAAAAGAGAGGCTGCCAAGGAGTCCGAAGTAGAACATCGGTTTCTTTAGGAAAGATTGCTGAAATTTGACTGCTAAAAGATCGAAGAAGCCGATCAGGATCCGAAAACGGGAGGAGTATTTGGGCTGGCCATAACGTCTTGGTCTCAGTTTCACATCGAGTTCACCAATCCGAAAACCGGCCTCAGCGGCAAGCGGAACAATGAACCGGTGCCAGTCCTTCCTCATCGTAATTGATTCTATCACCTCCCGCCTCATCGCCTTCATTGCATTCAGATCATGAATCTGGATCTTAAACAACCGTTTGGCTAACCAGTAATAGATTCGGGAGACGGTCTTCTTCTCATAGTAACCAATGCGACGACCACAGATGAGGTCGTAACCAGAATCGATCCGCTCAACCATCTTTGGGATGTCGGCCGGATCATATTGAAGATCGGCATCAAAGATGACGATGATTTTCCCCTTGCTCACTCGATAGCCGGTTTGAATCGCTTCGGTCTTCCCCAAGTTTCTACGGTGGGAAGCGACCTTAAGCCAGGGGCATTGATCGAGATACCCTTTTGCCTTCTCCCCGGTTCCATCATCGGAGCCATCATCAACAATAATTACCTCGTAACCATCCCTTCCTTTTAGAAACAGGGAAAGGGCCTCGATAAGATGAGGGATATTGGGAGCCTCATTATAGGCGGGCACAATAATACTCACCTTCATCGGTTGATTATAAATGCAACCCGGGTCCGGTCAAGAGTCTGGTATTGCCTCCCAAACGATGATATATAAAATTGATTATGGCCGAAGAGATAAGGAATTTCCGGCTGGGTGAACTCATTGCCACCGGAGGGATGGCTGCGATCTATAAAGGGGTCCAAATCTCACTCAACCGTCCGGTTGCAATCAAGATCCTCCACCCCCACCTGGCTCGAGACGAGAATTTTATCCTCCGCTTTGAGCGGGAGGCGAAGGCTGCCGCCTCACTCCAGCATGAGAATATCATCTCCATCATCGACTTCGGTAAAGAAGGTGATCGCTATTTTCTGGCGATGGAATATGTCGATGGCCCATCTCTCAAAGAACTTTTAGAATCCGGCGTAATACCGATTGAGATTGCCCTCTATATCCTGAACGAGATCCTGAAAGGGATCGACTATGCTCATGAGAAAGGGGTGATCCACCGCGATCTTAAGCCGGGCAATATCCTCATCGATAAAAGGGGATCGGTCAAGATCGGCGATTTCGGCCTCGCTAAGGCCCAGGATACCGCTACAGTTACCGTAACGGGATCGATAGTTGGGACACCGGCCTATATGTCGCCAGAACAGGCATCAGGCGCTATGGTCGATTCTCGCTCCGACCTCTTTTCGATCGGTGTGATCGGTTATGAGATGATTACCGGTGCCAAACCATTCCCGGGTGAAACCTATTCTATGGTCATCAACAACCTCATCTCGAAGGAACCGAAGCCAATCTCCAGCTATTTGGAACATATACCAAGAAGGATGGAGTCGATCATTCATCGACTACTGCGGAAGGATCCCGATCAACGCTATCAGAAGGCCTCAGAGGTGATTGATGAAATCAAACATCTGACTCAGGATACATCGATCACACTCGACCAGCGTAATCTCGTTGCCTATATTAACCAGAGGGAGGAGTATCTCAAAGAGATCAGGAAGCAACAGATTGAGACCTTCTTCAACCGGGGTTTACATTATGTCAATCTTGGCATGGCCAAGATCGACAATGCGCTGGATCAATTCTCACTCGTTCTTCTTCTCGATCCCGAGAATGAGAAGGCACGAAAGATCTATGAGGAGCTCAAGCAGAAGAAGGAGCATCTTAAGAAAGAGCCGCCTAAGCCGGTTAGAAAAAAATCTAAACTCCGGTATTTGGTTCCGGTCGGAATTGTCCTTTTTCTAAGCATTATCGCCTTTCTTGCCTTCCAGTTTGGTCAGCCATTCCTGAGGATTATTAAACGGGTCAAATATGCCTCACTCCATATTGAGACCGAACCGGCGGGGGCAACTCTGACCATCGATACCATTAAGCTGAAGAGCCCAGCCGATCTCGAATCACTACAACCTGGATCATATAAGATTGGAGTCAGTCTCAAAGGGTATAAACCGATGACGTTCGAGAAGGAGATTACCGGCCAGGATACGATCTATATTCAACTTACCCCTTTTCCCGCCCTCCTTTCGATTACCACCCCTTCTGGTGCTCGGCTGATGATCGATGAGGTGGAGAGAGAACCCGGTGAGATTGAGCTTCAGCCCGGCACCCACCGGATTGTGGTGAAGGGGGATAATGTCTCCTATGATCGAAAGATCACCTTGGCTCCTGCTGAGACCGTTCGGATCAGAGTGACTGCCACACCAGTCAACCCGGTGGTATTTGTCCGATCCAAGCCCCAGGCGGTCCTCTGGATCGATGGTAGGAGGCTTGGCCTCACCCCTAAGGGGCCACTCCACCTCAGTCCCGGTTCACATCGTTTCCTTCTCACCCGATCTGGTTTTGTCCCGGTTCAGAAGACCGTGAGGCTCAAGAGTAACGACACTCTCAGCTTTAACATACGACTGATACCGGCTCGGAGGAGGAGGAAATAATCTGGCTCAAGATCTACCCACCGATCGGCGAGCCAAAGATCTATAAGTTCGATGAGAATCGGATTCGGATCGGCCGTCGTGAAGATAATGACCTCATCCTCGACGATGTCTATGTCTCAAGGATCCATGCCGAAATCGTCAGGGAGGGGGATCGATTAATCCTTCGGGATTTGAAAAGTCGGTTTGGGTGCCACGTCAATGGAATCAGAGTGGGGGAGAAGGAGCTTCTACCCGGTGATGAGATTCAGCTCGGTAATACTATCCTCAGGGTGGTGGATGAAAAGATCGATGAGACGATAAAGCCAATCCGTCTGGTTCAGGCAACCAGATCCGGATTGGAGGAATTGAAGCGTCAGATTGAGGAACTCACATCCCAGACCACCGATCCCCAATTGAGAAGGCGGATCGGAATCATTCTCCGCTCCTTAGATAACTTCGAGCACACAATAACCGAGGTGGAACAGGATCGCGAGCTTGCCCGGACTCTGATCGAGGTCGGCAGGGCAACAAATCTGATTATTGACCTGAGGGTCTTGCTCAACCTCATCATCGATTTCGCCCTCAAGATACTCCAGGGCGAACGTGGTCTGGTGATGGTTGAGGGAAAGGTAAAGGCAGCCCGGGGTTTTGGGCCGGAGGGTGCCTCAAGGAGTCTGCTGCACTCCTTGGCTGAGGAGTGTCTTAAGAAACGACGCTCGATCCTGAGCTCTCGGCTATTAGCCAGTCCGATCATGAAGAAAGATGGGTCGATCATCGGTGTCTTGAGCATCGAAATGGTAAGGGAGGGGGAAGAGCGGGATCTGGTGGTCCTTGAAGGATTTGCTGCCCAGGCTGGTCTGGCGATCGAGTCGGTAATGCTCCA
>QNBE01000140.1 GCA_003645615.1 Caldifarciminota bacterium
ATCAAACCCTTCACTTTAGAAAAATTATCACCTCGATCAACCCCAATACCCGTTGTCAAAGATCTAAGTCTACTATATTATATCGCAGATCGAGAATCTGTCAAGGGGTGAGGAGCTGTTCATCGAAGTGGGCTGCACCGATGATAGAGGCACCCTTCTTCAGTCGTGCCGGTAGGATCCTGATTCTCCGGTAGCGGTAGCCCATCACCTCCTGCCTGATATAGCGACGGATCGGACCAAAGAGGATCGCACCCGCATTGGCGATGCCACCACCAACGATGACCACCTCAGGATCGAAGATATCAATCAGGTTACCGATCCCAATCGCCAGATTGTGACCGATCGCATCGAAGATCTGTAGCGCCTTTTTATTCCCCGATTTGGCCAGCCGGGCAACCCCCTCCGGATCACTCAGGGGGAGGTGATAACGTCTGGCCATCCTCATTATTGCGGTCTGGGAGGCGACGATCTCAAGACAGCCACGCCTGCCACAGGAACACAACGGACCCTTCTTATCGATCACCATATGGCCAAACTCACCGGCAAGGTAGCCGGATCCCCAGAGCATCCTGCCACCGATGATCGCTGCACCACCGATACCGGTACCGATGGTGAGACCGATCAGATCCTGATAGCCCCTACCCGCACCAAATAGCCACTCCCCCAGGAGGAAGGCATTGACATCATTCAGGATTGAACATCGGATTCCAAACTCCTCTTCAATCAGCGCGGCGAGCGGGATGTTTCGAAACTCATCGATATTGGGGGAGTAGTGGATGACCCCTCTGTGGGGATCGACCAGACCGGCACAGCCGATCCCGATCCTTTCCACCTTCTGTTTGCTGATAAGCCTTCTGATCAGTGCGGTTATCCTCGCCACCATACCGGTCCCGGCACCAACCTCTATCTTTCTAAGGATTCTCCTACCTCTCACCAGACCACCCTTAATGTTGGTCCCGCCAATATCGATCCCGATCGACACCCTCATTTCTCCGATCATAGTTGATGAATTATTCATGTCAATGGCCGACTTGACAAGATTAGGCAGATCGATAAAATGTCACCGTGGTTGGAGTGGTTTCGATATATGAGAAAGGAGGTAAGAGATGGCCAAGGTAGCCTTTGTCTGTAATGGCTCGGAGAATAAAAATATCATCCCGGTCCTGGTCTTAGGATCGGCCGCTGCCGCCAGTGGTGATCAGGTCTATATCTTCTTCACCCCCGGTGCTGCTGACCTCTTAAAACCTGGTGTCATTGAAAACCTTAAAGCAAAGGGTTATCCGGATGCGATCGAGATGTGGAACGGGATCAAGAATCTGGGTGGAAAACTCTACCTCTGTGAGATCGCTTTAGATGCAAAAGATTTGCAAAAAGAGGACCTGCGCGATGATATCGAGATCGTTGGTGCAACTACCTTCATGTCTGAGATTGAGGGGGCACAGATTACCTTTGCATTTTAGGAGGTGAAATGGCGGTCCATAAACTCGATGTCTTGGGGCTGAAATGCCCGCAACCGGTCTTGAAGATTGCTGCTGAGGCACCAAAACTCCAGCCCGGTGATATCCTTGAGGTTCTGGCCGATTGCCCCTCTTTTCCCCGGGATGTTGAGGCCTGGTGCAAGAAGACCGGTAAGACCCTCCTCTTCTGCCGAGATGAGGGGGGTAAGTTTACCGCTCAGATCCAGTTCTGATGGCGGAAGGGTTCCAACCCAATCTCGTCGGTTTTCTCTGTAACTGGTGCTCCTACGCGGCTGCGGATCTGGCCGGTTCCAACCGTCTCGAGGTCCCCGCTTCTCTCACCACCATTCGGGTGATGTGTTCCAGCCGGGTGAATCCGGTCTTCCTCCTCGCCGCCTATCTCAGGGGCGCTGATGGTATCCTCTTGGCCGGCTGCCACCCTGGCGACTGCCACTATCTCACCGGTAACTACTATGCCCGGAGAAGGTTTGCTCTATTGATCAAGATCCTCGAGACATTCGGAATCGGTTCAGGCCGTTTCCGCCTCTCCTGGATCTCGGCATCGGAAGGACAGCGATTTGCCCAGGTGACCAATGAGTTCGCCCAATCGATACTTAAACTCGGTCCCAGTCCAATCAAATCCCGACCATTCCTCGACTGATGGCCAGAAGTAAGGACATTCTGATCATTGGGGCCGGTCTGGCCGGGATTGAGGCCAGCCTCCTCTGTGCCAGTAGCGGGCGGAAGGTCTACTTAGTCGAAAGGGAATCCTATTTCGGTGGTTCAGCGATAAAGTCAGAAGAGGTATTTCCTCTCATGGAGTGCGCCACCTGCATGCTGGCCCCAAAGCAGTCCGAGGTATTGGAAAATAAGAATATCGAACTTCTCACCCTCAGTGAGATCGAATCGGTGACCGGATCAGCAGGGGATTTCGAGGTGAAGATCAAGAAGAAGGCCCGCTATGTCAGCATCGCCGACTGTATCGGCTGTGGTGCCTGTTTTGACCCCTGTCCGGTCGAAGTCGATAATGAGTTTGAAGAAGGCCTCACCAAGCGGAAGGCGATCTATATCCCATGTGCTGGTGCCCTTCCCAATGTGCCGATGATCGATATGACCAACTGCGTCCGGAGAAGTGGCGAGGATTGCCATCTCTGTCAGGATGCCTGTATGTTTGAGGCCATCCGCTACGATGATCGAGATGAAGAGTTGACCCTCAAGGTCGGCGCCATCATCGTTGCCACCGGTTTTCGTTTTGGTGATGTCTCCCGATTTGTCCAATTCGGTTATGGTAAACTGAAGAATGTCCTCCATGCCTTTGAGTTCGAGCGGCTTCGGGCTTCGAATGGTCCCACCTCTGGCGAGATCAAAACCAGCGATGGTAGATCCCCCTCCTCCCTTGCCCTCATCCACTGCGTGGGAAGAAAAGAGGTGGGATACTGCTCCCAGATCTGCTGTATGTATCTGGCCAAGTTTGCCCACTATGCCTTTGACAAGCTTGAGGGTGTCAAGATCTACCAGTTCTATCGGGAGGCATCGATCCCGGGAAAAGGGAATCAGCACTTCTATCGGGAGGTGATGGAGAAGGGGGTGGTATCGATACGGAGCGATCAGATCGAGATATCCGGTGGTGATCCCCAGCTGACCATCCGCTATCGTCGGGACGGGAAGGAGGAGTCGGTCCAGGTCGATATGGTGATCCTCGCCCCACCGATTGAACCCCATCCCGAGACGAAAAGGCTGGCCGAACTCCTCAACCTTGAGCTCGATGAATTTGGTTTCATTAAGAAGAATGGTGTCGAGACCAGCCGGAGTGGTATCTTCGCTGCCGGCTGTGCCACCGGGCCAAAATCGATGGAAGAGGTGATCGTCGAGGCCGAGGCTGCGGCCGGTGGTGCCATATTTATAACTGAAGATGGCTAAGATCGGACTCTATCTCTGTGAATGTGGACCAAATATCAAGGAGGCGATCGACCTTGATCGGATCGGCGCGGCAATCGAATCGGAGGGCAGGGTTTTTGCCATTGAACGCCACCGACTCCTCTGTTCTGAGGAGGGAAAGAAGTTCCTGGTTGAGACCATCAAGAAACACGGGTTTGATCGGATTGTCATCGCCGCCTGTTCCCCCAAGCAGCATGAGGCGACCTTTATGGCCGCATTGAGTGAAGGAGATCTCAACCCTTATCTCTTCCAGCTCGTCAACATCCGGGAACAGTGTGCCTGGATGACCCCTGATAAAGAAGCGGCAACTGATAAGGCCCTCCGGCTGATCCGGGCAGCGATAAGCCGGGTGAGATACCATCAGCCTCTGGAGCGGAAGAGCATCGAATGCAATCCCGATGTCATCATTATTGGAGGCGGTATCGCCGGGATCGAGGCCGGCCTCCGGGTAGCCAAGGGGCGGAAGGTATATATCATCGATAACAAAGAATTGGGGGGGATGACGAGAAAGCTCCGCCACCTCTTTCCGACCATGGCCGATGGGAAGGAGATGATCGAGAGTCAAATCGAACACCTCCGCAGCAATGATCGGATCGAGCTCTGGGAAGGGACCACGGTAAAAGAGATCCTCGGTTTCTTCGGCAACTTCATCGTCACGGTCGTCAGGGATGGAGAAGAGAGAAGACTGAGTGGCGGTGCCATCGTCCTGGCCACAGGTTGTAGACCACACCGACCCAAGGATCTCCCTTCCCATCCCAACCTCTATACCGCCTGGGATTTTGAGTCTTTACCAGAACCACCAGAGGCAAAGACGGTTGCCATCATCCACTGTTTCGACCGGAAAAAGCTCGGTTACTGTTCCAGGATCTGCTGTGTCAACAGTATGAAGATCGCCCAGATGATTAAGAAGAGATCGCCCCAGACCAGGGTGATCCAGTTCTATAAGAACCTCTGCCTCCCTGATCCCGCCTATGAACGATTCTATCATCAGACCCGGGAGCTCGGGATCGAATTCATCCGCTATCAGAAGATTGAAATCTCTGATCGGGGGATCGGTTACCACTCCGGTGACCAGCATCACCAGCTCGATGCCGATCTTGTTATTCTGGCCACCGGACTGGTTCCCAATCCCGAGAATGAGCGATTGGCCCGGATGCTCAACATCCCTCTCGATGAGTATGGTTTCTTCAAAGAAGAACATATCAAACTGGCTCCGATCGGCACGGTTACGGAGGGCGTCTTTGTGGTCGGTGGTGCCCACGGCCCCGGCTCCATCGCCGATGCCTCAGTCCAGGCGGGTGCTGCAGCGGGAAGGATCCTCTCGGCTTTAGTCCCGGGCCGCCGTCTGGAACTTGAGGCCAAGACATCAGCGGTGCGGGATTCCCTCTGCATCGGCTGCGGTGTCTGTGTCCAGGTCTGTGCCTATGGTGCGGTTACCATCGATGAATCGCGGCGGATTTCGGTCGTCAATGAGGTCCTCTGCCGTGGCTGTGGCAACTGTGCTGCGGCCTGCCCATCCGGTGCCGCCACTCACCGCCATTTCACAACCAGA
>QNBE01000141.1 GCA_003645615.1 Caldifarciminota bacterium
ACTGCTGGAGTTACCAATACGGCAGTTACGGATCACCATCCCGCTCTCAACCTGGATCATCTGTCCGGTCCCACCGCCACCGGCAATGTGACAGTATTCCAAGTGACTCTCATCACTGCCTGAATAAAAACTTAAATTTCCCCAATAGCCCGGTGTGAGAGGATCGGTTTCCTTTTTATGAGGTAAAAAGTTGATACTGTCATGATAGTTTCCAACTGCAGTCATGGTCCCGAACACGAGAAGATTGGCACCAGATGCAAACATTACTCGGACTCCGGGTTCAATCTCCAAGGTTTTCCCTGCCTCTAATTTGATTTCCCCAGTAATCACATACGGCTCATCATATTTTACTAACCGGCGATTATAGTCTATGTGTTTGTTAATTACCACCCCTTTTACTGTAACCTCAGCGGTGGCACTGAGCACCAGCTCACCATCTTTTCTTACAAAGGCCTCCACTGTATAAACACCAGGTAGAACCACCTTGCCATCGGCGTCTTTGCCATCCCAGAAGACAAAATGATCGCCCGGAGGATAGAGTTCATCATCGATCAATTTTCGGCCCGCTACCACTAAGGTAATCTTCTGATAGTGATGTTCAATACGAAACTTTATCTTCACCGTCCCTTCAGGATGGGCCTTGGTGGCATCGAACCGCTCAGGGACTACCTCTAAATCGGTTATCCCATAAACAATCCTAAAGTATTGTAGACCAGTCTTGGCAGTCCAGCCCTCGGTCAGACCAACTTGATCTCCCTCCACATAGATATAATTTGGACCATTGAGCTGATCGGGATCAGCATAGATGTATAATATCTCAGTCAGCCCAGGCTTGAATACCAAGATTCTATCCTGAGTCCGATCAGTAACATAAACATTGCCATTACCATCACAGGCCACGGAGATAAACTTGGAATCCCCGACCGCCTTATATTCCCTCTCCCAGGTAATTGCATCATCTTTATACCGTAGGCAAACAATCCGCTTGTTACCCAGATCAGTTACATAGATATAGTAACCACCGGTGACATCATTGGCCTTAGTGATTGCCACACCGGTAGGATAGCGAAATTGACCCGACAAAGGTCCAGGAGTGCCATACTTGAGCAGATATTCAAAATTGCCATGAGGGTCAGTCTTTAAGACGGTGATAAAACAGCCCTGCTGAGAGACGATGACAATCAGCGATCTGGCCAGAGAGGTCGATATACAGGCGACATCAGTCGGTCGATCAAGATCAATAAACGGTGCAGTAAGTTTACCCCCAAATACCGCCTCCTCCTCCGAGTGTTTGTATCTCAAGATCATAACCCGATCATTACGCTTATCCGCAATGTAGATGTTATACTGATCCCTTATTCCATTATAGATTGAAGTATCCACTGCGAGCCCGCGGGGTGAATTGAATCGGTCATCAGAACTACCGATACCACCACCATAGCCCTTCAACCATTTTGCCTCCTGCCTGGTCTCCTCTTCAAAGAAAGCATAGACCACCCGATGCCAGCCCGGGTCAGTCATGAAGATAAGCCGAGCAAAATGGGGGATATCCCGAACCTGGAATGAGGCAAGCCCATAACAGTCGTCAATTACCTTCTGCTTGAAATACTTATACATCAGATCCGAACCAGCCCGTTGAACCACCTCAGGATCGGTCATAAACGGGGTCGGCACAAGCATACCCAAGAGGAGGTTGGTCAAGATAAATATCGTCATCGTCCCCCTCCTTTCCCTAAGGAAGCCCTCCCTTTCTGACCACCGATGGTAAACGACTGATGCTCTGGTATCCTTATCTTAATATCCTTCCATTCCCCCTTCCCCCCGGCAACAATATGCCAAGCTTGGATCTTTTTTAGCTTGTATGTCCCATCGGGTAGGCTTGTATTATCATAATAATGGAATTCACCGGAGATACGATTCGTTCCGATTGGCATATAGGTCGTGGCACTAAATAGATCAGAACCTTCATATTCCCAGGTTTTCTTAATTAAGGTATGACATTCAAACCCCTCGGTTAGGGTGAAGGAGTAATAGACAATCTTAGTGCCAGAATCAAACTGATAGGTTGTATCACCAATGTCTTGAGCTGTCGAATTCCAACTTTCACCAAAGGCGATATCCTCAACTTCACCATCATAGGTTGGCTGAGGCTCATGACAATGAATAACAATTAAGGCAAGAATGAAAAGAAAAAAGGATATTGCTCTTACTCTTGAGTTAATCTTGAAATGCCCGGCCATAGTCAACAAACTCGCTTCTACGGATGTAGAAATGGATGTCAGCAGTCTTGTCGTTGCCCGTATAATCTTTCACAACCACCCTGAGCCGATGATGACCTTCCTCAAAGTCTTCGGTCTTCAACCAACGGATCCCTTCCCGGGTAAGACAGACTGGGTAATGAGAATTGTTGTTACCATCATGCTCGTATAATCGATAATAAAACTTGGTCTCAGGTGCCCCAATATGAGACTCAAGTGGAGATTCCGTGTGATAGACATCCTCCTCCTCGTGTTTGTCTGGTGTACTATAATACCGGATATTATCAAGGAAGTTAAATCTTAGGACATAAGAGCGATTGAGGGTATCAACCCAACTGGCATATTCCGGATCATCATCTAAGATAATCGACCAGTCAAGGAGTGCGATTATCTCATAGGGAGCACACCGACTGCCAGCAACATTTACCACATCATAGGCATCCAGGATGAACCGGACTCTACAATTGCCACTGATCAGGATATGGGGATCATCAAGATCCTCATTCTTGGTCTCTGCTGGAAGCTTAAGTTTAACAAATGGTGGTGCCGCACTCGCATCATAATACTGATCAAAGGTATAGTTTAAGAAGTTCCAGCACGCAATCTCAGCATTGCCCTGATGACCTGGATCACCATCAACATAAAGAGCAAGAAGAGTGGGCTCAGTGGCATCTTCAGGGCAAAGATTGTCATCAATACTCAGTGGATTAAAGGCATTAAAAATATTATTAACTACCCCTGTTGGGGCGGGTCGACCAACTTCAAAATGGAGATGATTTTCGTAAAAAGTTATATCCTTCGCAATCGGTTGATCTATATAGACAGTTTCAACCAAAAGGGGTTCGACCTCATCCATATGAATATACCTCGATCCTTCCTCAAGCATTTGTTTATTACCGTCGCTTTGGGTGTAATGCTGCACCGTTACAATCCACCCGTAGCTACGATGTTCCCTCCCGATATATTTAAATGTGTCCGTAGTTGCATTGAGTGTATATCCTGAACCCTCCGCCGGTATATCGATCCCCTCATGAAGATGCCCGGAGCGATATTCACAAAAGGTAGAATTACATTCTCGTTCCGAAACCGGATATAATGGCCAGTAGTACCATTGAGCGGTCAAGAAGGAAAATGGGCAACTCAAGGTAAACAAAAGGATTGCAGAAACTACTCGCACGCCGCCTCCTATGGGGTATAATGGATTCGATAAACAATCTTCGTATCCCCTTGGGTTCTTAATCTAACACCATTTGAGTATTTATTTATAATCAGATACTCACCAACCACATCCGAAAACCAATTCTGGGTCAAAACTTCAATCTTCTTTATAGTGAAAGGAAACCATTTTGGTTTGGATTCATCAGGAATCCTCTTGCTGGTTAGTCGCTTGCCAAGTTTAAGATTATGCACCAAAAGCAATCTACCAGTTTTGTCAAAGATATACATATTATGCGAACGACAGAGAACAAGGATAAGATTACTATTCTTCATTACATGCACTTGTTTTATTAACTCATTTCTGCCTTTCAATGTCACCGTATCTTTCCATACTAATTCACCAGTTTCATTATTATAAAACTTTACCCCGCTATGGCCAACAACCAACCATCTACCATCATCGGATAAAGCACACGAGATTAAATATTTCGCCTCACCAAACGGTTTATACTTTTGCACAATGTTGCCATTCTCGTCAAATATCAATACGTTGCCACAATTGACACCCACACGTGATCCATCTTTCGCGATGAAAAGAGAAAAAACATCCCTTCCCATTTCATATCGCCATAGCTCTTTACCTCCACGATTCAACATAATGATAAATCTGCCTCCTTGGAAAACACAGTAACGTCTATCGGCAGGGGTATATATATTTTCCAGGTTGATCCCACCGAAACCCTTTAGTGTCCCCACCACCCTTCCGTCTTCATCGAATACTCTCAGAACAGTAGTCTTATCAACTGGATACTCCGGATCGATATCTTCAACATATACGCCAATACCAGTAGGGGTAATCAACCACTTATTATCCTCCAACGAGAACAATTCTCTGCCGGCCTCATCTTTTACGGTTATCTGATAAGAACCACCGATTTTTTTCCGAATATAAACAGCACGATCATTGGTATAACTTATATAGCATATCCCTTCCGAATCAAGTCCACCTTCCAATATTTCCTCTTTTATTATCTTCCCACACTCACTGTAATATCTAATAGTATATCGATGAAGAGTACCTTTAACTTCATGCTGAGACTGAATCAAAACCGGATCCAACTCCGGACATCTGACTCTGGTTCTCTCTACCCACTGATTATACTCCTCTGTGCTCGTCGTCTCCAGAACCTTCTCGACCCTCACCCCGGCCAAGACAAGCTGACTAAATAATAACACCGGAATAATTCCTCTCATCCTTCACCTCCAGCAAAATTATTCTCCTCGGGCCAACTTTTATCTCTTCCCCGCCCCTCCAGGCAGAATTTACTCTCGAGAGAGAGAGTTGGTAGCCGTCTGGGGATTAAACTCTTATTTATCATATCCGATTATAACCACCTTGAGATTTCTGTCAAGCATTTCTGGAGGAAAATTTTTGCCCCCCACTGAAACCCTCTGCATCCGATTG
>QNBE01000142.1 GCA_003645615.1 Caldifarciminota bacterium
GGCTGTCACAGCCCGGAGGATCAAAGGTCCGCCATCTAACCTCAACCGTGTCCCCAGGACTGAAAACCTCACCACCATCGGGATATAACAGCCTCACCGCCTCAATCTCCCAGATCACGGTCTCAGTCGAATCATTGGGACCATTACCACCGGTGCCACCCGTCTCAATGATCTCCGGATAGCCATTGCCGTTGAGATCATAGACATAGACCCGGGTCTCGTTGTGCCAGTTGTAGTCCGGATAGGCGGTGAAGACCCTCTGGAAGTTGTTGTTACCAAATGCCTTGTAGATATACCAGTTGTCCTGGACCGCCCAGATGATCTCGTCAACCCCATCACAATCAACATCACCACAGAAGCTGCCCCGACCCGCCCGAAAAGTGAACGGCCGATAGACGACATCTGAGGTATAGACCACCTCATAGTCATTATCCCCAACCGCCTCATAGACCCGGAACTGGTAGGCCCAGTAAGGACCACTGGCCGGAGAGGATCCGATCAGAAACTCTATCTTCCCATCCTGATCCAGATCATTGCCAAACCAGACATCATGGGAGTTGGCAGTAGGGGGATAGATCGTATCACAGAAGACAAACTCATACTGGTTGTCACCGGTGCATTCGAAAACTAGTGCACACCTTTCACCCTGTAAATCACCCGAAACAAATTCGACTTTGCCATCTTGATCAAAATCGCCTGAGATAAAATTGTAATATGCAACCATTGTGGTACAATCCCTCCAAACAAGGTTATAGTTATCATCTCCAGCGTTTTCATAAACTTGCACCCCTGAATTACCAGAAAACAAAAAATCCATCTTCCCATCCGAATCGAGATCAGCGACATGGATAGCACCGGTTCCTCCATAAGAAGAATCCGACTTCCAGACCTGGTGGGTAGGGTAAGGATCGGGGAACCGCTGCTCGAAGACATAAAGATTCCCCCAGGTGGTGAGCAGATCCCCTCTGCCATCTTCATCGAAATCACCAACAGCATGAAAATATCTGCCCATGAGCGTATCCGCAAAAATATAGCGATTGTAAGGACGGTACTCACAGATGCGGGTGAAGTAAATATAAGGCCAATTGTTTGTAAAATAATAAAGTTCGGGATAGCCGTTGCGGTCGGTATCATGGGCTTGGATTGGTAAGGCGGAAGCATGGTTCAATCCTTCCGAAAACTGTGCCACCGGTACATACCTCTGAGCCATCAGACCTGTGAAGATTAAGAGAATAAAAATAACCCACATAATGGCAAAACTGGGAGGGGCTTAAAACCCCTCCCCGACTTTTTTCTTTCCCTAACGCCTGAGAACTACTTTACGAGAGGAACTTCTCCCATTGGTTTCAACTATCAAAAAGTAGACACCGGATGAGATCTTTTCCGGAAACATGAGAGTGAGACTGTACTTACCCGAGGTGAGCTTTCTATCATGGAGAACTGCGACCCTTCTACCGGTGAGATCAAAAAGGCTGATCTTAACCAGAGAGGGGTTAGAGAGCGAGAAGTCGAGGGAGAGTCTGCCCCTGGTTGGATTGGGACCGATCTGGAGTTCGGGAGCCTGAGATGCCTCTTTCCCACCAGACTGGCCACCGCCACCACCCCTGGACTTATGGTCAAGACAGAGCAATACCAGACCCGCCTTGGCCGCAAATGGGCCTTCCACATTCCGGAATTCAATCCTCACCTTCCGATCCTTAGCATAGGACTCATAAGGGATCTGGATCACCTCTTCACTACCCCCTTTTTGAAGGAACCAACAACCCGCCTTCGCTGGGACGGTAGTGGTTACCCTTCAACCGGCCCCCTCAGGAGACCGGGCGGAGGTAGCCTCCGATCGTCTCTCCTGATGGATTGATCCACTCCCGGAGTATAATCCTCCGAGAGAGAGGTCATCATAGTGTTTTAATTATATCCACATTTCCCAAAAGGTCAAGTAAATTGTCGTTGCTGTTCCAATTTCGGGGGAGTTATTAAAAAGTCATCCTGATCTGTGCCCCAGTTTTCAGAGTATCTCGAAAATTCAGTGGGTTTGGGGTCACCCCCAAAAATTAGAAACTATCGCTTTGATCATCTGAAGCTATCCCATCCGAGAGCCTCGGCCCTCAAAATTTCATTCCGTCAATCCGGTAATTACCGGAATGTCGGATTGATGGTTGGATGTTTGGGGGAAGGAAGAGGCCTCCCCCGAAATTCGAACAGTGACGTAAATCCCTTAGAATAGAGAGGGTAGATGGAATCCAAAGGGCAGCATCTTTGAGTTGTATGAGGATAGATAAGTTAGGTTCATCCACTTAACCTCAAGATTTTCCTTTTGCACTGGTATGAATTGTGATTACAATCCTTCATGTTTCACTCGTTACTGATTATCATTCTCCTCATATTATTTATCTTCACTCGATCGTGGGTAATCCTGAGTATGATCGGTCTCTATCTACTTATCAATCTTTTAACGATTTTAGGATTCATCTACCCTCGCTTCGGTGTATTTCTATTTCGCCATCGGGGGCCAAGGACAGATGTGAAATATATGACCAAACACGATCTTTATCGATCTGGTGTCCAGTTTTTGATTCTGGCAATTCTCATCCTTCCCTTCCTCATAATCTCCGGATTGTGGGCAGCAAGCCCGATCCTTATGGGTTTTCAGTTTGTCTTTTCTATCCTATTTCTGATGTTCATTGTCGGCGGGATTTATCTACTGCTTCGGGGGTTGATCCGTAAGCAGAGGTGATGCTGTCGATTTTATCTATACCATCAATTACACTCCAATACACCTGACCCTCAGACCTTGAGATCTTAACTTTCCCCTTCTTTCTCAATCTCCTCAGGACCTTCCGGAGTTGACCCGGAGAGTAATAAGGTAATACTTCTCTAAGTTGTTTAAAAGTAAATGTCTTCAACTCTTTGATTTTCTCCACTATTTCATACTCAGGATCATAGGAGATGCGATCGCCTTCATAGCGCAAGATGATATCGTGGACAGTTGAGGGGGGTTCCTTCTCATGGGAGCTTACCGCAGCGAAAAACTTTAGTACCCACTTATTGGCCAATTTTCGGCTTCCAGCAAAGATAATGTTCAATCGAGGATGGAAGGCGGAGATCTCAGCCCAGGCCTTAGCAGCAAATTCCGGGGTAAAGTATTTGAGCTTCTCCCGGGAGAGAAAATCCTGATAATTTGCCTCGATGACCAAGGCGGGATAGGGATAGGTTTCAAGCTCACCCAGACGTTGATGGAGGAGGGGAAGGTTTGAGAAGGAAGCGAGCATATCCCGGAATGTCTTCCGCTCAATCAGTGAGATGATTTGATTCTCAAGGAGAAGGGCATAGTCACCGACTGGGAGCGATCCTCTCTCAACCCGACTCCCGGGGAACCGCCAGGGATATCTCTCGTTGATGTCGATCCGGATTTCAAGTTGGCCACTCTCTCTGGTAGAAAGCAGGACCTTTGGTCTTCTTCTGGTAATTGCAGACTGGGTCATCCAGAAGATCTGCTCGTATTCACCAGGTCTCGTCTTATACCTCTTCTTCAAGAATAAAAAATAGCACCTTTTCCGGTGGGGGCGATCGAGAACTACCGAGAGTTTACGCCCGTATCGCCTGAGTGAGACGACCCTGACCCTTTCGACCTCTTCCTGACTTTTTTCATCCTCGGCCCTAAGACAGAAGATGTTCTGGCCGGCTCCAGGCCAGAGGTCCTGGACCAAAAGCGAGAGGATTATGTCTTCTCCCTCCTGGATTGTAAGTGCGTATGGAAACCGGTTATCATCCCGCTTCTTTATGATCCACAGTGTCTCACCACGCATGATTGATTCTCACCATCCGACAATTTAGACCAGTTTTGATTTTCACTCCATCATTTAGTCAATTGACAAAATGATCACCTTCCGGTTCTTTGACTCCGATTTTATCCACAAGTTTTTCTAGTTGGGCAGTAATACTTGAGATCTCCTCGTATTTAATCCAGTATACTCTCTGACGCCACTTTACTTCGTACCGAACCAGATCGAGCTGCCGTAAGGATCTGAGGACTGCAGAGACCGTAGCTACCGATACTCCAAGGATGTTGGCGAGTGTTTGAGCGGTCATCCTCCTTCCCCTCAAGAGATGGAGGAGTTCGTAAGCGGTTGGATTACCCAGCACTCGGCAGACCCGGGATGCCCGATACCTGACCTCCGGAATCTTCTTCTTTCTTCTCATCAGCCAATTTTATCTTCCCGTTATCATTTAGTCAATTGACAAAATGATAAAAAATCTGTATCATGTCTTGGATGCCCAGTGATACCTGATGACCGTTTAGCGGCCATGGTATACTCCTGGCAGACTAAATTTTTCCAATATTTTTGAGTAACCAACCCCATTGCGGTAAGATTATTTTTGATTGACCAAGTTCTCAGTTCTGACGAATGAAGATTTTTTCTCACCTTTCTCATTCAGGTAAAGGTCTGGTAATGCGGTAATTCGGGCCGTCTCGTTTTAGAGTTAGAATATCTTCGCTAAGATTTTTTCACACCAGCATTTTCGCTTGATCATCTGAATGCTATAATTAAATTACATTAAGATGGAGGTAGGAAA
>QNBE01000143.1 GCA_003645615.1 Caldifarciminota bacterium
AATATATCTCATTATAAGCTCTCGTTCGATCTTGAATTTTCTTAAAAGGGGGATATATCTCCTTAAAAACATCCGGGCCTTCTTTAACTCCCGATTAGCCGCATAACATGCTGCCATGAGCAGGGTAGAAGTATGGACCATATTACGGATGACTTCCTTTTTAGCAGATTGTATGCTGAGTTGTAGGACCTTCGCCGCCTGGTCGATCTTCCCCTGACCAAGATAACAGATCGCCCGGACAGCCGACCCCCGAGGCTGTACAAGTTTATCCAGCTTGGGCTTAGCTACTTTGAGTAGACCGAGTGCATCACGATATCGACCAGCAATTGCCTCAATATTAGCTATCAGTAACGCATTTTCTGGAGACTCTATTGAGTCAAGCGTGCGATAGATTTTACCCGCTTCCTTGAAGTGTCCAATCGATTCATAAAGTGAAGCCAGACCCTCGTGAGCATTTGCTGATGATGGAAACTGACGGAGGATATTGCGACACAACTTTGCGCACCTGAGGACGTCTTTAACCCTCAGTAATCCTGACAAGGCCTTGCCTTCTAAGATTAATAAGGTAAAACGGAGGGAAGGGTCACCACCCAATCTTGCACCGGGCTTCTTTCTAAGATAATCCTTTAGACGAGCAATGAGTAAGAGCAGGGAATCTGATTCCTCAAGCCAGTCAAGAGCGAGAGCCTCCATAACTCCGGCCCGGGCTGCAAGGTATAATAATCCTCTCTTTTCAGCCCTTTCTCTCAACCCTTTTGCCCTCCTTCTCAGCTCTCGAAAAGGGATCTTACCAAAAAGTAGGTCCAGCTTCTCGACCTTCCTGGGAAGGGAGAGGTATCGATCCGGGATTTGCCCAAGGAGCTCATTCTTGGGGCAGGAGGGGAGGGAATTTAAGATCTGTGCCGCCTCTTTCACCTTCCCATTTTTTAAGACCTCAGCCGCCATCTCAAGTCCGGATGAGGTCTCTTTGGTCGGAGCGATAAAATCAGTATAATTTAAAGAGAACCTGCCCTTAATAAATCCACCAAGTCCAAAACGCCTCCAGACCAACCTGATGCCCCTTTTTGATATCCTTAGACCCCATTGCGCTAAGGTCTTCTGAGTCTCAGAAAGGGTCAGCCAGGGTCTTTTTTCCTTCAGCTGAGCGATTCTTTTTTCAATTTCAGGATCAAACCGGTTCCAGGGCCTTTGATATCGGTTCATCAGCCTGAGTTTTCCCTTCTCACCACTTAAGTATAACTTTACCCACCTCCTAAGGGTCCTGGAAGAGATGTTGTAAGATGCAGCGATTTCCTCCTGTGTTTTTGAATTCCGTTTAGAGAACCAGGCCTCAACTACCTTTAGTTTGGTCTGTGCAACCCTAGAGGACAACATGCGGTGAAATTATATCCATTTTTGGCCAATTGGCAAGGGCTTTCAAAAAATTGCTCAAAAAAGCAATAATAAAAGGTTTCAAACATTGATAGAATAAAAAAGGATAAACATTACAAAGTAATATAAGAGTGATGTTTCTGAAAAGTGCACCCCTCAGTCGAGGAAAAGAGGCAGGGATGCGCTCGGTCATCCGGGATGGAAAAGATAATTCAGGCAAGAAAGTAAGTTGTGGTACGTATTTCTTGAAAATTGAGACCAAGGTACTCGGTAAAAAAACTCTAACTTTTAAGGCTTCGGCCGAACGTTAGTGCAAGGAGGAAAGAATGGAAAGTCTATGTAAAAAACTTCTCCTTATCGAAATAGTAATCTTGATCGGGACAGCCAGTCTCATTGCCCAGCCTTCCATTCTCTGGGAAAAGACAATTGGTGGGTCAGGGACTGATGTTGGTCTGTCTGTTCAACCGATAACCGGTGGCTACATCATCGCGGGATATACTAATTCATTCGGGGCAGGAAGTTATGATGTTTATCTCATAAAGACCAATTCATCAGGTGATATCCTCTGGACCAAGACCTTTGGCGGCGGCAGTGATGATTATGGTTATTCAGTTCAAGAGACCTCAGATGGTGGCTACATCGTTGCGGGTTACACAAGGTCTTTTGGTGCTGGTGGCGAGGATATCTATCTCATAAAGACCAATTCATCAGGTGATATCCTCTGGACCAAGACCTTTGGCACGTCAGGCGATGAGAGAGCATATTCGGTTGATGAACTTTCTGAGGGGGGATACATCGTCGCCGGGTATAAGGTATCAGGTATCTGGGCTAAAGATTATCTTATTAAGATTGACGCTGATGGTAATACTCTTTGGGAAAAGACCTATGGTGCGGGGATAATGAGTTGGTGGAAAGAGGTTCAAGTGACCGATGATGGGGCATACATCACTGCAGGGTTTACAGCTTTTTGGCCTGACGTTTATCTGGCAAAGACCAATTCAGATGGTGGCACCATCTGGACAAAGACGATTGATCTTGGCGACGATGAGTACGGCAATTCGGTTCAACAGACCGCTGATAATGGATATATAATTGCTGGAGAAGCATGGACCAATGATACCCAGAAGTGGGATTTTTGTCTGATAAAGACAGATGCCGATGGAAATGTAGTCTGGGCAAAGAGATATGGTGGGACAGGTTGGGATAAGGCCTATTCAGTAAAACAGACCCTGCTTGGCGATTACATTGCCGCCGGGGTATTCAATACATATCTCGGTGTTCCTGATGTCTATCTTATCAAGACCGATGAAAACGGTAATATAATCTGGACAACGACCTACGGCGGGACAGATGCTGATAGTGCCAATTCAGTCCATCAGACAACCGATGGTGGCTATATCATTGCCGGGGCCAGTGCTGGAGATGTTTATCTTATAAAGACAGAGCCAGACGAGATCGGTATTGAGGAGGAGAAATCTTCAAAGGTTTCCTTTGCTTTACATAGCGAGCCGAACCCATTCCGTGACCGGGTAACCATCAGATGGAGGATTGAGGATGGAAGATGGAAGTCCGAAGACATCTCGCTCAGGATCTACGATGCCACCGGAAGGTTGGTTAAAGAATTTATACTGCCTACTGCTTACTCCTCAGTGCCTACTGCTATCTCCTGGGATGGCAGGGATGATTCGGGCAGGAAGGCCAGTAGCGGGGTCTACTTCTTGAGGTTTGAGGCGGGCGATTATCAGGCAACAAAGAAAATTTTGCTTGTGAAATGAGGTTTAGTGTAAAGATGAGGAGGTAGTATGCGCAAGCGATCGGTGATTGTGATAATATTTCTCTGGGCGGTCACCGTGTTTGCTCTGTTTCCGTGCGGAATTGCGTTTGCCCAGGCGCCCGATACCCTATGGACAAAAACCTATGGAGGAATATATGACGATATAGCCTACTCAGTTAAACAGACCTCAGACGGTGGCTACATTGTCGCAGGATACAGCTCCTCGTTCGGTGCCGGAGGTTATGATGTTTATCTGGTAAAGACAAACTCCGGTGGCGATACCCTCTGGATAAGGACCTATGGAGGGATAAATGATGATCGGGGTTATTCAGTTCAGCAGACCGCTGATGGGGGCTACATCGTGGCCGGGTTTACGAAATCATTCGGTGCCGGTGGTAGCGATGTTTATCTCATAAAGATCGATGCCAATGGTGATCTCCTCTGGGCCAAGACCTACGGCGGAGGCGATCATGATGTAGGCTATGCCGTCCAACAAACCACTGATGGATACATCATCGCCGGAAGGACCAATTCGTTCGGAGCTGGTAGTTTTGATCTCTATCTGATAAGAACCGATACCAATGGTGACACCCTCTGGACAAAGACCTATGGTGGAATAAGCACCGATGGGGGCTATTCGGTTCAAGAGACAGCTGATGGTGGATACATTGCCGTTGGATACACATTTTCGTATGGTTCAGGTCTCGGTGATGTATATCTCATAAAAACAGATGAGAATGGTGCTATCCAGTGGACAAAAACCTATGGTGGATCAAGAACCGAAGAAGGTTATTCAATTGAGAAGACCTCGGATGGCGGATATATCATCACCGGATATACCGGCTCATTTGGTGCCGGCGGTAATGATGTCTATCTCATCAAAATCGATTCCGGTGGTGATACCCTCTGGACAAGGAGCTATGGGGGGACAGAAGGTGATGATGGTCGTTCAGTTCAACAGACCGCTGATGATGGTTACATCATCACAGGCAGAACGTCTTCATTCGGCCAAGGTTCTGAAGATGTTTACCTGATAAGAACAGATGAAGACGGCAACACCATCTGGACGGAGACCTTTGGTGGGACAGCGGACGACGGTGGCAGGTTTGTCCAAGAGACCTCGGATGGTGGATATATCATTACTGGCTACACTGAATCATTTGGTGCCGGTTACCGAGATCTCTACCTCATAAAGATAAAACCTGAGCCAGATATTGAAGAACATCAAAACCAAAACACCAATACCCAAGCTCTATTCATAGAAATCTTCCCCAACCCCTTCCGTGACCGGGTGAACATCAGATGTAGGATGGAGGATGGAAGATGGAATTCCGAAGACATCTCGCTCAGGATCTACGATGCCACCGGAAGGTTGGTTAAAGAATTTATACCGCCTACTGCTTACTCCTCAGTGCCTACTG
>QNBE01000144.1 GCA_003645615.1 Caldifarciminota bacterium
ATTGTTGAGCCCGGTGTCTCAGGTGTCTCCCCTCCGGTAGTCTCTCGGCTCTGGTTATCCCGGACGATCGTTAAGGATAGGGTTGAGGTTGAGTATCTCTTAGCGGTCAAGGAACGGGTCCGGTTGTCGCTCTTCGATGTGATGGGTCGTAGGGTTGATGGTTTTGATGGTGAGCTGGTTGGTAAGGGCAGGCTCAGCTTCGATACCAGCCAATTCGGGGCAGGAGCTTATTTCCTTAAGATCAGTTGCAGAAATAAGGAATCGATCCAGCATATTGTGGTTGTAAAGTAGACATCTTGACCCTTTAGGAAATGTGGATATAATTAAGATACTATGATAACCTCTCTCTCGGAGGAGTCCACCTCCGAGAGTGGATCAATCCATCAGGAGAGACGATCGCAGGCTACCTCCGCCCGGTCTCCTGGTGAGGCCGGTTGAAGGGTAACCACTACCGTCCCACCGCCGGGTTGTTGGTTCCTTCAAAAAGGGGGTAGCGATGCTAAGGAAGTTATTGATCCTTTTAAGCTGGGGTGTGGTTATGGCCCTTCCACCCCAGGGTTGGGATTATCCTCAGCGTTTTCCTACCCTGGTCAATCAGCAGTACCCAAAGCTTGCCGCTTCTGATAAATATATCTATCAGGGTTTCCTTTCTGGTATGGGAGGCAGCTATGAACTCTGCTTTCGGCGATCAACCGATGCTGGTTTCCACTGGAGAGATGAGATCCAGATATCGCAGGCCAGTTCCCATGGTGCCTATGTGCCCGAAAACCAGTTCGACATTGCAACCTCATCCGATGGCAGTCTGGTGTATCTGATCTGGACCGAGATCGCCCCAGCCGATACCGGACTCTGGTTCTCGTACTCAACTGATTACGGTGCGACCTGGAGTCCACCTGATCGGATTAATGATGATCTCAGTCTTCCTTATGATGCAATCGATAAGCTCTACCCCAAAATCAACTGTGACAACTCTGGATTCCTCCATCTCGCCTTCTACTACAAGCATGCCTATAATCCCAATCAACCTGCACTTTGTTATGGGAAGTATTATCAGGATGCCCAGGGAATCTGGCGGTGGTCTCCTTACGAGATTGTGGACCAGTATGTCCGATCTTCCCCCCAGTTCGATATTGCTGTTTTGGGAGCAACACCTCATATTGTCTATACCCACTGGACCACAACCGATAATCAGGAGACCTGGCATGCCCGGAGGGAGCCGGAAGGTTGGTATACCCATTTTATCTTTGCTGAAGGTGGGGTTGATGTTTACCGCCTGGTCACTGATGATGCCAATCGACTACACCTCGCCATGGTCCGGTTGATCGAAGGCAAAGAGACCCGTGTCTTCTACACCTATTCTCAGGATCAGGGCGATAGCTGGTCACCACGTGAGCAGGTCAATCCTTATTATAGCACCTCCACCTGCGGGATCGCAGTTGATGGTGATGGGATCCACATCGTCTACGAGTGGCATGGTGCGGTATCCTGGGTTGTCTATCGCCATAAGACGGCACCGAATGGGAGCTGGGATGAGGAAGTGGTGCTGGCCAATCTGCCCGATACAAATTGCGTCTATCCTGATATTACCTCAAGTGATTATGGTCGCCATGTGGTTTTTTATGGATATCCGATCTCAGGTGCCACCGGTGCCAATGCCTTTGTTCGGTATCTTGCCAATTTGAGCGGTCTCTACTCCGGATCTGAGGAAGCGACTGCCTACAATTCTGCCCGCCATCTGGTTCGGGAGCCAGGGAGTGAGAATCTTTGTGTTGTTTATCAAACTGATTTTGCCCCCAATGAGAACGGTGATGACAGACGAAACTGGATCTATTTCGCCTCGTCAACTGATGGTGGTGATAACTGGTCACCCTACCAGTGGCTCAATTATGGTCGATATCCGGCGCTGGACATGCTTGATCTTTTCAGCCCATCCGGTTCGATGCATACGGTTGTCTATCTCTCTGAGGATGGTAAAAAGATCCTCTACCGATGGTATGATCCGGACAATCAAGTCTGGTCTGATCCCATTGTGGTCTATGATAACCCTTCCAATCACGATCTCGATCCTCCGGCAATAACTGCAGTCGAAGATACCGTTTTCATCCTCTTCGCTGAGAATTCAGCAGACGAAGGCCGGATCCAATGCGCATGGTTTTGTTATGATGGTTCAGGGCTGCAGATTCAGACTGTAAATAAATCTATCATTCGAAACCGTCACTCCCCCTCAGTCTATCATGATGGGAATCGGTATCTGCATGCGGTTTGGAAGGAGAAGAATCCAGAATATTATTGGGAAATCTGGTACGCACAGAGGATCTGGGGATATGAAGAATGGGGAGATCACTACTGGGTTAACGGTTTGGGACCTCCCGAGGAGGATGCCAAAGACCCGTTTATTGAAGTGTGGGGTGACTATGCCCATGTGGTGTGGACCAGTGAGAGCGAACTCTGGGGTACTGACATCCTGCGGAATAAGAGAGATCTCAAAACCGGTGACTGGCGCTATCCGGAATACATTTCCAATAGCCCCTTCGTCTCTTCCGAACACGCCAATGCTTCTCATGATTTCGTAATCTGGTCAGAAGAACTTAGTGGTAGTCAGTATGACATCCGTCGTTATCATGACAGTTTTGGCTACGGATGGATCAATACCAGTGCGTTAAACTCGGACTATTCCCATTCGGCGGCCCGACCGGATCTCTTCGGCGTCTGGCTCTATGTCATCTGGACCGAGCAGATCATCCCGGACTACGGACTCTATCAGATCTACTCCTACAAGGAATACTTCTCGATTGGACCTGAGGCAGAATACTATTCAGTGGGTGTTGGCGATTCTGATCCTTCCCCATTCCTGATTAAGCGAGAGGGGATAAGGGACTACGGAGAATACAGAATTGACTATGATCCTGAGGAGTTGATCTACGAACTTTCATTTCTGGATCCGGCCTATGACTATTATCTCGTTACTGTTTCCTATCACGAAGGAAAACCGAGAGAGGAAACCTGGTTCATTGATGATAAGCTGATGGGCGAGTTTAAGTTTATGCCGAAACGGCCCGAGACAGTTATGATCAAGATTCCACTTGAGTCTTATCTTAAGGACCGCAAAGTCAGGGTTACCTTCAGGAATGTGTCAGGCCCATTTGCGGCCAAGGCTGGTCTTAAACTCCTCTGTGCGGATCATAAGAAGAGTGGAAGCGGTGGACAATCAGCAGGACCTCAAACTCCGATTGGTTCCTGCCTCAAGCTCGCTCCCAATCCGACTACGGACAAACTGACACTCAAATTCTCTCTTACCCAGCCATGTTGGGTGACGGTTAAGCTCTTCGATCCCTCCGGGCGTAAAATTGCTACCCCTTACAACCAGAGGTGTCCATCCGGTGAGCGAATAGTCATCATAAATCTTCCGGCAACGCTCTCCTCAGGTGTCTATTTTCTGATCCTGGAAGCTGTGGGAAGGCACATTGCGAAGAAAGTTGTTCTTCAGAAGTAAAGGAATACAGACCGGAAGGAGGCTTCGGCCCTCCTTCCGGTCTGTATTTGGGCTTCTCTTCTACTTCATTTTTTACACCGGATTGAGCGCTCAGAGTTTCCACCGAATCGCTCGCATCGCTGAAGGAATTTTCAGAGCAATGACTACATCAATTCAGACCTACGACGCCAACCATAATGGCTATCCTGAACTCTATTATTATACCACTCAGTGGCCGTATATCTACTTTATCCGGATCTGTGAATACCGACCATACAATCGCTATCTTTTCGTGGATACAATTTATGGCAAGCATTTCCATGCTGTGGGAGACTTTGATCGGGATGGAAAAGTAGATCTTCTCGGTTCATGGGGAGGCCTTCTTTATGTCTTTGAGCAGAAGTTTCCTGATGCTTATCCCACCTATCAGGTCTGGCGGTCAGACTCAACCTCTTCTGGTGGAGGAATTCATATTGCAGATCTGGATCAGGACGGAAGAATTGATTTTCTCACTTCCAATCCCCCTCAGGTCTATGAAAATATTGGTAATAACGATTATGCTTTTGTCTGGAGCGATGACTCTGCCATTGCAGCATGTTACAATTATACCTCCGGTGATTTCGACCAAGACGGTAAAACCGAATTTGTTGGTGGTGATATTGGCTCTGTGATTCGTGCTGTTGTCTATGAGTGTGTCGGTGACAATCAGTATCAATTTGTCTTCTGCGACACCAGCTATCCATCTGCTGCTCACTCCCATGATGTCTGGTTCGGTAATGATTTAGATCAAGATGGTAAACTTGAGTTCATTATCTGCTCCTGCCCGCCCATTGGTGGCTCATGGGCCTACCAGTTCCGGGTCTATGAGGCGACTGGGGACAATACCTATGAAGTAAGTTATGCCAGTAATATCGTCTATCGGCCAGCTAATCTGAGGGCTGGTCGGGGCAGCTATTGTGGCGATGTTGATTGTGATGGGGTTGATGAGATCATCTGGGCGGTTCAGGACAACTGGTATATTTACAAGGCATTCGGGAACAATAATTTTAAAAGAGTCTTCACTGCTTATCCG
>QNBE01000145.1 GCA_003645615.1 Caldifarciminota bacterium
GGCATATTATTGCAATAAAGAGCAGATAGAGCCTCGTTGAATATCGAAGCCGGCCGATAAAATCTCTATTAGCAGTGATTGCGAATCGTTGACCCGAGACATTGATAATCCTTTTGTCCCCGGTGGTGACTGAGGATTCGGTCCGAACGATGGAGGAGATAAGCGGGGTTGACGGTAGTTCAACGAGAGGAATTTTGGCTTCGATAAAATATTTTACTACCGCAATTTCCGCCTCCAACTCCTTTTGATAAATTTCCTCCACATAACTATCAATTTTTAATATAAAATAACTACTTACCAGGAGTGTAACCGCAACGAAGGCGATGAGGAAGAAGATGAGCAGCCGCAGCTCTTTCTGCCAGATCATAGCTAAGAATAAACCCTTAGCGGAGGAATGTCAAGATGTAGAGGTTGATGATCTGGTGGTAAAAGAATAAGGTTATAACCGCTCCTACGGAGAGGAAAGGTCCAAAAGGAAGAATACGGGATTTGCGGCCAAAGATAATCAGTATCGCCCCCAAGATGGCACCCGACAGCGATGCCAGGATTAAGGTCATGAGCATCCCCATGGGATGGAGAAAGCCACCCAGCATAAGGCATAGCTTGACATCACCACCACCCATGACCTCCGATCGGTATACCTTTCCCCCGATTAATCTGATCATATAGAGAATCCCACCTCCCAGGGCGATCCCGATGAGGCCAGAAATTAGTCTACCGATAATTAGCGAGAAGATAATACCCACTACAATACCCGGATAGGTTATCTGGTCGGGAATGATCATGGCCTGGAGATCAATAACTGAAACTACAATAAGGCTACCGACGAGGAAAAGATAGAATGGGAGATATAGAGAGACGCCTTCGCGTAAGAATATATAATATGTGGCAAGGCCCATCAAGAGTTCGACGAGGGGATACTGGATGGAGATCGGTTGATGGCATCGATGGCACTTACCTTTGAGGATGAGATAGCTTAATAAGGGAATGTTCTCCCACCAGGATAGTCGATGGCCACACCAGGGACAGTGAGAAGGTGGCCTGATAATCGATTTCCCCTTAGGAAGGCGATGGATGAGAACATTGAGAAAGCTCCCCAGGGCGAGGCCGAAGAGGAAGGCGATCATCTTATCACCCTTCCGAAGCGGTAGTTGTAGATTCGACCTAAAGGGTGAGGAGGGATGAAATCGATCACCCCCTTAGCAACAAGCTCATCCAACCTTTCTGGATAATAGCCAAATTTCTGTTTAAAGACATGTAACTTGTTATTGAGGTAAGCAATAATCTTCTCAATCTGGAGATAGGTGGTGGAGATGAAGCTGTCACGGCTACTGTCGTATTTAAAGGCTCCGCCGAAAGGTTCAGTTGGTATCGAATCGATATATTCCGGGATTAACTCTGAGATATGCTCTGGTTTCCTGCCTTTCTCCCTCTCGAATCTCTGTAGACCTTTGTTAAGATACTCTAAATACTCTTCCAGAATCAGACATCTTATATTCCGTAGTGCTGCCTCTTTCAGGGTCTGGTTATCGGTGTTCTGATAGATTTTGGACCAGATCAGGATCGAGCCTTTCCTCAACCTGACCTTCTTATAAGCAAAGGCAGCAAGGCGGTAGACATATTCTGGGGCTCCTGATCGACGGGTCGCCAGTTCGAAATACTTACCTGCTTTGGCAAAGTCGCGGAGATGAATGTAAAAGACGAAACCGATATAAAATGGTGGTATCCAGGAAGAAGGGTTTTTAACGAGTCCCCGCTTCAGGATTCTGATTGCCTGCTCCGGACTTCTCCCTTCATCGGCGATGACGATGGAACCAAACTGGTAGGCGTGATCGAAAAGGGGGTCGATCCGGGTCAGGACATCGAAGACCTGAGTGAGAAACTCAAACTTTCCACCCGAGATCTTTTCCTCACCATAATACTGGATTGCGGCCAGCCAGATAATCTCAGGAGAGATTGGTCCTAAGGGGGCAGTGGTCACTTCCACCATCGGTCCGGACGGTAAGAATGCCAATGGTTCGGAGTGGTGGTAGATGGGAGGGATTGATCGCTGGAAGAGGAAGGTGGCAAGCATCAATAACATTATAATCAAAATTCTGCTTTTCACAGATCTTTCCGCTCAAATATTAAACCGGCCACGAGAACCATGACCAGAGAGTAACAGATGGCATAAGAGAAACCGAAGAGAATCCTTTCCAGGGGTATTGGGTTATTGTAGATGAGCAATTCCCGGAAATCGAGATAGGTGAGATCGGGAAAGATGTAGTGGAAAATGGATAGGATTCTGGCGATGGCGAGGTGTTTATAGAATTTTGCCAAAAGGATCGCACGGGGAATCATCTGGCCGAAGATATAGACGAATATGGTGAAGAGAGAACCGAGGAATGGGTTTAAGAAGGTTGCGGCCAGGATGACGATTCCTACCAGCATCGTGAGCTGAAAAATGACCCCGATGACGGCAAGAAACGCGGTTATCTGGAGGGATCCGGTTAGTAGGGAGATGTAGGAGATAAAGATGATGCCGAGGATGAGACTGGTTACCAGGATGGTAAGAAAAAGGCCGATCGCCTTTCCGGCAATGAACTGGAATCGGGTAATCGGTCGGGTTAGGATTAGATAGCAGGTCTTCTCATTGAGTTCCCGATAGAGGACCCGGTTACCGATAAAGAGGATGATTAAGAGGCCGAAGAAGAGTATGGATCCAAGGCCGATGTCCTTGGCGAGCCTGATCTCCTCACCAAGGGTGAGCGGACCAATAATTAGGGAGGAGAAGATCATGGCTACCCCAAAGGCAAGAACAACGAGCAGGACCCGATCGCGGATTGCCTCCCGATAGCTATTGAGAATGACCTCTCTCATCTTAAGATCTGGATCAGATGGTCCTCGATATCACCGATCTTAGCTACCGGAAGATCGGAGACGATTCGGCCTTTATTAATCACGATGACCCGATCCGCGAGGGGGGTGACATCGGGCAGGATGTGGGTGGAGAAGAAGATGGTCTTTCCCTCTTTTTTCATATTTAGTAATATTGATCTTATCTCCTTCCTGCCAATAGGATCAAGACCAGAGAGGGGTTCGTCGAGGATCAAGAGATCTGGATTGTGAATAATCGCCTGGGCGATGCCGAGTCGTTGAACCATACCTCGTGAGTAACCTCTAACCGGTCGATCCTTCGCTCCATAGAGACCGACCAGCCTCAGCATCTCATCGATCCTCTTGATAGGGATATCAGGATCAACCATTCGGGTGAGGAAAAGGAGATTCTCCCTTCCGGTCAGGAAGCGGTAGAATGTGGGATTTTCCGGTAGATACCCGATCCTCTTTCGGATATCCGAGTTCGGATCCTGACCAAAGATGCTGATTTTACCGCAGTCGGGGTTTAGAAGACCGAGTATAATCTTGATCGCGGTGGTCTTACCAGCACCATTTGGACCGACCAATGCAACGGCCTCTCCTTTCCCTACTACTAATGTAATACCTCTCAGTGCTTCCACTTTCTTGCCAAAAATGATTCGATAGGTTTTGGTTATATTCCTCAATTCTACCAATTTCATCTTCGGCCGCTAAAGCGACTGAAGAAGTAGATAGGCCTGAAGATAAGCAGGATCGAAGCGAAGGACTTTCCTAAAGGTCTCCGCCGCCTCTCGCTTCCGACCCAGCTTGGTATAACAAATCCCTAAGTTTATCTGAAGGGGAAGATTCTGGGGAATTAAGATGGAGGCCCGTTTAAGAAATTTAATGGCCGAATCCAACTTTTCTTGAGCCAAATAAATTTTTCCCAAGGTAAAAAGGGACTTCCAGTGATATTCATTTAGACCGAGTGACTTATGGAGGGCCTGAATAGCTCGGGCGGTATCTCCAAGCATAAGGTGGCTAAAGCCCATTCTCTCCCACCAATTGGAGTCGAGTGAATCAAATCTGACTCCTTCTTCACACACTCTTATCGCTTCCTTATACTCGCCAAGCGTGATCAGGGTATTGATTAAGGAGAACCTGATCTCATGATTGGTGGGAGCCAATTCTATCGCTCTTTTGAACATCTGTTTCGCTTTCTTAGGCCTCTCCTGGCCTAAATATGTTCGTCCCAGTGCGGCATAGGCAAGAGGATAATCGGGAGCAATTTGAAGAGCCTTACGGAAATTTTCGAGTGCCTCAATGATCATCCCTCTTTGGCGTGCGATAACACCCTTCCGCAGATAAGCTTGATAAAAATTGGGATCAATCTCTATTGCCCGATCCAGTTCTCTTAAGTCATTCTGAAAGTAGCCGCGATAATAGTGAATCTTTGCTCGGGCTGTTGGAGGAAGGTGGTGAAAGAATGGTTTGGAATATCTGGAGATGAGACGAGCATTCAGTTGAGCGGTACTCAAATAGAGCGCCTTGGGAGCTGAAAACTCCAGGATTGGGAGGTCGTCGGTATTTATCAGCCACCCCTTGGTGAACCTCTCCAC
>QNBE01000146.1 GCA_003645615.1 Caldifarciminota bacterium
GCCGATACCATATTTTGGAGAGAGAGTGGATGATAACTGGATCTTTGAACCGAAGATCGATGGCTGGAGGATCCAGCTCATTCGCCAACCGGATGGGGGGCTTGAGATCTGGGGAAGGAGGTTAGAACGGAAACCGGACTGGACGGCAAAGCTGAGGTCGATCCTCACCCCGGCGGAGCAGTTTCTACCGAAAGGGACGATTGTGGATGGTGAATTGTATTCGGAAGGAGGGAGGAGGTTCATCCCCTCCCTCTTTGCTCGAAAACCGAAGACAAGGCCGATTATCTGGCTCTTCGATCTCATCTATCATCGGGGCCGGTTCATCGGCAATCTCCCCTTGGAAAAAAGGAAGGAACTGCTTAGCCGGATCAGGCCGGTGCCACCTTTCTTTCTTACCCCTTTCCAGCCGGTTACCGATCTCGATCAGGCATTAAATGATGCGGTAACCAGAGGTGATGAGGGGATTGTGATCAAGCGGCTCGATTCACCTTATGAGCTCGGGAGGGATGGCCCGATCGCCACCCACAACTGGCGGAAGATCAAACCATAGGAGGTGGGTGTGGCGGTTAAGAGATTCCAGGTTATGGCTCTTTTGCAGGCGGCGAGGGCCTATGTCTTGGGGATGAGTGAGACCTCTGCCAAGAGCTGGGGTCTCAATCGGGCGATCTTCTATGCAGCCGCAAAACGTGGCTTTAAGAAGATCCAGCCCCGCAAACCACCACAACTGAAGATACCACTTAAGGATCTGAAGCCGTCTGAGCGGGAAAGGATAACGAAGAGCTATGACATCTATACCTTGGGCGATGAGATGGCCTATACGGTCAAGCTGAAAGGTGTGATGCTCTTCACCATCGGCGGTGAGATCCAGACTCCGGAGGCCTACGATCACCAGATCGCATCCCGGTTTGGCAAGTCCTACCAGAAGGCATGGCAGGAGGCGGTGAGGATCTGCCAGAGTTTTGATAAGGGGGTCCTACTCTCCCAGCGATATTTCTATGAGTCACTCTACAAACCAAACCGGGATAAACTGGCCAAGAAGTGGAGTGAGATGGTATGAAACGGGATCTGATTTCGATTGGGGACCTCAGCCGGGAGGAGATCTTGGCGATCTTCCGACTGGCGCGGGAATTAAAGGAGAAGCGAAGAGAGGGAAAGAAGCATGAGCTCCTTCCCGGTTTCATCCTGGCGATGATCTTTGAGAAACCATCTCTGCGGACCAGGGTCACCTTTGAGACCGGGATCGAGGAGCTGGGTGGCCATGGCATCTATCTAGCTCCCGCAGATATCCAGCTGGGGAAAAGGGAGAGCGTTGGTGATGTTGCCCGCAACCTATCCCGCTGGGTCCACCTCATTATGGCACGGACCTTCGCTCATCAGACCATCATCGATCTGGCCCGGGCAGCAACCATTCCCGTCATCAATGGACTTTCTGACGAGGAACACCCCTGTCAGGTCCTGGGGGACCTCTTTACGATCAGCGAGAAGGTTGGTGATCTGGGTGGAACAAAGATCGCCTGGGTTGGTGATGGCAACAATGTCTGTAATTCACTCATCTTAGGGACAGCCCTTCTCGGCCTGGAGCTCCGGGTCGCAACTCCTGAGGGTTATGAGCCGAAGGCCGAGATCATCAAGAGAGCAGAAGAGCTGGGAAGACCACCCCGGTTATTCCATGATCCTGAGCCGGCAGTGGTGGGGGCCGACTTTATCTACACCGATGTCTGGACATCGATGGGACGGGAAGAAGAGGCTGAAAAGCGGAGAAAGGTCTTTGCCCCATTTCAGGTAAATCGGGATCTACTGGCCCATGCCCCGGATCACTGTCGGGTGATGCATTGCCTGCCGGCCCACCGGGGTGAGGAGATAACCGATGAGGTGATTGATTCCAAGAGCTCGATCGTCCTGGATCAGGCCGAGAATCGGCTCCACATCCAGAAAGGGCTAATGGTCTGGCTCAGTCGGCCTTCCGGACCATAATCTCTAAGTAACCCTCAACAATACCGATATCAACGCCCCGTTCGACATCCTTTCCGGATGGGGTGAACCGGTAATAGCCTTTACCACTGTAGTCCTCATGGCCATCCGCCTTGTCGAGAGCCTGGGCATATCCCTCCTTGACCTCAAGGATCAGGGTGTAGGTTGTGTCACGGCCACCACCGATCTCAAGAGGTGGGACGATCGGCTCGACCCCGGTGGCGACCCGATCCCCTTCAATATCGAAGAGATCCCACTGGATCGAATTGATCCACACCGGACGGCCGATCTTCTCTTTTAATTTGAGCTTCACATCCCGGGAACCGACCCCGGGGTCATACCAGTGCCAGCCCTCATCACCCTCATCCGGAACCGAGAATGGAACGGTGCTGTCGATCGGGACAATCTCAACGACCCCCCGATCACTATAGACCGCTAAAGGCTCTTTGGCGCAGCCGATGAGTAATACCAGACCGACAATAACAATCACCAAACGCATGGGAGATTATAACCGGAATCGGATGGGGATCAAGTTCTTTTCCTTACCTCCGGAGGACTATCTTTCTGGCGATATTTTTCTCGGTAGTATTGAGGACCAGGAAGTAGATACCAGAGGGGATCCATTCGGGGAGGCTCAAGGCAAGGTTGTGCTTCCCTCTCGAGAGCTTCTTGTTGTGAAGACTGGCAATCATCCTCCCAGCAGGATCGAAGAGGCTGATTGTTATCTGAGCGGTTTGGGTGAGGGAGAAGGTCACCGAAAGTCTCCCCCTGGTTGGATTGGGACCGATTCTCAGTCCTTGATTTAACTCCAATGGTAATCCCTCGGCAACTCCCGGCCACATCGTATCATACTGCTCGATCGCATGCCGACAATTCTCAAGATAGTGATAATTCGAGAGACCTCCCACGATTGCAAAGGTGACATGCTGGCTGTCCCCCGGGGCGAGATTAAATGGTCCAACCGAGACAACAATTGACCAGTCATATTGGCGATTGGACTGAGACTGGGAGTAAGTCCCGTTCATGAACCGCCACTGGATCCTGTCCGGAAGCCCCTGGTAAGGATAGACATAAATGCCGTGATCGATGACCGAGAGATTGGCAACTGGAAGCGGACTTTGAGGTTGAGAACCGAGATAGACAATGCCAACCGTGGGGTTCTCATCAGGCAGACTGGGCTGCATATAGGCGGTCCTCAGTGATGGATCGGTTTTTCCGTAGTTATCGGTATAATTATTGATGTCGAAGTCCATGAAGATTGCTGAGTATAAGCTGTCAATTGCCTCCGGTCCCTTATTGGTATAGATATATTCGATGATCACAAAGTCATCGCAGTTGGTATCGGCATCAGCAACTGAGTATTGATAGCACTCCAGCCCCTTAGGTCCAGGTGAGGTGGGGCCGCTATCATTATAGATACAGTCATACTCCTGTAGTCCAAACTCGGGTGGGATATGGCGGCCGAGTGGCTTGACCGTCAACCAGTCATGATCTTCCATTTGATGTTCATAATAGGCATCGACGACATAGGTCTCCGAATTACCGCAGGCCAGCGATCCATAATAGAGGGTCTGATTAATCCCTTTGGGATATTGGAAACCTTCGCCAGTAAGCTGATTTGACTCACCAAATCCAACAGGGCCATAATCAAATATTGAAAGTAGACAGTTACCGGTGTCGTGATTCAGATACTTAGACCGAACCTGCAGATAATCCCCCGAATAGAGCATATGGGTGAAGAGATAGAGCACCGCCAATTTCATCGAACACCTCTTTTGTCATTATATCCATCTAATCAGAAAGGTCAAGGGCTATCAAATCGATCTCCCCAGAGGGTTGACACCATTTTTAGGAGGCATTAAATTAAAAGATTATGGATCACATCCTGGTCAAGGGCGCCCGCGTCCACAATCTCAAGTCGATCACGGTTAAGATACCGAGGAATAAGCTCGTCGTCATCACCGGGATCTCGGGCTCGGGTAAGTCTTCCTTGGCCTTCGATACCCTCTATGCCGAGGGTCAGCGGAGGTATGTTGAATCACTCTCCTCCTATGCCCGCCAGTTCTTGGGGATGATGGAGAAACCAGATGTCGATGAGATCAGGGGCCTCTCTCCAGCCATTGCTATCGACCAGCGGAAGGCAGCCCACAACCCGAGATCGACGGTGGCAACTGTCACCGAGATCTATGACTACTTCCGGGTCCTCTTTGCCCGGATCGGTATCCCTTACTGTTATAGGTGTGGAAAGCGGATCACCTCCCAGACGACCGATCAGATTGTCGATGCCATCTTGGGGGAGAGGGAAGGGGCAAGGATCACAATCCTGGCCCCGGTGGTGCGGGGGAGGAAGGGGGAGTATCGGGACCTCTTTGCCAAACTGA
>QNBE01000147.1 GCA_003645615.1 Caldifarciminota bacterium
AACCACCTGGAAGATACCCCGAGCAACATCGACCGTCCGGGACTCACTCCAGAGCTCATTACCACCGGTGGCCGCATCATAGATCTTGAAGGTCATCGCAAGCGAACCGTTGTTGATGGGATTACCCAGGGTATCAGTAAGATAGCCCTGATAGTTCAGGACCCTGGGAACCACCCGTGAATCAGCAACTGAAATCGTCTGGCTGAAACCAGTGATAACAATTGAAAAGAGGATGATGATACGATACACATTTTCCTCCTTCCCTTACGCGCTATCCACCACCTCTCCCCCTCATTTCATTCGATAATTATCTTCCTCATCACCCTCCTCTCTTCTGTTTCCAGGATTAGAAAATAGATCCCTTTCGGAAGCTGACCAACTTCGATAACCTGCTGATGATTCTTACTATCAATTATCTGCCACTGCTTTACCTGTCGTCCGATAATATTGTAAAGAAGGAAGGTGACCGATCCTGGTTGAGACAGCGAGTATTCAACCTTCATTTTCTTCTTTATCGGGTTGGGTGAAACCACAAATCGAAATTCTGGAGTTTCTTTCGGTGTCTCATCCACTGAAATCGGCTGGATTGTTATCGAATTGGAATTCCCTGAGAGCACCGAGCCAATAATCACCGTATCCTTAGCCTGGTCAAGATCCTTAATCTGTGAACCCCAGTAGATCAGTCTCAGGGCATAGTAGTATGTTTGTCCCACCACCACGCTGGAATCTTCAAAACTGAGTGTCTGGTAGGGAATAAAAGTGTCAGGGTTGGCAAGGCCAGTATCTACCCGAACCCAGCTAACGCTCCCATCTGTTGATCGATAGACGGCATATCCCCTGATCGGATTCCAGTCAATTCTTGACGAGCTAATTGTTGAAGTATCATAAACCGGCTGATTCCAGGTCACCTGAACTCTAACCGGGAGATTGGGTGGCTGGGAAACACTTGGAATCGGCACCTGACGAAGAGTGCACAGACGGATGGTATCGTAAAGCTGTGCCGAATTCAGGGTGCAGGCACAAACTGCATAGAAGCCTTTATGGAGAATTGTGTAGGGATTAGAATCGAGATCGAAGAAGCAGACATTGGTGTCACCCTGATCCCAGCTGAAATTCCAAGGAATGCCGATGTTACCAACATCACCCAGAGCCAAGGAGCTGTCACTCCATAAGCTGTACAGACTCCCGTTCAGTTGGCCATTCCGAATCAACCAATCACTCATGTTTCCGGTTGATCCAATCGCTTCTGGAGTGAACACATATTGACCGAAGTCGAGCAACTCAGTGCCAAACCCGGATCGATAAACCCACTGCATTACAGTGTGAGACTCACCTGCCCACACAAATGAAAGGATAAATAATAAGGTAAAGAACAACCTACCTGCCACAGCACCCTCCTTACTTAGTCAATACTATCTTTACTGTTTTCCTCTTCTCCCCGGCCTCAATTCTGACAAAGTATACCCCACCACTCAGCTCCGGTCGGGCCTTCCATCTTAATCGATATCTTCCTGGATCTTTCATATCATCGACCAACGTTTCGACAACCCGGCCGGAGGGATCATAGAGTCGGATCAGAATTCTATTCCGGCGGGGGATACCGTAGATTATAAAGGCCTCATTGTTAACCACTGAAGGTGAAACTCGAATATCGAACTTTGGAGGTGATTCTCTTAATGCAGTAACCACTTTGGATTTCGCTATCCGCTCCGGTCTTAATTCATGACCACCCTGGAAGATGTATCCTAACAATCCTCTTTCCACTGCAACGATATCTGTATAAGAGGAAATATCCGATTGATCTAAGAATGCATCCTCCGCCATGAGCATCTCACCATTGGAACTGATTACATATTTAACTAGACCTATTACCTCTGGACTCAGTGGGAGTTGGGTTACTGATTGGAAGCTGTTGAATTTCTGGCGATTCTCCCTTTCATTAAGAATGATGCTCGCATATCCAAATGGGTTAAGATAGATGCAATCCTCACCCAGAGATTCTGCCGCAAAGAGCACAATGAGTTTGTCTTGATCTTCCCAAGGAGAATAGAAATTCCCGGTTTCTAACCAGAAAAGTGCGGAATCACCCAGATTCATGATGCCGCAACCATAAGTATTCTCTGTCAATACCTCTTCAGGTCGAGAAACGATATAGCCTCGGAAATGGATATCTTTCCGCGCAGGATTATGAAGCCAGCCATAACAGATGTGGGCCTCGCCACCAAGGAACTCCCTCGGGGTCACCGCACAGTTATTTAGGCTCAAGACATTATCCTTTACAATCCATCGAGGGGCGATAAGAAGGGGCATCTCCTTGGTCACGGCATCAGATAGCACATTCCTCGATCCCTTTCGGGACCAATTGCGATTGGTGTAGACCCTCGGTTTTAGAGAAGTATCCTGATTCACTGAAATTTCGTATCCTGCTCCTCTTTCAATTTCAAAATTGTTTAGCCAGATACCACCGAGGTAGATACAAGTAGTATAAGCCTGGGTCTCTGGATCACGCTTGGTGACACCCTGACAAACATCGGTCCCAATATGGGCGTAGATATCACTGGCCGAGTCATAATCAGCATTATAAGGGATCGAGATCCAGTTCTTATCAGTCCGATCCGGGTTCTCGTAAAGAGGTACTGATAGGTCCGGATCGTGGGCCCCAGTGATTCGAACCGCAGTATCGGCATTCACTGAAATCTCGTACATTTGTCCCGGGTCGATTTCGAAATTGTTCAGCCAAATGCCTCCAAGATAGATGCATGTAGTATAAGCCTGAGTCTCTGGATCGCGCTTAGTGACACCCTGGCAGACTCCGGTTCCAATATCAGAATAGAAATCACTGGCCGAATCATAAGGCACTCGGAATGGAAGTGAAACCCAGTTTTTATCAGTCCGATCCGGATTCTCATATAGGAGTTGACGGAATTTATAACCCATATTCGATGGACCAGAACGATTTAGGAATTGATCAACTGCTTTGATCAGATAGTAAAAATTATTGACAGAATCGACCGCTCCTGGATCGGTGTAGGTTGTCTCATCATAGACAGTAAATCCGATCGAATCATCGTACTCAGGCACAAAATCTGGAGCAGTATCACGATAAACAACGTAATAATAAACATTTTCCGTATTGCCAGCAGTATCAATAGTCACCGCATTCCAGGTAATTTTGGCATCCTGACCCAATTTCTCAACAATGATAATATTAGGAGATGCCGGAGGAATATGCTCAGCAGCATAAGGTGGATGCCAAAATCCAATAATAGCTCGATAATTCGCATTCCAATTCTCAACCCTGCCTACTCCAGTTTGGGTGATGCTTCCACCAAAAAGTCGATAATTAACCCCTGCGGGTGCCGCCATCGTATCACCGCCGGCGGAGAGCAGATCATTCTTTAATACATAATTAGTCTGACCCAAAACAATGACCGGGATCAAGAAAATACCCCAACTTTTCATACTTCCTCCTTATCCCTTATCTCCTGTCGGATTGACTCCAACTTTGAACCACAGAAAGTACAATAATGTGAGAAGGGATTCGTCAGTGGGGTACCACAGTTTGGGCAATGAGAGGTGAGCAGTTCACCACAAAGGGGACAATAGCGGTCTTTGTCCCGGCCGAAGTATCGACAGCTTAGACATATTTTCATCATTTTATAGTACCGAAGAGGTATTAGAATTTAATTAGATTTTTTAATCGCACTGATAAGCCGTTTTGTCTCTGGAGAAGGCTCGACACCGAACTCCTGCTTTAAGAGGATTCTCAGTCGTTCATAATACTGAAACGCTCGAGCCCGTTCACCTTGTTCCAGGTAGGACCGAATTATGATTCGATAGGCCCTTTCGCTCAGCGGCGTCCGGTTGATAACGAGTCTGGCAAAGTTTATTGCTTCATTATATTCCAGTTTGTCAAGATGGCGGGTGGCAAGCCATAGAAGAACCTCTTCCAATCGGTTCTCGATCTCCCATCGTTTCGCTTCGATCGCCTCACTACGAAACTCCGGCAGAAAATCACCCTTTCCTTTCAGGATCATATCCAGAGCATAAATTTCAGCTTTATGAATCTTCTGTTCAATTCTTGCCTCCTTGAATCGTCGATAACACTCCTCAAATTCCCAGATGTCGGATCGGGCGAGATCTCGATTGAGTAGATATAAATTTCGGCGTGAGATGATAAAACCGCTGACGATCATCTTCTTTAGATATGAAAGCGTGAAATGGAAATTATTTCGAGCTTCCTTGGTAGTAAAGTCGGGCCATAGCTGAAGGGCATATTCTCCCCAAGTAGCACCTCCCTTTTCGGTATTAATCAATATCAGAC
>QNBE01000148.1 GCA_003645615.1 Caldifarciminota bacterium
GGTTATGGATTATATCGAGGCCTGGCAGGATAAGAGGTTTGATCTCGACTTCGAGGTCGATGGTCTGGTGATCAGCGTTGATGATTTCGAGGAGCGGGAGAAGCTCGGCCACACCACCAAGGCGCCCAGGTGGGCGATCGCCTTTAAATATCCCGCAGCCCAGGCGGTGACCAAACTGAGGGAGATCATCACCCAGGTTGGCCGGACCGGCCGGGTAACTCCGGTGGCCATTCTCGAACCGGTTCCCCTCTCCGGCTCCACCATCTCCCGTGCCACCCTCCATAATGAGGATGAGATCAGGAGGCTGGATGTCCGGATCGGCGATTGGGTGATTATTGAGAAGGGGGGCGAGGTGATACCGAAGGTGGTGGGAGTGGTAAAGGAGAAGCGGGATGGATCGGAAAGGAGGTTCACCTTCCCCAAGCGGTGTCCGGTCTGTGGGAGTAAGATCTATCGCCTGCCCGATGAGGCAGACTACCGTTGCCCCAATTCCAGCTGTCCGGCCCAGATCAAGCGCTCGATCGAGTATTTTGCCGCCCGGGGGGTGATGGACATTGAAGGGCTCGGGACCAAGCTGGTCGATCAATTGGTTGAGAAGGGACTGGTTAAGAATCTCGCCGACATCTACCGGCTCAGGGTCGAGGATGTCGAAAGGTTAGAAAGGATGGGAAAGAAGTCGGCCCGAAATCTTATTGAGGCGATTGAGAAGAGCAAGGATCAACCCTTGGAGCGGGTGATCCTGGGGCTCGGAATCCGACATGTCGGGATCCATGCGGCAAGGCTCCTGGTCGAGCACTTCGGTTCGATCGATGCGATTGTCAAGGCCGGGTATGAAGAGCTGGCCCAGATCCCCGGGATCGGTCCGGTAATTGCCAAAAGCATAACCAACTACTTCCGGGATCCGGCCAACCTCCGATTGATCGAAGAATTGAGACGGCTCGGGGTGAGGATGGTCGGAAAGCGGAAGAGGGTCTCCGATCTTCTCCAGGGTAAGACCTTTGTCTTCACCGGGGAACTGGAATCGATGACCAGGAAGGAGGCCCAGGAGCTTGTCCTCTCCTTGGGAGGTAAGGTATCATCCTCCGTGAGCGGGAAGACCGACTTTGTCGTCTGCGGGAAAAATCCCGGGTCGAAATATCGGAAGGCCCTTGCCCTGGGAGTAAAGATCATAAATGAGGACGAGTTTTTGAAGATGGTAAGGAGGAAGTGATGACCATCGAAAATCTTCTGGTCGATACCGTGAAGGAGGTGGTCGAGGAGCTGTATAAGGAGCGGAAGGATGTCTGCAGTTGTGAAACCTGCAAGAATGACATCATCACCTACACCCTGAACCAGTTGCGGCCGAGATATGCCGATTCGGAACTGGGTCGGGTGATCACCAAGGTTGAGATGAATCAACGCCAGTTTCGGGCCGAGATCATCGCGATTGCGATGAAGGCCTTCGATCTGGTAAAACAGCACCCCCGCCATGAATAAACTCATTCTCCTCCTCTTCTTAACCATAAACTATTCGATCCTGAGAAAGGAGATGGTGGAGGAGCAGATTGTTGCCCGGGGTGTAAAGAACCCTAAGGTGATCGAGGCGATGCTCAAGGTTGAACGCCACCTCTTCGTCCCCTATGAGTACCGTCCCTTCGCTTATGAGGATCATCCTCTACCGATCGGTCATGATCAGACGATCTCTCAACCCTATATCGTCGCCCTGATGACCGAACTGATCGAGCCCGATTCCTCAGACCGGGTCCTTGAGATCGGAACCGGCTCCGGTTATCAGGCCGCGGTCCTCTCCCTCCTCTGCGACTCCGTCTTCACCATCGAGATCATTCCCGAACTCGCCCGAACCGCCAAGGAGAGGCTATCTCGACTCGGTTATAAGAATGTCCTGGTCAGGTGTGGCGATGGCTTTCTCGGCTGGCCTGAACACGGACCCTTCGATAAGATTATCATCACCTGTGCTCCACCCAAGATCCCCGAGCCGCTGATTGATCAGCTGAAGGACGGAGGAATCATCGTCCTTCCTCTGGGTGTAAAGGAACAGTGGTTACTCAAGGTGACCAAGGAGGGGCGTCACCTCAAGCAGGACACCATCACTCCAGTCCGCTTCGTCCCGATGAAGGGAAAGGTATGGGAAGAGTAATCACCCCTTTGACCACCGGTATCAATCGCTCTCTCCCTGTCTGATTGTGATAATTGTCATAATGGTGAACTCCGGTCTCGATCTTAATCAAGAGATTCCTTAGATAGAGACCAAGCCCACCTTCAACCCCATAGCCCTCTTCAACCACCCCGGTGAGGAAATCGGGTCGGGGGAATATTCCACTGGGCCAGGGATCATTGAACCTCCCCTCCCCTTTCCGATGACGAAAGGCGGTGATCTGTAACAGCAGGGGGTGGCGGTAGAACCGACCCCTGATCCTGAGATCATCGAGATCTGGACCATGGTAGTAGCCGAGGGGCTGACCGAGATAGGCATATCTCAGATAGGGCCGCTGGGTATCATAGCAGAAGTTATTGAGCCTGGTATATTCTGCTGAAATGGTGAACCTGCCAATCGGAACCTTTATACCGGCGATAAAGCCAATCTCATTCGGCTCAGAATCCGGAGGTGGTTCATACTGATAGTCATCAAGCATCAGCTGGAAGTAGAGGGTGGGAGGAAGATCGAGCCGGAAATCAAATGCCCAGACGATATTATCGTCCACCCTCTCCCCTTCCCATGCCTCCTTATTCCACTGGACTTCATAATAGAGCAGCAATGGGTTGAGATAGGTGAGGTCGATTCCACCCGGAGTAGCATAGAGGCAGGTCTCGGTAAATCCCAAGTGGAGGCGTCGACTCAGTCTCAGTTCGATCCGGTGGCCGACGAGATAACGGGAGAGGATACTATCGCCGTAGAGCGGGATGAGGCTACTGTCTCCGGTCAGCCGTTCTAAACGGCCATGAAAGTAGCTGAAGAGGATCGGACGCAACTCGAATCGGAAGCCGAAATTGTCGAAGGGATAGTTCCAGCCCGAAAGGATAAGGCTGTTCTCAACCCCCCACCGCCTTCTCATCCTCCCGATGAGAAGATGGAAGGGCCTTAGATTAAGTGCAATCCCGGCCTCCTCAAAATCTCCCCGCACCTTCCCTTTCCACTTTGGTAAGGGATAGGAGGGATCATCGCCAAAGGTGAGAAATGGGGCAAGCCGGATCTGGACCAGATTCGTGACCGGATAGTTTAAGATCGGGCTGATCCGGAAGGAGAAAAGCGAATCCGATTTAAGGTAACCACGGGCACTCAGCGGGTGGAGCGATCCCACTTCGGTGTTCAGTTTAAGATAGGGAAGAGTAAGGGGAAAGTCAACCACCTCCTCACCCCGGATGAGATGTTCATCGATAATATCAAGGTGGTTGGCATCATAGATCCAGATGGAGAAAATGATGACTATGATCATGATCGATTATAATAAACACCTTCCTCCGGTCAACATCGACTTGCTCACAAAATGTGTCGGGATAAAATTTGATTATGAAGGTGCGAATCACTCCCGAAGGGCGGGAATTTGAAATGAGTGCCAAGAATGTGAAAGAGTTGATCGGGCAACTCGATCTTAATGAGGAGGAGGTGATCATAATCGATTTAGACAAACAATCCCTTCTCACTCCGGATGTTCGGTTACATCCCGACCAGAAGATCGAGATCCGAAGGATCATTTCCGGAGGGTAACCCGGTGGCTTGACATTCTTCTCCTGCTAAATATAATATGCCAATGGTGATTGTGATGGTCCTGATACTGGTCGGGGATTTCCCGGTGTGCACCGCACCACGGGACCAGTACTACCCTTCGGTCACCTATGCCAACGACCAGTTTTATGTTTTCTGGTCTGATCGAAGGTATTATCCTTCCTACGCCATCTTTGGGGCCAGGGTTACCAAGGATGGAGCCGTTCTCGATCCCGATGGTAAGCTGATCTTCCGTGATGAGTCCGCCTATGATGTAAATGCCGCTTATGATGGATCCAACTTCTTGGTTGTCTTCCGGAACGGCTGTTGAAGCGAGGGGGACATTATCGGGGTGCGGGTCACCCCCGATTGTGATACAATCCGATCGCTCATAATCTGTCAGCGTTACAGTGTTCAGACTCAGCCCGACCTCATCTTTAATGGACAGAACTATCTTGTCGTCTGGTCCGATCGGAGATTTACCGGATCCTACTATTGGGTAGTTGCTGCAAGGGTTACTCCTCAGGGCTCGGTTCTCGATACCGGTAAC
>QNBE01000149.1 GCA_003645615.1 Caldifarciminota bacterium
TAGTAGAGGACCAAGATCTGCATCCTACCCCCTATTTCTTAAATGGTGATTTGGCCTCAACCCTTGCGATCCTTCTCAGGACCAACATCCAGAGCACTGCGACAAGGGTGAGCAGACCGAATCCAAAGAGGAGTCCGGTGCTGCTCATCAGATTGAAGAGGCTGTGGGCAACAATTGCAAGAATGACCCCCCTTCTGATATACCTCCTCCCATAGACATCGCTGGAGAACTTTGCCCGCCCCAGTCCATATCCCCACATACTGGAGAAGAGGGCATGGCCGGGAACTGAGAGGATCGCCCGCGCGACAAAGATGGGAAGGAGATTGACCCGATTGGCAAAGAGATAGAATAGGTTCTCAATCGATGCGAACCCTAAGGCAACTGCTGCCGCATAGACGATCCCATCCATCGGTTCGTCAAACTCAACACTCCGATAGATGAAGATCCGGACAACTCCAAACTTGGCAAGCTCCTCAACAATCGGGGCAACAACGACGATCGAAAAGAGCGGTATCTTCAGTCCTGAGAAGGGGTATTCGATCGCAACCACCGGCAGGACTGCCACCATTCCTAAGAGGAAGCTCCGGATCACCAGGAGCTTTGGCTCGGGCTCCCACCGGTCCTTCTTATAGAAATACCAGAGCCAGAAGATACCGGGGCTGAAACCAAGACCGAGGATGACCAGGCCGCTCACCACCTGCTCAGATCTCCAAAATCGAACTCCCACTCCGGAGTGATGAGCTCACCACCCTCCTTAACCTCATACCAGGGTGAAAGGGAAGGATTCTCGGGATTGTTGAGGATATGGAAATCCTGGGCGGGCAGGAAGGACTGGCCGAGAAGCATAACCATCTTCCCGGTTCTGGGATCCCGGGCCAGATCGATGATGAGGATGGCATGACCGGGAAAGCCGGGCTGGATGAAGACATCCCCAATTTGGGGATCAGCGGGATCGGTCTTCTTTAGTTCCTTAGCAAGTGAGTAGGTGCCGGCGTATTTGAAGATGAACCTGAGATATTCCCGAAAACTCTGATAGGAGGAGTCGGATATACCCTTCCTGATCCAGGTAACCCGATTACCGCGAACCACCGGCCTGAAACCTGAGATCCACTTCCGGAATCTGATCCAATCACCGCTGGTGATTAGAAATCCGATCGAATCAAAGCAACCACGCTGGTAGAGATACTCAGCCCGGAGTCTTATAATCGCATCGGCGCACTGCTGGAGATCCTCATCACCAACATCAAGGTCAACAACCGCATGGTGGACGGTCTGGTCGGCCTTCTTTCTGCCATTATAAAGATAGACCGGTGGCCTCCCTCTCTTTAAAGGGAGATGGCGGAGCCACTCCCCAAAAGGGGAGGCTTCAATCCTCCGGTAGCCTTCTGGTGGCTGGATCCGGCGGATAATTGTCTGGGAGGAATCATATCCCCTCAACCAGGGGTAAGGGCTGATAGTTATTATCAGAAGGAGAACCATCTTAGTCTTCCTCCATCGCCCCTGATTATACCACCACCCCCACCGGTGTCAATTTCTTGCGGTTCATCTTCTCTTAGTTAATATTTACTGATGAAGAGATTAGTCGCGGCTATGATCCTTATCATCTGCTCCTGCTTCTTCCCCTCCTTCAATACCGCCCGGGTTCAACCTAAGGGATCAGCATCGTTTTTGATCTACAAACCCTTCGGTCCTCCAGTGCTGGGAAAGGAGAGCATCGGTGTCAAATTCCGACATTCGATCTCCGATGACAAGGAGCTGAGTTATGAGCTCCTCCAGTTCGAAAATATTTCGCTATTCCGATTTGGATTTAAACGGCAATGGCAGAAGGAATCGAAACTATCCCCATCGATCGCATCCGCTCTGGTATCCGGTTTCTTAACTTGCCTCCCCTGGGTTGGCGGCCAGACCATCGTGAGTAAGCGGGTAAGGGTGGTCGAAGCCTATTCCGGTTTTGAACTGGGTTTTCCCCCTTATGCGGCTTTCGAATGCTATCCGGTGGCCTGGAATACCGATTCTGATGTCAAAGAGATATCTCGGCATCGGTGCAGTCCTCGGCGCCAGTCTCATGTGGGCAATCGAACCGGTGCTGGCCAAACTTTCCTATCACACCACCGATTTTCTCCAGACCTTTCTAACCCGGATCCTCTTCGCCCTGATCACCATTACTATCTATCTCACTAGTAAGAGGAAGGGAATTAAGATTCTCAGAAGTGATCTACCCAGGCTCCTCTATCTCTCTCTTATCGCCACACTTTTGCCGATCTCTGCTACATCTATGCCCTGACAAAGGTGGCGGTTCTGAATGCCACCCTGATCGGCCACCTCCAGCCCATCTTCATCATCATCTTCAATGCCTCACTGATCCAGGCCGATCGCCTCGGCCGATTCGACTACCTTGGGATCACCTTTATGATCCTCGCCGGGCTCTTCGTCACCACCAGGACTATCGACAACCTGAAACTCCTTCGATTCGGGACCACCGGCGATCTCCTGGTGCTTTCCGCAACGATCGCCTGGGCGACAACTGCCCTGGTGGCCCGGAGGTATCTTCGAGGTCTCGATCCTGCGATCATTGCCTTCTACCGATTCTTCTTCGCTCTAATTATCTTCTTCCCCTTCCTTCTTCTGACCAATGGGATCACCATCACCAACATCTATCAGATCCTGATCGGTATTGTGATCGGGACCATCCTCTATTATCTTGGCATAAAGTGGATCAAGGCGGCCCAGGTCTCGGCGCTGGAACTCTCGACCCCATTCTTTGCCACCGTCTTCGGCACCATTATTCTGAAGGAATACATCACCCCCTTCCAGGGAATCGGGATTGGCCTCCTCTTCGGAGGTATCTATTTCCTCTCCCGATCCTGATGGAATCTTCTTCAGCTCTGGATCAAAACCACCACTTGCACATTATATAATTTCACTTTTTCACAATTTCGAAAAAGTGAACATGGACAAAGGAGAGCGGTAGAACGGAGGAAAGAAGAAATTCAATGACTTAATGCCAAACAAACTAAAAACCGGAAAGTCCGTAACCGTTAGACGTTACCGATACGGGCCTCGTTACCGTAAGCCGTAACCGATTAAAACCATCTTACATCTTCCCTCCTCCATCCTCCGTCCGTCACAATGAATCACTTGACTTTGATAAACCATCCAATATAATCATCTATGCCGAAGATATCTCATCGATTTATCGTTAACGAAAACGGCAAGAAGACTGGGATAATCCTCTCGGTGAAGGAGTATCGAGATCTCTTAGAGGATTTACATGATCTGGCGGTCATTGCTGAACGCCGTAAGGAACCGACAATTTCCTTTAAGACATTAAAAGCAAAACTAAAAAAAGATGGCGTCTTATGAAGTCCGATGGAAGGCTTCGGCAGTAAAGGATCTGAAGAAGATTGAGCCAAAACGAATTCCAAGGATCATAGAGAGTGTTGAATCTCTGAGGATAGACCCCTTTCCGTCTGGATCCCATAAGTTACGCAAGACCGAGAGAATTTATCGGATAAGAATTGGAGAATATCGTCTCTTATATGAAGTGGATACTCAAGCGAAAAAGATAATCATCTATTACATCCGTCATCGCCGAGAAGCATATCGAATACGAATATAATCTTCTTGTGGCTGAAGCTGGATTCATCGGCTCTGAAAAAGGATTCATTGGCACCACTCCTACCTCCATCTTCCATCCTCTCCATCCGTAACCGTTAGATGTTACCGATACGGGCATCGTTACCGTAAGCCGTAACCGATTAAAACCATCTTACATCTTCAATCTTCCCTCCTCCATCTTCCATCCTTAATGACTAGACTCAATCAACAATGACCACCTTCCGCTCGATCCTCACACCCCCGGCCTCAAGCTGGAGGAAGTAGACCCCGTAAGGGAGACCCTTGGTGATGCGATATCGTCCCGCCTCCCTCCGCTCCACCCAGAAATCAACCAGGCGACCGGCAGGATCAAAGATCTTGACCTCGACCGGAACCGGAATCAGAATCTGATATTCGATGGTTATACCACCCACCGAGGGTGAGGGGATCGGCGCCAGCCAGAAGGAAAGCGGAGCCTCAGCCCCACCCTGGGGACCACCGGCAAAGTCCCCTCCCCAGATCGGCTCA
>QNBE01000150.1 GCA_003645615.1 Caldifarciminota bacterium
TCATCTCCATGTTGTCTGGGAGGACAGTCGTCATGGACCGAGTGACAACTTTGAGATCTACTATCGGGAATCACCGGACTTAGGCATCACCTGGTATCCGGAGGTGCGGCTGACCAATGCCCCCTATCACTCCTACCGCCCGGCTCTGGCCTGTGGGGGTAGGTATCTGCACTGCTTTTGGGCCGACGCCCGCGATGATACTATCTATCCACCTGGTATTGTAACTCAGATCTACTACAAACGCCGAGACCTTTCGATCTCTGCTCCTGAAAAACATCCGGCAGAGGTCAAGGGTATTCTCTCAGTCTTCCCCAACCCTTTTTACAGGAACACAATCATATCTTTTTGTCTCTTTTCTTCTCCTGCCCATCTTGAGATCTATGATCAGGTGGGGAGGAAGGTGTTCAGGCAGGAGTATACTGAATCCGGACAACACCGAGTTGTCTGGAGCACAGAACGAGCCGGGGTTTATTTTATCCGGCTTAAGGATAGAACCCGGGCTACCATCCAGAAGGTGGTTGCCCTCGAATAAAGGAGGTGTATGATGCTCAAACAGACTCTAATCGTCGTCATCCCAATGCTCCTGTTGGGAGCTGGTGTGGGTGGCTGGCAGTCGCTTAATGGACCACCCGCCGGCAGGGCGGGTCTTAATATTAAGCGATCGGGGTGTTTATGTTTATCAGGGGTATGAGTGATGAAAGTTATTGACCGGAGGCGGATAATACTTCTTACTGCCTACTGCTTAGTGCTTAGTGTCACTTCTGCCGATCCACCGGGCTGGACCGAAGGGTCGATAAGATAGGTTTTGAACCTTTACAATTGTCAAGTTTTTTATTGGCTGATTTGATAGAGCCTCTTTAGAGGTGGGTTCACGACATAATTAAGAAAAAATGCCGAATCTTCGAAAGATTTTGAGATAAAAAGGCGGTCGGATTAAAAGAGGATTCTTGCTATTAACTGTTGACTGAATCAACCGATCGTAGTAAAATGATACAATAATGGGAGTGAGGATGTATTCCGCATCAGAAGATTCAGAAAAGAGGAGAGACAGGATTAAGGATGAGGACCTTTTTACTACGATTCTCCCAAGATTGAAACAAATTTCCGAAAGAAATTTTACCTGGGGGGGGGTATGTAGAACCTGACGACCTCTTCAGCGAGATGGTGCTTATCCTGCTTAAATCACAGGAGTTCCTTCGAGACAAATCACCGGGTTATATTCTTACCTACTGCTGGAGGAAAGCGATAAGGAATATATTTAAAGGCAAGTGCATAAGTTTGCCGAAAAGAAGCAGGATAAGATTTGCTGACTGGCAGGCTGTCAGGGAGGCGATACCCGACCGCCGCCCTGGCCCTGCTGAGCGGGCTTTTCATCGTCTGCTGTTGAGGAAAATCAGAGAGATCCTTACCGAACGGGAGTGGATGGTCTGTGTGCTCCTTTCTGAGGGCTATAACCAGACCGAGATCGCCGAACGTCTGGGGATCACTCAGCAGATGGTATCGAAGATGGTGAGGAAGATTAGAGAGAAAGCGCAGCTATTCAATCCCGATTCATTGACATTTACCAAAGGATGATTATCATAAGATTAATGAGGGTGAAGGAAGGAATAGGTTTACTTTTGCTCTTACCATTAATCGTTCCTCTTTTTGCGTTTGAGCCGAGGCTTATTTTCACCTTCGATTCGATTAATGCCCAATACGGACAGCCAATTGCCTTATTAAACGATATTAACAACGATCAGATAAATGATTTCGCTATCAGTGGCTATGGACTTAATAAAATTCACTTCTTCTACGGGGGAAACAGCCTTGATACTATTCCTGATCGTATTGATTCCCTCTGGCCGAGTCTTTACCGCTTTGGGCATCGGATAGTTGGTTGTGGAGATGTTGATAATAACGGCTATGATGATTTCGCGGTTGTTCTTATAAAATACTATCCATATTATGAATATTATACTTTTGTCTGCCTCGGTGAGGAATCACCGGGAGAATATCAATATCGGAAGCTGGATCTCCGCAACACTAAGCATCTCGGAATTGGGGATCTTAACGCTGATTCCTATAACGATATCGTTGTCGCGAGTTATCACTGGTTCGCTCTCTATTACGGTGGTCCAGATTTTGATACCACTTATGACTTCCAGGCTCGAGCACCAAATGAGAATGAGATGTTTGGCTATGCCCTTGGCGCCGGTGATATAAATGGAGATGGAGCCGAAGACCTTGCCGTCGGTGCACCATACGGCAATAAGGTATATCTCTATCTTGGTCCGGTGGTCGATTCCATTCCTGACTGGACACTCGTTGCGGGTTCAGAGTTCTCCTTTGGCCGTGCTCTTCTCCTGGGAAAGGATATAAACGGTGATGGCTCTTCTGATCTTATCATTGGTGCTCCCTACTGGAATGAACAATATGAAGCACAAGGAAGAGTGTTCATATTTTATGGAGGGGAAGATTTTGATACCATACCCGACATTATTTTATCGGGGACTGAGGGATGGCAGTATTTTGGCAGCTCATTGGCCGGGGGCGATCTTAACGGTGACGGTATTGAGGACCTTGTTGTTGGAGTGGTGGGCTTTAGCAATCCTTATCCGAATATGGGTGCGGTTTACATCTATTACGGTGGAAACCCGTTTGATACTATTCCAGATTTAATCTTTTACGGCCGTAATCCCTATGATCGCTTTGGCACCACGGTCTCATTTCTGGGGGATGTAACTGAAAATGGCTATCCGGATATTCTGATCGGTGCTCCCTGGCATGATGGTTCACATGAAGATTGTGGTGTTACTTATCTATATGATATGGAGGATATTCGGGTTGAGGAAAAGGTAAAGAGACTACCCGGGGCTTTCCCTCAGGTCAGGCCAGTGCCTTTCCAGGAGGAACTTCATATCCTGAGTGGATCACTGAAGCTGAATGAGATAAAATTGTATGATTTGATGGGGAGAAGGATAAGAAACTGGAAGATCATCCGGCAGGATCCCGGCGACCTGGTTCTTGACACTCGAGCCCTAAACTCGGGTATCTACTTTATCGAAGTGCAGACTACCCGAGGTAAATTTCTCTACAAGGTGGTGCGGGTTGAGTAGGGGACTGCTATTGGGGTTGCTTCTCACCACTCTTATCTATGGTCAGCCCGGCTGGACCGAGGACCGGCGGTTGAGTTTTGCGTCATTCCGAGGTTGGCATCCCAGGGTGGCGGCGGCCGGTGAGACGGTGCATGTCATCTGGGAGGCGGAATTTCTGGGATCGAGTTATGATTCATTATTCTACAAGCGGTCCAGTGATGCTGGTGAGACCTGGCAGCGGGAGTATAATATCGGTCCACCTGATACGGGAATAATAGGTCCTCGGCTCGGTTGCTGTGATACAATTGTGTTCACGATCTGGGGTAATGATGTTTTCAAGAAATCAAATCTCCGTTGTCGCTACAGCACTAACGGTGGTATTAGCTGGGGGGATATTATGGAGATTGAGAATGCTGTGGGAATTGAATTCCAAGTATCAACAGACACAATACATATTATTGGTGGGAAAATAGACACGGCATTGTTCACAAAAAGTACTGATTTAGGAACTTCTTGGTCAATACCTGAGACCTTGGATACCAATTCTCGAACTACCAATGCTGACATTGTGGCTATCGATTCTTTTGTCTACGCTATTTTTGAAACCTACCCCATTCCCGGGCCTTATGAAGAGATCGAATTCGTCCGGTCAACCAATTATGGATTGACCTGGCAGAGGCCCCAAATCATCTCGGATATTGATACGATACCAGGCATCCGAGAAGATATTGCCGTGGACAGTTTGGGCAATCCCCATGTCTGCTGGATTGACTACAAGTATGCTGGTCCGGGTTTTACCGGTGATGTTTTCTATCGGCGGAGCACGGATCATGGTCTCACCTGGGAGCCGATTGTGAAGCTTACCAGTGTCTCCAAGGCGTTAAATCCATCGATTGCGGTGGAGGGAACCAATGTCCATGTGGTCTGGGAGGATTATCGGTTAGGGGCA
>QNBE01000151.1 GCA_003645615.1 Caldifarciminota bacterium
GGGGGAGGGTGAAAAACCCTTGACTGGGGAGGTATGATGATTAAACTGGTATTGATGTATAGAAAGGGGATAATACTCCTTACTGCCTACTGCATAGTGCTTAGTGTTCTCTCTGCCGATCCACCCGGCTGGACCGAGGACCGGCGGCTGGTGTTTTTGCCTGGTGGAGGACTGGATCCTCGGGCTGACGCTTGGGGCGATACCGTTCATCTTGTATGGAAACAGGAATACGGTCATATTGAGGTCTATTACAAGCGCTCCACTGATCATGGTGAGACCTGGTCTGACGACATGCGGTTAAGTGTTGAAGATGAGATCCGCTCCATCATGCCCGACATTGCGGTCAAGGGGGATACGGTGGTGGTGGTGTGGTTCGAACAGCAGACCGGGCTTCTGGAGTATAGAAGGAGTATTGATGGTGGAATGTCTTGGTTACAAATCGATACTTTAGAGTGTCCATTTTCCTTAACTTTTCCATCAGTTGATTTCGTCAAAGATACAGTTTATTTGACAATGGGAGGATATACTGGAAATTATCCGGTGTGTTTCACAAAAAGTACTGATGGCGGTGCCACTTGGGATACAGTAAGGCAAATCTATAACGACCATTTTCAGCAGCCCCGCATCTCGGTCTCCTGGCCTGATGTGCATATTGTGTTTACGGCGGATGATCCTGATTCGGGCAATACTGAGGTCTTCTATATCGGTTCTCACGATGGTGGCCGGACCTGGGATGAGGCGATGATCATTTCTCATCGTGATGGTATTGCGGGTCAGATCCCCTTCAACACCTCCTGGCCAGGGGGAACTGCGGTCTCCTGGTATGACTACAAGTATTCCCCCTATCCCTGGACCGGGGATATCTTTGTCCGGAGGAGAAATAAATTCGGTCAGTGGAGTGAGATCGACTCCATCACCACCGCCCATCGGGCGGACTGGTCGGACATCTTAGCTGAAAGGACCCATCTCCATGTTGTCTGGAGAGATGAACGGCATCTTCCTGGATATAATACCGAGATCTACTACCGGGAGTCACCGGATCTTGGGACCACCTGGTATCCGGAGGTGAGGCTGACCAATGCCCCCTATCACTCCCGGACCCCGTCTTTGGCCTGTGGGGGAAACTATCTCCATCTCTTCTGGGCCGATCAGCGTGATAATGGCAATGGGGGTCCCTCGGCGATCTATTATAAGAGGAAGGACCTCTCGGTTACCACCCCAGAGGATTATCAGGAGAGACCTTTCGGTATAACCATTTCCCCGAACCCTTCTTATGGGAGGGTAAATATCGCCTTTCGCCTCTCTGAGATTCCGGCGTCGGTTAAGATCTATGATCAACTCGGCAGGCAATTAGTAAATAAAGAGATATCGAGATTGGGTGATCATCAGATCATCTGGCAGACTGGAAGGGCCGGTGTCTACTTCATCCGGCTCAAGACCAAAACCGAAACCATCACTCAGAAGGTGGTGGTTCTAAGATAGGAGGTGCAACATGTCAGGTAGAGCAATGATTGGGATCGTCATGATCGCCGTGCCGATGACCTTATCGGCCAGTGGAGTTGGTGAATGGCAGTTACTGGGTTGCCCACCGGATGCAAGATCGGATGATATTACTTTCGGCTGGGATTACGAAAACAACCGCTGGAATCTTTATTGCGCCGATGCGACTCATATGCTCTGCCGGAGTACCAATCTGGGGACTTATTGGGATTCGATTGACAGGCCAAACACCGACCATCCCACCTGCGTCACCGCTTCTGGTCAGACCAATGGGGGGATTGTCTTCTTGGGTAGATCAGATCCGGTCGGTTGGCATCTGGTGATGAAATCGACAAATAGTGGTGACAAATGGATTGAAAAGGATTATGGCATCACCAATCCTCAGGTTCAGGCGATTGAGATCTCGCCCCATGATGTTAATACGGTGCTGCTGGGCTGCGGCAAAGAATCGGACAAGCCGAGCCTTTTCATCACCACCGATGGGGGTGAGCGTTGGTATGAGCGGGGACTGAGTGGTGAGAATGTCTTCGATTTCGCCTATCACCCGACTGATCCCCAGATCATGCTTGCGGTGACGACCGGTGATCCAACCGGTCATATCTATCGAACTTCTGATGGGGGAAACAGTTGGGTTTCAGTCCAGGGTGATGATAATTTCTTCTCGGTCCTCTTTGCCTCCTCGACGGTTGCCTATGCCGGGTCTCGAAATGGGGTCTACCGATCTACCAACTCCGGCATTGATTGGAGCCTCCTCCCTAACTCACCACCAGGTCCGGTAAAAGATCTTGCTGTAGATCCGGCCAATTCTCAGATTGTCTATGCGGCAACTGAGTGGGACGGGATATACATCACCTCGGATGGAGGTAATACCTGGGAGAAGCGAAATAATCCCGTGACTGATCAGTTTCAAACCGTCGTTACTCATCCAACTGCCTCGGGACTGATTATTGTTGGTGGTGGCATCATCTTCCGCTCTGATGATTATGGTCAGAATTACACCGAGATCACCAGAGGGTTCAAATTCCAAAGCATCTCCCATTTCACGATTGAAGGTTCATACATCTACACCTTAGGCACGGGTCCGGTCAGTTTCTCAAGCGATCACGGTGAAACCTGGGTGGCATTACGGGATCTGTTAAAGTTTTATGACTCCCGTGCTGAGGCGCCGGTTAAGCAAAACGACATAAGGATAATCCCCAATACTCAGGGCTCTGAGGTCTTCATTACCTGCACCCGCAATAAAATTACCAAAGTGCTTCATGTGACTGACTACGGTCAGAGCTGGTCCGTGGTCTATGAGGGTAATTGCTACTCGGCGATCGGCCTCAATGAGATGGATTATAATCCGCTAAACCCTAACATGTGGTGGATTTGTCAGGGTAAGAGGTATGAGATTCCGGAGGATTATTTCTGCCTCAAAACTGATGATCTGGGCCAGACATGGGAGGAGATAAATAATTACTCCCCAACCTATGACTATCCTCAGCCTTCCTATACCATTGCAGTAAATTCCAAAAATCCTAATATTCTCTACATTGGAGACAACGACGCGATGGGGCCTAATGCTCCACCTTCACCAATTCACATCTGGAAGAGCACCGATTTTGGTGAATCCTGGTTCGCCCTTGAGAATGCCCTACCTTACATCAAACACGATGTTTACGACCTTGCGGTTGATCCCATCCACCCCGATACCCTCTATGTTTCGGCCTACTATGGGGTATATAAATCTTACAATGGTGGCAATACCTTCCAGCGATTGAATCTGGATGTAGAGAACAACTGGATCACAGTTGATCCAGAAGATCCCTCCCTCTTCCATGTGGCATGCTGGAATCTTCAGCACACCGGTGAGACCTACCTGAGCGTTGATGGGGGCCGAAAGTTCTTTCTGAACGATGAGAATCTACCTACGGCGATTATGGACTTCGAGTATGACCGAACTAACCCCCAAACACTTTATGTTAGCACTTATGGGCGCCACGGTATCCGTTACTATACCCCGCCCTTCAACAAACATTTAGTCTCCTCATCTGAAGAGGCGACGGCATATAACAATGGTAAGAAGCTGGTCAGGAGTGGTGATGTCCTCTGGACCTCATATGAGTCCGGTGGTGCGATCTATGCGGTCAGGTCTTCTGATTGCGGCCAGTCCTGGTCGAAGAAGATGGAGGTCGGTGAGGGGTATTGTCCGGCCTTGGATCTGCCTGAGCTGGAAAGTCCGGTCGAGGTGGGGATCGCCTTTCTCAGTCCGGACCACCATTCTCTCCTCTTCAGTCAATACACGACCACCTGGTCAACCCCATATCCGATTTACACCACCACCGGGACGATCGGTCCACCGTCTTTGACCTACACCGATTACGGTGAGATCTTCATCATCTTCGATGAGACCCCGGCCAATCCCAATCATGAGTATGCCATCTGTTGCCACTTCTATCCCGGACTGCCTGCGGTGGTTGAGACCTTAGCCGAGGCTACCAGTATCGGTTA
>QNBE01000152.1 GCA_003645615.1 Caldifarciminota bacterium
TCTCTGCGATCAGAAAGACTATTCCATCTGTAAGGTAATTCTCAATCAAAGCGATAGTTCCTATTTCATCATCGAAACTAATACCCATCCTGGCCCAGGCACCGATCTTCCGGAAGGGGTATCCTGGGCGGATGACAGTCTCGGTGGTTATCTCTGGACCAACAGCAGCAGTTCAGCCTGGATTTGGAAGATCAAGGTTGCCGAACCCGGAGTCGGAATTGATAGGGAAGCTACTCTATCCAGGTTGAGGATAACCCCCAATCCAGCGAACCGAGAGGTGATCGTCTCTTCTATCCAACCTTCGGATAGGATCTTGTTGACCATCTACGATGTTACCGGAAGGATACTACGACGATCATCTGGGCGGCTTCCAATCCGAATCGGGCTGGATCGAATCCCTCCAGGTGTCCATCTCTTAGAGCTGAAGACCAGCCGTTACCGTAGGGTCTTCCGATTGATCGTCATTCATTGAAATCATCTCTCCCGATATTGGCAATAACAATCCTTTATTCCTTCACCCTCTCCACCTCCCTGGGCCCTGGTGATAGTGGTGAGTTAACTGCAGTAGCTTATAGGTTAGGGGTTGCCCATCCCCCGGGCTACCCTCTCTTCACCCTTCTCGGCCATCTCTTCACCCTTATCCCATCTGGATCGATCGCCTTCCGAACCAACCTCCTCTCAATGGTTGCTGGAATCATGGCCCTTCTCACCCTCTCCCGGATCCTCCGCTCCGATCGCACCTTATCCATACTCGCCCCCTTAACCTTGGCCTTCTCCTTCACCTTCTGGGCCGAGTCCAGCACATTTGAGGTCTACACCTTCGAACTCCTCCTCCTCCTGCTATCTATCTATTTTCTGCTCCGATTCGCCGATTCAGGCCGTGAAAGCCATCTCTTGATGGGATTGTTTACTATCGGCCTCGGCATCAGCCACCGTCCCACCTTCCTCCTCTATCTGCCCGGCCTTCTCTATCTCATACTCCCTCAACGGGATAAGATCGGATGGGTGTCTCTCTCCCTGGCCTCCCTCTTTCTCCTCCTCCCCCTCACCTCCTTCCTCTACCTTCTCATCCGGGCACAGCATCACCCTCCTCTCAATTGGGGCAATCCAGATAGCTTCATCCGTCTCATCAACCATGCCACCGGGGCACAGTATCGGAGCTTCCTCTTTACCCTACCACTCTCTCAGGTAGTCCATCGCCTCACCCATCTCCCCCCTCTCCTCCTGCGGGAATTCAGTCCCCTCCTTTTGCTCTCCCTCCCAGGCCTTTACTACTTCTACACTCGCTGGCGCCGGGTCTTCTTTGCCCTCCTCCTCATCGCTGGCGCCAACCTTATCTACACTATCAATTACGACATCCCCGACTACGACGTCTTCCTTCTCCCCACCTTCCTCTTCATCGGTCTTCTCCTCAGTAGCGGCCTGGCCTTTCTGATCCAGTGGATAGGGTCCCGGTTTGGTCAGCTACTTTCTCTCCTTCTCCTCATCCCCCTGAGCATCAATCTCAGGAATCATCAGGAGAATCGCTACCCCTATCTATATGATGTAGCTATCAATCTATGGCGATCGATCCCCGACCGTGCGATCTTCTTCTGTTCCAGCTCCACCAATATCAACTGCCTCCTCTATCTGCAGCATGTGGAAGGTAGAAAGAAGGGGATCGATATTGTCTACTATGATATGCTCGGTTCCCTTGATTACCTTACAAGGCTTGGTAAGAGAATCCGCCTGCGGCCTGCTACCGGTCCGGAGATGATCGCCACCGTCGTGGAGCTGAACCCAGATCGTCCAGTTGTAATCGGAATCGATCTTATGAAGGAGGCCCTTCAGCTCAGCGATCATTATCAGCTCATCCCTCATGGATTGATCACAATCATCACTCGTGATTCCGTGGATCGAATGAGCATCGTGAGCAAAAACGATTCGCTCTGGCAGAGATTCCAGATCCACAGAATCATGCGACACCGTCTCCCCAGAACCCGAGCCGGAAAATCACAGATGATTTACGGTATCGCCCTCAATAATCTCGGTGCCTACTACCTCAATCAGGGCTGGTATGATGAAGCCCAGAGGATACTCAAGTTCGCCCTCCACTTCCCCAACCGTCCCGATGTTGAGATGGTGATCAGAAGAAATCTTGCCCTTAGTAGTAAAAGATCGAACCCCCGATAAACTCCCTTAAGATAGAATTGTTCGGGATGATCCCATCGGGAGCGGGGAGGAAATAACTTAGTAATTGATCGAGCCTGTGGGCCTCAGGATCTCTCACCCGTTTGAGGAGTGGACGGACATAACGGCTCAGAACCGGAAATTCGTAGATGAGTGCCGAGTTGAACATGACATCGGCCTTTTCTTGGAATGGGAATATGTAACGATCTTCACCGGCAACTACCCGAGGCCAGTTCCGAATCGTCTCTGCTGCCGAGTGGTTACGAAACTGGACATCCCTGACGATCCTCCGGATCAATCTGGTATCCCGGGTATGGATTCGGTTATGGTCGTCAATATTGAGCTGTGTAATGGCGCTCACATAGATCCTAAACTTTACCCCGGTCGGGATCGCATAGGTGAGACGATCATTAAGGCCATGAATCCCCTCCAAGATAAGAACATCGTCACCGGCCAGGTGCTCGATCCGACCGCGATACTCTCGCTCTCCGGTCCGAAAATTGAACTTCGGGATCGCAACCGGCCTCCCCCGAAGCAGCCGGTTAAGATCCCGGTTCAACAACTCGATGTCGATCGCCTTCAGGGATTCAAAATCCGGTAGCCCATCCGGACCGGTTGGAGTCTTCTCCCGTGGTAGAAAGTAGTCGTCAATAGAGATGGTTACCGGTCTCACCTTTGAGACCTGAAGCTGGATTGCCAGCCGCTTGGAGAAGGTTGTCTTTCCTGAGGCCGAAGGACCAGCAATGAGGATGAGCCGTTTCTTTCTCTTGATAATCTTATCGGCAATGGAGGCGATCTTCTTCTCGTGGAGTGCCTCGGCGAGTAGAACCATCCGGTCAAAATCTTCCTTAAGCACTCGATTCAATCTTCCCACATCATATACTCCTAAGATCTGGGCCCACTCCTCATACTCCTGGATCATCCGGAAAAGCTTCGGTCTCGGCTGAAATCTCCCCCAGGTCAGGACAAAACCTGGAGGGTGAGGAACGAGGTCAAATTGGGGCAGTTCGGCCATCTCGAGCTTAACCGGACCGATGATATGGTCAAGATAGCCATCGATCCGATAGGCGGGAAAGAGACGCCTCCGTGAGGAGAGGAGGGCGATAATGTCCTTCCGTTTAGAGAAATGGCGCCTGAGTTTTACCCGATCAAGGGGATAGGGCTTGATCTTCACCTTGCCCCGGAGATGGTTCTCAATCCATAGTTTCACCCGCTTCAGATCGGGTTTGCGATCTGATGGTTCATACCGGCAGTAGACACCGGGGCCATAGGAGTGATCGACGATAATTCTCAGATCTGGATAACAGTCATGGAACGATTTGAGGAGGAGGAGGATCAGGGTCTGTTCCTGAGCATAGTCCATGGAAATAAAATGGGTCGTGCAGGAGTCGAACCTGCGACCCCCGGATTAAAAATCCGGTGCTCTGCCAGCTGAGCTAACGACCCTCAGCTAAAGATTATACTTATTCCTCCCTCCTGTCAACCAGACGATATTAGTCTCCTTGGCAGGTCAATCCTGAACGATGACCACCTTCCGCTCGATCCTCACACCTCCGGCCTCAAGCTGGAGGAAGTAGACACCGGAAGGGAGACCCTTGGTGATGCGATATCGTCCCGCCTCCTTCCGCTCCACCCAGAAATCAACCAGCCGACCGGCAGGATCAAAGATCTTGACCCTGACCGGAACCGGGATTGAGATCTGATATTCGATGGTTATACCACCCACCGAGGGTGAGGGGATCGGCGCCAGCCAGAAGGAAAGCGGAGCCTCA
>QNBE01000153.1 GCA_003645615.1 Caldifarciminota bacterium
ATCGAATTTGGTGATTATCTCAGGCCCAAGCTGAGGGACATTGAGAGGGGAGGGAAGGATTGTGACTTCATCCTCCAGCTCTTGACCGTTGACTGGGTGCCCTTAGATCTCTCTTTCATTCCAACCGGCAGAGTTATCAAAGTGAATGTGGAGGTTCCGCGCCGGCTCTACCGTGATGGCAGGGTGAGAATTGACCTCTGGAGGGTCCTTTTCGGTCCTTTTGCCACCTGTGCCGGGCTTGAGGTTTATGAATCCACCAGAGGTTCTGGCGGGGGTGGTCCACAGACCTCGGCTGAGGCTCCCCTTTTCCTGATGCCCACCTTCTATCCCAACCCGTTCTTTAAGCAGGGGATCCTCCGATTCGGGCTTACGGAGAAGACAGAAGTCCGGATCTTTCTCTATGATGTCCTGGGTCGGCGGGTGGTGACGGTCTGGGATGGAGAGCGGGAGAAGGGGATCAACGAGATCAAGATTGAGCCTGAGGGTTTGAGCTCCGGTATCTACTTCTTAAGATTTGAAGCGGGCAGGATCAAGAAGAGCTATAAAGTGGTATTCTTGAGGTGATCTTAATCCTGCTTATCTCATTCTTCCCATATCCCTCGGTTACCTTGAGCGAGATCAGGGATGATTTTGACCTTTTCGAAGCAGCAACCGGATATCCTGATCTTACTCGGCTTAAGAATTCGGCGCTTTTACTCAAAGACAGCTTAAGGAGTTTTTCGATCCTCTTCTCTGATTTCTCCCCCGAGGATGAAACCACATTCTGCCAGAAAGAGGATGGGGCGCCAATGCGCCATTTTGCAATAACCGGTGGTTATTTCTGGAGAAATTTTAAGGTTCGGTGTAAACTATTAAAAACTGAAGCTAAGCGGTGGACAAAGGTAAAAGGGGAGCATATCCGCCCACGAGAAATTTGGTTTCAGCGCTGTCCTTATCGGATGGTTGGTGATCTAGTATTTGTTGTTAGTATGAGGAATTTTGATTTTGGATACGCCTTCGGCTACGGAGTTACCAAGAAGTATTGGAACTTTTATACCTGTTGGTATGAGGATAATGATTTTGGTGCTAAAATGGTAAGCGGTGTTAACTATAATGGTCAACTAAGTGGATATGACCTGGCTACGGGGGTTGCCCTGGGTAAGTGCAGCGGCATGTTCAATCCAGGCTGGGAGTGGTGGGAGAGGGAACGTGGTTACATTACCGGCCATCTCATCATCAAAGATGACAAGGCCAGGATTATGGTCTTGCCCGAAGTTGCCACCGAATGGTTGGGAAGAACTCAGACCAGTTTGTCCCTGAGAATGGAGAGGGAGATTGGGAAGGTCCGTATCCATTTCGAGGCCGGGTTCTGGCACCACCTCCTCCTCTGGCATGAGAAAAAACTGGTTGATCTTGAGGATTCCCATCGCCAGGTTCTGGGTATCGGCCTTAAAGGGCGTTTTTTTCCATTTCTGATCACCATCATTCCCAGATATTATTACGAGGTCCATCGTTACTCCTACGGTCTGGTTGATAAATTTCAAGGGGTGGCGCTTCACGGCGGCTTATCGTTGAGAATCGGTAAGTATCTCGAGCTCCGGATGGGCGGAGTGGAAAATCTCTTCGCCGATTTTGCCCTCTCTCCCTATTCTGTTGCCCGGCGGGTTTACGGAGGTGGAATCGGTATCTCGTGGAGACCATTAAACCTGAGCTTTCTCTACCAGACAACCGAGATGGGTTATGGCTATGGCTGGCCCACCTATGACCGGTTCCGATTCCGGACCTTAGCCGGAGAGATGAAGGTTTCGATCTGATTGTCTTCCAGGTCTGAACCGGGCCACTTTGACAATCCCCCATCCAAACCGGTAACGATGTCTGTTAACGGTTCCACGCTTCTCTTGACACCATGAGGGGATGAGGATAAAATATACTATGGGTACATCTAATCCATCCGATTCCCTTCGGGTAAGAGAGCTTACAATGATGAAACAGAAGGCTACTGCTCTCGGAATTGAGGATTTGATGGCAGTTTATGGTGAGTATCGAGAGCTAATAGACTTGGCAGAGACTTATTTGTGCGAAATCTGGGAAAAATTCACTTTTTCTACGACTGATCGATCCATCTAATTCAGTTTATGCCGACTTGGGGAGAAATTCTTAAAGAACTGAGGATCGAATTTGAGAAGGAAAAAGTCCCTCCATTTGACAAAGTTAGAAGAAAATATTTAAGGGAACTTTGGAAATATACCCAGAGAAATACGATTCTCTATGCCTCAAAATGGACCAGATCAACAAATGTGCCATCTGATCTCATCAGCATTACTGATGAAGATGTCCAGGGATTTATGGAGGTAATTGCCGGTCTTCCTGGTGAATCCTTAGATTTAATCATTCACAGCCCAGGAGGTTCAGCTGAGGCGACAGAGGCCTTAGTAAAATACCTCCGGTCAAAATTTTCTGATGTGAGAGCAATCATACCCTACGGTGCAATGCCAGCCGCGACAATGTTGGCATGCGCCTGTAACAAAATAGTGATGGGTAAGCATTCTTTTATATATAAGCCCCATCGATCCTCAGGTAATAGTCTATACTCGCTTGGGTATAAGAACGATCCCTGCTCAAGCTATTATTGAACAGTTTGATCGTGCTAAGGAAGAATGTAAAAGAGATCCCCATAACTTAGGGGTATGGCTACCTATAATTGAACATATGGACCAGCACTTATCGTCGAATCTGAACACGCGATCGAACTTGCTAAGGTGTTGGTGTTCGAGTGGTTGAGACTATATATGTTCTCAGGCGACTTTGAGGCTGAGAAAAAGGCAAAAAGGATTGCAGAGACATTGTCAGATCATTCATTATTCAAGAGTCACAGCAGACATATCGATCGAGCGTATGCAGAATCGATTGGGTTAAAAGTTGATCGGTTAGAGGCTGACGATAGACTTCAAGATTTAGTGCTTTCCGTTTTCCATGCCACCACACACACCTTTGAGGGGACACCAGCAGTTAAGATTATTGAGAACCACTTAGGAAAAGCATTTATTAAAGGATTTCATCCCACTCATGTCGCACCTAAGAAAAGAACCTAACTGATCTGAGGATAAAATCCCTTGAGTTAGTACGGAAGAATGCAACTTGACGGTGGGATCAATCGGCTTATAATCGATTTTTTAAGAAGGAGGTTGGATTGGGCCGAAAGTTTATTACATCGGAGTCGGTGACCGAGGGTCACCCGGATAAGATCTGTGATCAGATCTCTGATGCGGTCCTGGATGCGATCCTGGAACGGGATCCTTATGGACGGGTTGCCTGTGAGGCCTTGGTTACCAGGGGGCTTGTCTTTGTTGCTGGTGAGATCACGACCGAATGCTATGTCGATATCCCGGGCATCGTTAGGGCCACGATCCAGGAGGCGGGTTATACCGATCCCAACTCCGGATTTGAGGCCGAGTCCTGTGCGGTGATCACCTCGATCCAGGAGCAATCGGGCGACATCGCCCTCGGAGTGAATATCGGCGGTGCCGGTGATCAGGGGATGATGTATGGTTTTGCAATCAATGAGACCAAAGAGCTGATGCCGCTGCCAATCATCCTTGCCCACAAACTGGTTCGGAGATTGGCTGAGGTGAGAAAAGCGAAGATCATCCCCCATCTCCGTCCGGATGGTAAGTCCCAGGTGACGGTCGAGTATGAGGGTGATAAACCGGTCCGGATCGATACCGTGATCATCTCCACCCAGCACCATCCCGATGCCCGACTGGAGAAGCTGAGGGAGGAGGTGATCGAAAGTGTCATCCATCCGGTCCTCCCAGAGGAGCTGATCGATAAGAATACCAAGTTCCTCATCAATCCCACCGGGAGGTTCGTCATCGGTGGTCCCCAGGG
>QNBE01000154.1 GCA_003645615.1 Caldifarciminota bacterium
CCAGCTCGGGCTGGATACAGGAGTAGGTCGCCCCGGAGTCGAAGACCGCGGTGATCTCCTCCTTCCCCTTGGAACCTTTAAGGATTATCTCCTTTTCGATAACCGCCATTCAACCTCCCATAATCATTATATCCAATCCAATCTCACCGTCAACGGTAGCAGAAGACACGATCCGACATTCCGGTAATTACCGGATTGACGGAATGAAATTTAGCGGGCTATCTACTCAGGGGATACAGTGGCTCGGTGCTGGTGGTAAGAATCCCCCGAGGTCATAATAGCCTCAATTTCGTAACCCTCGGGTCGATGATCACCTCATCGTTTTCAAAGTCGAGTTTCATCCGCCAAGCCTGGAGGGTCTTAGCACCGATGATCACCGGATCAGAGAGGCCGGGGATAAGCATAAACTCATCTGAGAATCGATGACCATCAATGTAAAAATTGAGTCTCACCGCTCGATCAGCAACGAGTTTCTCCCCTTCCTTAGCGGTTCCAAACTCCATTGGCTCGGGTAAATCTTCAGTAATTCCCAGCCTCCCGGCCAATTCTGGCCTGATACATGAATAACTCGCCCCGGAGTCGAAGACCGCAGTGATCTCCTTCTCACCCTTGGAACCTTTAAGCAGAATCCGCTTCTCAATGACCATATTTAATTATATCTCCACCCCCTTCCCCGTCAATAATTTCAATTCCGGTAATTACAAATTGTTACTTCAGTTTGACAACCTTTATGAGCTCATGATGAGTGCTGTTCACGAAGTAGATACCGGAAGGGAGCGGGCGGCCAGAGTCATCACAGCCATCCCAGCGGATGGAATTACAAAAGGAAAAACTCCTCACCCTCCGACCGGCGCTATCATAAATACTTAAATCACCCCCACAACCGGTGATTACGGCTTGATCACGGAAGGGGTTGGGATGACAGAAAAGTCCAGGCCGATGCCATCCAGCTTGGGTGGAAAACCCCTCCTCAACCATTACATTCCCTAAGGAGTCGGTCTTGATGAGATAGAGATCGCTGTGCAAGGTATCGTTGGGACTGGAGTAGGTATAACCGGTGATGATGAATCCACAATCCCGGACCTCCTCAACGTCATAACCACAGTCTTCCTTAACCCCACCATAAGTCTTCGACCAGAGCTGATTACCGAGGGAATCAACCTTGAATAGATAGAGATCACCACCACCCGCACCATAGGAGTCAGTATAGCCGCAGATGGCATAACCACCATCATGGGTGGGGGTGACCGCATAGCCGATGTCATCAAAAGGACCACCATAGGTCCTCATCCAGATGGTATCACCAAGGGTATCGGTCTTTATTAGAAGGATATCCTGGGCCCCGAAGCCGAAGGAGTTGGTCTGACCGCAGATGATGTAACCCTCAGTGGTTACCTCAACATCATGTCCCCACTCATACCCATCACCACCATAGGCCTTCTGCCAGATAAGATTACCGAGTGAATCTACTTTGATGAGATAGACATCCCGGAAGCCATTGCCGAAGGAATAGGTGGAGCCAACAATGATGAACCCTCCATCCGGAGTGTTCTTGACCACCCGGCCCATATCATAACTCGCCCCACCATAGGTCTTCGACCAGAGGATGTTACCCACGGAGTCGGTCTTAATAAGCCAGACATCACTATTGCCCTGACCAAAGGATTTTGTCTCACCGACAATGATAAAGCAACTATCAGGGGTGATCTCAATCCAGTAACCGATGTCCAGACTATCACCGCCGTATAACTTTGTCCAGATTGAATCACCTGAGGAGCTTATTTTAATAAGACGAAGGTCAGGATATGGGGGTAGTGAATAAGATGAATCCTTATAGCCGGTGATAATATAACCCTCCTTCGAGAGAGATTGGAACGAATAACCAATATCAATATGAGCATAGCCTCCGTAGTAGTAGCTCTTAGTCCATAAGGTATCCCCAAGAGAATCGGTTTTTACAAAATAGATTTTTGCCGCTGCGGTAGAACCAATAATAGCATATCCTCCATCTGAGGTGGCATGGACAGTGTATCCCTTCTGATGATGATGCCCCCCATAATATCTTTCAAAAGTGACGGCCGAAGTTAACATGGGCACAAGGATAAATAATGTCGACCAGTTCATAATTCTCATCTTATTTCAAGAGAAGGGCTTTTCTGGTTTCACTACCATTTGGGGTGCTCAGGTGAACAAAATAGACGCCGGGTGGGAATTTTTTTCCATCCCAGAAGAATTGATTGGAAACTAAGTGATCAAACTGTCGGACCGGTCTTCCAGAAGCATCAAAAATTCTTAACGAGATGGCCTCAGGATTCCATTTCCAATCTCCCATCTTCAATTTTATCCTTAGCCTATCGTGGAATGGGTTAGGGGATATTTCTAATAGGAATATCCTGGCAGAAGCGGTCAGTTCATCCTCAACACCGACAAAGGTCCCTTTCGCATATTTGATACCTAATTTATTTGATTTGCTGAATTGATACGCCACATGAGGTTGATAATTATGATCAAAGGAGAACGAAATATCGGCTAAGGTGAGACATTCAGGATCCGGTTCAACCCAACCACATAAGTGCCATGTGTTGCCTTCTTTATAACAGTAGGATGGATGGGCAACTAGGGGATCAGGGAGATAGAGGATATGGGGGTTTTCTAAACTATCCAGCTGAAGATGATACTTGGTTCGATACCAACCGATACCCTGAATCCAATCCGTTCGCCAGGAAGCACCATCCCACCAGGTAAAGCAGAGGCAGCCACTGATGTTATGTGCAATCATAGGATAATCGAGTTTGTTCAACTTGAGTGAAACCATGAACCACGGATCAATCGTGTTGAAAATTGGTTCTACTAACCATCGGTTTAGAGTGTCATTATAATGTGCTATCTTTAAGGTATCATAGGGTTGGTGAGGGTATATTGATATCTGTTGAAAGGCAATGTAGGGGATGTTCCCACTGTTAAAATCTAAGGATGGGCTAAAATCGGTCGGTCTTTCCTGAGTATTAGCATAGGCTGAGTCATATTCCACTATTGAGGTATCCCAGTTAGTTCCGTTGTAATGAGCAAATTTGTTATAGGTGATGGAGTCAGCAATATTCCTTGAGGAGTAAGCAATAGCTGGCAGATTGGAAGTGTCAAGAGCGATTGAGGTTTTGCGATACACAATCCAGTTTTGCCAGCCTTCGAAGTCTCCAGTGATAGAATCTACGAGATCAATCCGCCAGCCGGCTTCTTCCTTCCAGGCGTGACAGATATAAGTCTTGTTAATAGCTTCGTCCAGACGACAGTAGCTCAGATGTGGGATATTGTTACTATCAAATATTAATGAAAAGCCGTAATAGAATAGCCCGCTCTCAACAACTTCCTTTTGCCAACTGCCTCCTATTCGTGAGGCATAGATTATCTTGCTATTACCATAAACCGGGGTGTTATAAACGATATGAGGGATATTTAGTGTATCCACTGCTAACGCTAAGGACTGGAGGTGCTCATAGCCATTGAGCGAATCAACAATCTCTATTTCCCAATTTATTTGGCCAAAACCGACAGTAGAAAAAATCAGAATAATAAACATCCCGAATAGAACCTTTCCATCTAACCTTGAATCGAGACTACGCATAATTCTAAAATAATTTACTTGAGTGATGATGTCAATCACTACCTTGAGCACAGCTGTGGGGAGTCCGTTCATTACGGACTCCCCATGATCATTCTTCAGCATCTTTTGAATCCCGATAGTTGGTAGAGTCATTCTATTTTATGAGGATGAACTTCCGCGTGATCTTATCGC
>QNBE01000155.1 GCA_003645615.1 Caldifarciminota bacterium
AGCTATTGGTATTTGAAGATAAGGTATGGGTTGTTACCGCTGTGAGGGCGGAAAAGGATGTTAAAGAGACGGTTCAAAAGATTTCTCTCTTTAGCATAAGGAAAGGCCACTCTTTTTGACAGTCCTCGTAGTTCTGGGCAACTATCCAGATATTGGATTTCTTGATCGAGTTAAGAAAGAAATAGATTTAATTCGTCCCGGACAGGTAGAATGGGTGGATGAACTAATCCTTTTGGCAGAGAGACATATAAAGGAAAAAAGAAACCGGTGCCAGTAAAGGCGAAATATCATCTTCCTCTTACATGCTCAAGGGAAAAGAAATACAAATTAATGGTAAGACCAAAAGGGATCCCTCTTAATCCGATCGCCCTTTATCTTACAGGGCCTTGACCGGTTCCATCAAAGGAGATATAGTCTCAGACCGGAGGTTGAATCATGATCCCAATCTCTCCGATGGTTTTGCTGCTCCTGGGTAAGATCCTCACCGTCACCGAGATCAAGGCCCCGATCAGGATCGACGGTCGGCTGGAAGAGATCTGGTATAAAGCGGATTCGGTCTCGGACTTTATCCAGTTTCACCCTTATCTGGGTGAGTCACCAGGAGTGAGGACCGTAGTCCGCGCCCTCCAGGATGATGAGAACCTCTATTTCGGTATCCGTTGTTATGGCCAGCCCACTGTCTGCCTCTCGGGCAATGAGGATTTTGTCCTGGTCGCCATCGACCCTTTCGGCAGCCGGACGACCGCCTACTATTTCCGGGTCTATGCGAGTGGATGCTTTGAAGATGGCTGGATCCTCGATGATGGGATGAGCATGGACGACTCCTGGGATGGGGTCTGGTATCGGGGGGTGAAGATACTTCCGGATCGGTTTGAAGTCGAGATCAAGATCCCGTTTAAGGCGATCCGCTACCGTTCTGGTCTTGATGAGTGGGGGGTCCAGTTTAAGAGATACGTTGCCTCCACCAAGGAGGAGGATTACTGGACAAAGGTTGAGGAACTTCATGAGTATCAGGTCTCGAGATTTGGCATTCTCTCCGGGGTGAGACCCCTTGCTACCGGTTATCACTTTGAGATCTATCCCGAGGGTTATGTCCGGGTCGACCGATTCTACGGAGAGAGAGACCGGATCAAGCCGAGTGGTTCACTCAACCTCAGGTGGGATCTCACCCCCCAGACAACCCTGACCGGGACCTTCTATCCCGATTTTGCCCAGATCGAATCCGATCCCTTCGAGCTCAATCTCACCCGGTATCCCACCCATTTTAAGGAGCGAAGACCGTTCTTCTTGGAGGGGAAGGAGATCTTCCGATTTTCCGACTTCGGAAGAGGCTTCTTCCAACCGGTTGAGATCTATTATTCGAGAAGGATTGGAAGGCTGATCGAAGGCGAGCCGGTCCCGATCATCGGTGGTATGAAGCTTACCAGTAAGTCTCCCCTGGTCGATCTCGGCCTTCTTGGCGCCTATACCGACTCCCTCCAGATCGAACCGAGGCGATTTTTCGGGGTCGGGAGAACCAGATTCAAGATCTTCCGGAACTCCTCACTCGGTCTTCTTCTCAGCGGGATGAGGCGGGATGGTTCCGATTATAATTATGCCTTCGGTTTCGATGGTGTCTATCGCCATGGATCAAATCAGTTCATCATCGATCAGGCGATCAGCGATCGGAATGGGAAGACCGATCTTGCTACCACTGGAGGCTATTACGGGATGAACGGAAGGCTATTGAGTCTGGCCGCCTTTGAGACGATCGGTGACTCCTTCGATGTGAGTGAGATCGGCTATCTCCCCTGGCCCGGACGGAAGAAGTTCTTGGCCTACAGCGGTCCATTCCTCCAGTTTCGTCGTGGTCTGCTCAAATATCTCTATTCTGGTCCGGCAGTGATAATCAAGAAAAATCCCGGTGAGGAGCGGTGGTGTCGGCTCCTGGGATGTACCATCTCCCCAATCCTGAGAAATAATACCGGTGGTGATCTCTCCTACTACTACGGCCCCTATTTCGAGGCCGACACAGAATATACCTATCGGAATCTCAACCTCTCGATCTGGACCAACCAGGGGAATACCCATCTTTCGATCTGGTCAAACTATACCCATGTCTACAATTACCGGCGCAATTTCTTGGCCAATCAGGCGGGGTTGGGATTATTCTTCCGCCAGTCGATCATCCCTCCCCTCTCGCTGGAATTGAAATCGCATCTCTGGTTCGAATGGGATCCGGATCAGAAACTGATTGAGACAACCTCCCTGATCCGACCCAAACTCAAATTTGTTCTCAATGCGACAACCTCACTTTCGATCTTCAATGAGTCGGTCCTTACCACCCCAGAACACGAATGGAAGGAGACCGAACTCTATTCTAACCGCTTGGGTCTCCTCTTTGCCTGGAATCTGAGACCCAAATCCTGGTTCTATATCGCCCTTAACGATTATCACAGTAAGGAGGATCGATATCAGATCTCGGCGGTGAAGTTGAAATATCTTATCTATTTCTGATCCGATTCATCCCAGCGATTGATGAAATAATCCCTCATCTTCCAGAAGCACTCGGCATTCTTCCTCACCACCACCTCAGCCTGGCTACTATCCATATCCTTGGTCTCAAGGGCAAAACTCCCCACTCTACCTAAGTAGAGAGGGAGGAGGAGCCTCAAGAGCTTCCTCCGGTTCCGCTCCCATCTTCTAAAGGTGACCGCAAAGTCGTAAACGATCTGGACCCAGAGATCGATCGGGATTCGGTCGAGCGATGAGATCAGCTCCCTCACCGTCGACCTACTCATGATCCTCTCATACAAGGGGCCGAAATTCCTTACCGCATAGGAGATCTCGGTGATCAGATCCCTCGGCTCGATTGGAATCTCCTCGATCGAGTCGCTGAACTCATCGGAGACGAGCTCAACCCTGATCTGTTTTCCTTCCCGCCAGATCTCCTCATAGATGATGAGCATCCGGAAGAGGGTATAGACGACCTGGACGAACATCGGGGTGAGGTCGTTCTTCGGCTCCTTCGGGGCATGAACCTTGGTTCCCAGACCGACCTGACCGACCCGACCGGAAGTGAAGGCCTGAGTCGTCATCCAGACATCGATCCCGAAGCGGGCGGTGAGGTGGTTGAAATGCTCCCGATTGATCAACCTTTTGATCAACCTCTTACCGATGGCAAAATCCCCCCCGATCGGCTGGCGGATCTCAACCCCGAAGACCCCCTTCAGGATCGGATAGACGATATTGTTGGTGATTGTGCCATCGTGCTTATGGCGGAGATAGTAGGGGGTGAGATAATCAAAACCCATCTCAAGAACCGGTCTCGACATCCGGTCGATCCACTCCGGAGTGATGCTCCTCAGATCGGCATCGAAGAGGAGGAGGAGTTCAGCACCGGCGAGATCGGCCGCCTCGATCATCGCCATCACCGCGCTCCCCTTACCAGGGATGCCGCGATAGGTGGTTACAATCCGTTCGATCCCGGAGGGGATCTCGACCGACTCCGCAACCTCCCTGGTATCATCCAAGGAGCCACCATCACAGACGAGGATGAGAGACTTCCAGTCCTTAAGATACTGCTTCAAACCAACTGCTGCGGTCTTGACCACATGGCCGACGAACCGCTCATTATTCTAGGAAGGTATCCAGATGATAATATAAAAGCTGGGCTTTAATCGATCTTGAACTCTTG
>QNBE01000156.1 GCA_003645615.1 Caldifarciminota bacterium
CGAGGATGGGTAAGGGGAAGGGGGCGCCAGAGTACTGGGTTGCGGTGGTGAAGCCGGGTCGGATCATCTTTGAGATTGAGGGGGTCGATGAACCATTTGCCCATCGGCTCTTTCGGCTTGCTCAGGCAAAGCTTCCCATCAAGACGAGGGTGGTCAAGCGACCGGAAGGGATCGAATATGAGAAGCTATGAGCTGAGACAGAAGACGAGGGAGGAACTCGAGCGCTATCTTGAGGATATCCAGAAGGAGTATTTCAATCTCCGGATGAGGAGGGCGGCCCAGGAACTTCCCAACCCCAAAAGATTGACGATGCTCCGGCGGGAGATCGCCCGGGTCAAGACCCTGCTTCGGGAGGATGAGTTGAAGATCAGGGAGCTGCTCAAGGGTGGTGGATGATGGCGAAACGGGAACTGATTGGTGTGGTCAAGAGCGCCAAGATGGATAAGACGGTTGTGGTGATTGTTGAGCGATTGAGGAAGCATCCCCGATATAAGAAATATATCCGACAGCGAACCAAGCTCTACGCCCACGATGAGAAGAATGTCTGTAAGGAGAACGATAAGGTCGTGATCGCTCCGACCCGACCGCTCTCCAAGCTTAAACGCTGGCGAGTCGTCCGTAAGCTCGAATCATGATCCAGGAGTTCTCAAGACTGACGGTTGCCGACAATACCGGTGCCAAGGTGGCGATGTGCATCAAGGTCCTTGGTGGGACCCGACGCCGTTATGCCCGGCTGGGAGACATCATCGTTGTTACCATCAAGGATGCGATCCCCAACTCCCCGGTGAAGGCGGGTGATGTCCTGAAGGCGGTCGTGGTGAGGACCAAGAAGGAGTACCGGCGTAAGGATGGTTCCTATATCCGGTTTGATGACAATGCCTGTGTCCTGATCACCGATGCCCGCGATCCCAAGGGAACGAGAGTCTTCGGACCGGTTGCCCGGGAACTGAGGGACCGCCACTTCACCAAGATCGCCTCTCTTGCGGCTGAGGTGGTATGAATATCAAGAAGGGTGATATCGTGGTTGTGATCAGCGGTGATGAGAAGGGGAGGAGGGGGAAGGTCCTCGAGGTTCAGCCCAAAAAGAATCGGGTGGTGATCGAGGGGGTCAATCTGGTCAAGAAACATACCCGGATGCAGCGCGGGGGTCGACCCGGTGGTATCCTTACCATTCCAGCCCCGATCCACATCTCCAATGTCCAGCTCATCTGCCCACGGTGTGGTAAGAGGACCAGGGTTAGGAGGGATAAGGTTGAGGGAAGAAGGTTGAGGTTCTGTAAGGAGTGTGGGGAGCAGATCGACTGATGGCGCGGCTATGGGATGAATATCGCAACCGGGTGGTAAGGCGATTGATGGAGAGGTTCAAGTATAAGAATCCGCTCCAGGCACCGAGACTCAAGAAGATCGTGATCAATGTCGGCCTGGGTGAGGCGGTATCGGATAGTAAGGTGATCGATCTGGTGAAGAAGGATCTGGCCACGATCACCGGTCAGCTACCGGTTCCAACCCGGGCCAAACGGCCGATATCAAACTTCCGTATCCGCAAAGGGATGATTATCGGGCTGAAGGTAACCCTGAGGCGGAAGAGGATGTATGAGTTCTATGATCGGTTCATCAATTTTGTTGCCCCGAGGATAAGGGATTTCCGGGGCTTCTCACCCGACTCCTTTGACGGCCGGGGGAACTATACCTTGGGACTTTCAGAACAGACGGTCTTCCCCGAGATTGAGTATGATAAGGTTAAGATGATCTTCGGTATGGACATCACCTTTGTTACCACTGCCGAGACCGACGAGGAGGCAAGGGCTCTTTTTGAGGAGATGGGCTTCCCGTTCGCCAAGAAGAGGAGATAATGGCCAGGCTCTGTCAGATCATCAAGGCAAAAAGGACCCCAAAATACTCGACCCGAAAGAGGAATCGCTGTCTCAGGTGTGGACGACCGCGCGGCTATCTGAGGAAGTTTGGTCTCTGTCGGATCTGTTTCCGGGAGCTCGCCCTGGCCGGTGAGATCCCGGGGGTTAAGAAGGCGACCTGGTAATGGATGTGATCGGCGATTTCATGACCATCATCAGAAATGGCTGTCGGGCCCACAAGCCCGAGGTCGAGGTGAAATACTCCAAACTCAAGTGTGAGATCCTGAGGGTTCTGCTCGAGGAGGGCTACATCAACAACTTCGAGATCGACAATCCCGATCTGCCGCGCAAGATCAAGGTCCGCTTGAAATATAACGAGCAGGGCGAACCGGTGATCCACAATCTGGTGCGGGTATCGAAACCGGGACGGAGGGTATATATCAAGGCGGCTGAGATCAGACCGGTCCATCGGGGTTTGGGTATCGCATTGATCTCCACCTCCAAGGGTATCCTCACCGACCGCCAGGCAAGACGCCAGCGGGTTGGCGGTGAGCTGATCGGCTACGTCTACTGATATGTCACGGATTGGCCGTAAACCGATCAAGATCCCCAAAGGGGTTAAGGTTGCGATCGATGGTCACAAGATTACTGCCCAGGGTCCGCTGGGCCGGCTGGAATTGGACCTCCGACCCGAGATTGAGGTTGAGATAGAGGATGAGGTAATCTATGTTCGGAGGAAGAGCGATGCCAAACCGGTTCGGGCCCTCCATGGTCTCTATCGTGCCCTGATCAATAACATGGTCATCGGTGTCTCTCAGGGCTTCAAGAAAGAACTTGTGCTCCAGGGGGTTGGTTATCGGGTGCAGAAGACAAAGCAGGGGATTCAACTCCAGGTCGGTTTTTCACATCCGGTCGACTTTGCGATCCCCGAGGGGATCGAGTGTGAGGTCCCCAGTCCCACCGAGATCGTGATCAAGGGTGCCGATCGGCAGCTGGTTGGTGAGGTCGCCGCCCAGATCCGTAAGATCAGGCCCCCCAACCCCTATACCTTGAAGGGGATCAGCTATAAGGGCGAGTATATCAAGAAGAAGGTCGGCAAGCGGGGAATTACTGAGGCATGAGACTGAAAGGGAGAGAGAGGCGGCATAAACGGATCAGAAAGAGGATCCTCGGAACGGAGGCGCGACCCCGGCTCTGTGTCTTCCGCAGTCTAAAACATATCTATGGTATGCTCATCGACGATCTCAACAATCGGACCATCCTCACCGTCTCCTCCCTCAACCAGAAGATCAGAAAAGGAAAGAAAAAGAAGAAAAAGGTTGAAGTTGCCCGTGAGGTGGGTAAACTTCTTGCGAAGATGGCCTTGGAGAGGAATATTGTTTCGGTTGTCTTCGACCGTGCGGGTTATAAGTATCATGGTCGGGTTAAGGCCTTAGCCGAAGGGGCCAGGGAAGGAGGTCTCAAGTTTTGAGAGAGAAGGAAGGCGAATACTACGAACGGGTTATCGAACTGAAGCGGGTATCGAAGGTGGTGAAAGGCGGCAAGAGGTTTAAGCTCTACGCCTGTGTCGTGGTGGGCGATGGCCAGGGAAGGGTGGGGATCGCACATGCCAAGGCACCGGAGGTGGCACCCGCGATCAAGAAGGCAACCCAGATCGCCCGTAAGAATATGGTCAAGATCCCGATCATCGATGGCGCCATTCCCCACCAGGTTATCGGCAAGTTTGGAGCCAGTAAGGTCTTATTGAAACCGGCATCGGTTGGAACCGGGATCATCGCCTCAACTGCGGTCCGGGCGGTATGTGAGGCGGCCGGTATC
>QNBE01000157.1 GCA_003645615.1 Caldifarciminota bacterium
GTATTAGCAGGCGGTTTCCGCCGTAGCATCCCTGAAGCTTTTTGTGGTAATATGCACACCATCTATGAGTGTGACAATTGGAATTCAGTTCACCACTCGTTGTGAGAGATGTTCTGAGAAATGATGGAGGTGCTCCGATGAAAATTTTCTTCGATGAGTTCCTAGAGGCACTGTTGGCCTGTGTGCAGTCAGGCATTGCGGTGCCAATCCTGCTCATTGCATTATTTGGGGCCGACAGCTCTAATAATTGTCGCTATCCTGTGGGCATTGGGTGTAATCTAAAGGGACTTTGCACCTCATGTGGGGAAGAACAGGCATTAGTTAAACAATCTTAAACCACCATTAATTGCTTGGCCAATGGCAACCGTAGGGCGAGTGTGGCGTTATAATATCGGGAAAGCTAAGGAGAGTTGAGCGGCACTCTTGACAAATGTCGCCCAAAATGGCATAATTATCCCTTACTGTCAAAGCTGATTACATCATCTCTGTGTTAGAGGAAAATATGTTGTTAAAGAGAAAGATATCCATCCTGAAACCCCCGGTTAGCTTTGTGTTGAACAGAGCCATTCCGTTATCGAAAAACCTATACGCCTGTCTTGAACCTCCAGCCAGACATGTCCTAGAGAGGATAGTCTCGGTTGAGGTAAAGGCGGTGGATAGATATGTGCCGGATAAGCTGCTGCTCTTTTTCATGAATACGTTGGATAAGCGTGTCCCACCCGAGGCGATCGATCTCGTTATAGAAGAGGTAGACAAACACGTTCCTCCCAAGGTGCGTTCTTCCCTTATCGCCACGGTGGATGAGATTGTCCCGGACGCGGTAGCGAACTCGAGGAAGATTTCCACTGTCGTCGCTGGGGTTGGGAAATATGTTCCGGACGAGGTAATTCCCCCGGAGTCCCTTGATAGGTGGTCGAACCTTAAGGCGAGATTCCACATCCCAACCTTGTTATCAAGAAGACGAAGATCGTCATCGGGAGATTAACGCAACCGATCTCCCTTCGAGTCTCCAGGCATTGTGGATATAGTGGTGAGATATATCATAATCGGAATTGAAGGTGTAGGATGCTAGCTGATTCGATGGCATGCTCCGAATTCGGTAGGTGGTTTATGGGGGGGTTGTTCGATGCGCTACAGGAATGTTTGCATTGAGTCCTTTGGGTACGAAATCCCAGATAACGTTATTACATCGTTGAGTCTGGAGGAAAGGTTAGCCCCCGTATACGACAAACTCAATCTTAACTTCGGCCGCTTGGAGATGATGACCGGAATTCGTGAGCGGCGATTCTGGGATGATGGAGTGCCGCCAAGCCAGGCTAGCACTAAGGCAGCGGAGAAGGCTATCGCCAATGCGGGAATCGACAAAAAAGACATTGGATGTCTGCTTCACACCTCTCTAAGTCGCGACTTCTTGGAGCCGGCGACTGCTTTCCTAGTTCATGATGCTTTGGGTCTACCCCCTACCGCTACCATCTTCGACATCTCAAATGCCTGTCTGGGTTTCGTCAATGGCATGGTAACCCTGGCCAACATGATCGAGCTAGGCCAGGTAAAAGCGGGAATTGTAGTTGCTAGCGAGAGCAGTCGGCACATCACTGAGGCGACGATAGAGGAGATCTTAAACGACCCTAACATAACCAAAGCCAAGCTCAAACTCCATTTTGCCTCGCTAACCTTGGGTTCAGGAGCAGTAGCAGTAGTGTTGACACACTCCTCCTTGTCTAGATCCCGCCATAAGCTTTTAGGTGGGGTGCTACGGACTGCTTCACAGCACAACCACCTTTGTCGCATTGAAAAAGACACCTATTTCTTTGAACCAAATAGCCGACCCCAAATGCGCACCGATTTTCAAGGAGTTTTGAAGAACGGCCTATTGTTGGCTGAGGAGACTTGGAAGGCTCTGAAAAGGGAGCTACGGTGGCACAATTCAGATGTAGACAAGGTTTTCTGCCACCAGGTTAGCGTTGTTCACCAAGACCTGTTGTTCGATACTCTAGGGCTGGATGAATCGAAGGGCTTTTCCAGTGTAGAATACTTGGGAAACATTGGTGCAGTTTCCCTCCCCATTACGCTGGCCATAGCAGTTGACGAGGGTCGCCTTGAACCTGGTGATAAGGTTGCAATGCTGGGGATAGGCAGTGGCCTATCCTGTCTTATGCTTGGTGCGGAATGGTAACATGAGAGGTTTGTGATAGGGTAATGCTACAATGGTCAATCGAACGCGAATTGTAATAACCGGGATCGGCCTAACGGCACCAAACGGAAACAACCTTGCGGAGTTTCGGCAAAATCTGCTCGCCGGCAAATCTGGAGTCGGCAAGATCGAGACCCATTATATGGGTGAAGTTATAGCCGGTGTGTGCGATTTCGACCCACTGAAGTATCAAAAGAAGAAGGAACTGCGCCGTGGAACGCGAGCCGGTTCTATTGCTATCTACTGCGCTAGTGAAGCAATCGCCGATGCCCAATTGGATCTGGCCTCTCTTGATAAATCCAGAATCGGTGTCTATCTCGGCATTACCGAGCACGGTAATGTGGAGACTGAGAACGAGGTCTATAACATCAAGCAATATGATTACAACGTAGATTTTTGGTCCCACCACCATAACCCGAGAACGGTGGCCAATAGTCCCGCCGGAGAGGTGACCTTGAATATGGGGATTACCGGCCCGCACTACACGTTGGGAGCTGCTTGTGCTGCGGGTAACATTGGAATCATACAGGGTATGCAAATGTTGCTGCTGGGCGAGGTAGACTTGGCTCTGGCCGGTGGGGTTTCAGAGACCCCTCGCACCTTTGGTGTTTTTGCCGCATTTAAGAATGAGGGTGCGCTGGCCAACCACCCCGATCCTCAGAAGGCTTCCCGTCCTTTTGATAGGGACCGAAATGGTATTGTTGTTTCCGAAGGCGGCTGCATTTGCGTTCTGGAAAGATTGGATGATGCGCTTAGAAGAGGTGCCAAGATCTACGGTGAGATCGCTGGATATGCTATCAATTCAGACGCCTTCGATTTCATTCTACCCGACCCAGAAAGGCAAGCTGAGTGTATGAGACTGGCCCTCAAAAAAGCTGGCTTATCACCCGGCGACATCGATATTATCAATACCCACGCCACGGCAACCTATGAAGGGGACAAGGCCGAATGTAAGGCGATCAGGGAAGTCTTTGGCGATGATTCAAATGCGTATATTAACAATACCAAGAGTTATATTGGTCACACCATGGGGGCTGCTGGTGCTTTAGAATTGGTGGGCAACTTACCCTCCTTTGAGGACCATATCGTTCACCAGACGATCAATGTGGACAATTTAGACCCGGAGTGCGCCCTTAAGAACCTTGTAATCAACGAACCGATAAGGGTCGATAAGGTCGACTATATATTGAATAACTCTTTCGGAATGTTGGGCATCAATTCTGTTCTTATCGTAAAAAGATATGAAGAATGACCGTGAAGGTCTAGTTTCGTTGTAGCAGGAGGGAAAGGACATATGAAGGCAGACGAGATTAGAGCTATGATTCTAGAGGTCATCCAGGAGATCCTACCGGACGAAGATGTGAGCAATCTAAAGAGCGATGTTCGCATCCGAGACCAGATTGAGATGGACTCGATGGATTTCCTGGACATGATCATGGAGTTGCGAAAACGCTATGGTATCACTGTGCCTGAGGA
>QNBE01000158.1 GCA_003645615.1 Caldifarciminota bacterium
GATTCCAAGTCTGACGAGGAGGTTTTTCTCGGCCTGGATTCCAGCATTTAGGGTGCTTCTGGTCGTTTCCGCATTGGCAAGACGGTTAAGGATCGCCTCGGCATAGATGTTCTCACTCTCGGTGTTCATCTCGTGGAGGATCTCGATAAGAGGTGGGGAGAGGATGGAGTCGATAGTAGTAAGCTCGGGCAGGCTATCCTCCCCTGAGAGGATCAGGACCTCGCAGCCGAGCATCCTGGCGATCAGCTCCCGATGGCTCTGTAGAGGATCGGCTAAGCTGATCGGAATCTTTTTGTCCGGGCTGGAAAGGCCGATGCCACCATAGAGATGGACCCGGTTGGCTCCGAGCTCTCGATAGAGATCGATCTTGAAACCGGAATCCGGAGGGTAGGTGGTGGCCCGGTTAACGATGAGAATATCGTTAAGTTGGGGTCGATAGGTGTAATTGATTGTCTCTCCGACCTCGGTTCCCGGTTTGAGGATCAGCTCGAAGGTATTCTTATCCAGAATAATCCCGGAGAGCCTTGGGGCGTAAGCAGCATCGAGATAGTGCCAGGACCAACCCCAGGGGTAGCGGAAGCCGTGGATGGCACGGCCATGAAGAAAGATCCTCTGGATGGGAAACCGCTGGGTGATCTGCTTCAACTCATGGAGCAGCTTTGCTCGAGACAGGGTAGGATCGCCTCCACCGAGGATGTAGAGGTTGGTATCGGAATCGAGGGCAAATCGCGTCTGGAAACGGAAGTCAGGACCGAGCAGAAAGAGGGCAGAGGCGGTGGTGAAGAGCTTGAGATTTGATGCCGGAAGGAAGTTCTGATCGTGATGGTAGCAGAGAAGGAAGGAATCTCCGGTCAGGTCGTAGAAGCAGATACCGACCTGGGCCCCGATCAGGACGGAGTCGATAAAGGCGATTGAGAAGAGGAAAAGGATCATAGAAGTCTCCGCTCTCTCGCTCCCCGGATGAGGTCCTCCCGGAACTTGGGGTGAGCAATATTGATTAGGGCCTGAGCCCGTTCCCTCAGATTCTTACCGAATAATTCCGCAACCCCATATTCGGTGACAACATAGTGGACATCGGCCCGGGAGGTGACGACACCGGCACCGACCTTGAGGACTGGAACAATCCTTGAAACCCTCCCCTTCTGGGCGGTGGAGGGGAGGGCGATGATCGGCTTGCCCCCTTTGGCCGCAGCCGCCCCCCGGATGAAGTCGACCTGGCCACCAAAACCACTGTAGATGTAAGGTCCGATCGAATCGGAGCAGACCTGTCCGGTCAGGTCGACCTCGATTGCCGAATTTATCGCCACCATATTCTCGTTCTGGGCGATGATGAAGGGGTTGTTGGTATACTCGGTGGGATGGAGTTCGAAGATCGGATTGTCATGGACATAGTCATAAAGCCGCTTCGATCCAAAGATGAAGGTGGCGATCACCTTACCGGGATGGATCGATTTTCTGTTTCCGGTGATGATCCCGGCCTCGATCGCATCCATCACCCCATCGGAGACCATCTCGGTATGGATGCCGAGATCCTTCTTCCCTTTCAGTGCCATCAGGACCGCATCCGGGATACCACCGATACCCAGCTGGAGCGTGGCACCATCATCGACCAGTTCGGCGATATAGCGGCCGATCCGCTCTTCGACCTCAGTGGGTGGTTTGGTCTTCAATTCCGGAAGCTCACGATCGATCCGGACGATGTGGGTCACCTTGGAGATGTGGATGAAGGAGTCGCCCAGGGTCCTGGGCATCCGCTCATTAACCTGGGCAATGACAATCCGGGCCGACTCCACTGCGGCCTTGGAGGTGAGGACCTCAACCCCGAGACTCAGGAAACCATGCTCATCCGGAGGGGAAGTGTGGATGATGGCGACATCGATCGGCAGAATCCCCTCCCGGAAAAGCTTGGGGATGCGATGGAGATGGATCGGGATATAGTCGGCCCGTCCCGAGTTGACCGCCTCCCGATCGGCGGGCCCAACAAAGAGGGAGTTGTGACGGAAGTGGCCGGCCATCTCCGGTTTGGATAGGGGATCATCACCGAGAAGGAGAACATGGATGAGCTCGACATCGGTCAGCTCATCCTTCCTTCGAGCTAAGGCCTCAAGCAGAGGATAGGGGGTGGCGGCATTGCCGGAGATATAGACCCGATCATTCGATTTGATACAGGAGACCGCCTCCTCCGGCGTTATCGTCTTGGACCGAAACTCCTCAATCCATCTCATAAGAGATCCTCTAAGTTTGCTTCTGGATAGCCGGCCTGGTAGAGCGATCGGTGGACAACTTTACCCTTGTAGGTATAGACCCCTCTGGCCAGAGGCTTAGATTCTTTTAATGCCCCGACCAAACCCAGCTGAACAATCTTCTTCAGATAGGGAACAACACTATGGTTTAAGACATGGGTCGCAGTCCTCGCCACCCAGGATGGGGTATTGGGGACGGCAAAGTGGATCACCCCTTCCTCGACATAGATGTAGTCCTCACCGGGACAGAATCGGGAGGTCTCACAGCAGCCACCCTGATCGATCGAGAAGTCGATGATCACCGCACCAGGTTTCATCTGCTTCACCATCTCCCGGGTGACAAGGATCGGGGTCCGCTTGCCAGGGGTGAGAACAGCACCGATCAGGACATCGGCAAACCGGACAATCCGCTCGATATTCCTCCGATTCGAGATCAGGGTGACAACCCGGCCGTGGATGGTCTCCTCGATCTTCTTGAGTCGATCGATGTCGATATCGAGGACATAGACATTGGCTCCGATCCCGCTGAAGGCCTGGGCAGCGGAGAAGCCGAGTGAACCACCACCAAGGATGACCACCTCAGCGGGAGGGACACCCGGAACACCACCGAGGAGGATGCCACGCCTCCCCTTTTTTCTCGATTCCAAGAGCCGGCCCGCGATCTGGACCGCCAGTCGACCGGCAATCTCAGCCATCCGGCTCCTGATCGGGTAAGAACCGGGTTGGGTCTCGATATTCTCATAGCCGATAGCGGTGATATTCCGTTCCAGCATCGATTCGATCGTCTTCTTGGGCGCAACGAATAAAAGGAGGAAGCCGCAGACGATCTGCTCCCGCTTGAGCATCGGGCAGTCTTCCTCATCATAGCAGTGGACCTTGGCGATCAGATCGGCCGATCTTAAGACCTCTTCCCGGGAGTAGGCGATCCTTGCTCCAACCTTTCTATAATCCTCATCGGTGAATCGAGCCTCTCTCCCGGCCCCGCGCTCAACTATGACTTCAGCTCCGGCCTGGATAAGCTCCAGGACCCCGGAGGGGGAGAGGCCAACTCGATGTTCATCAAGACCGAACCTTTTCGATTCCGAAGGAATTCCGATTAACATCGCACCTCCTCGGTATTATAAACCGGGGTTTAGAATGAGTCAACAGCGTGAAGGATTCCTCTACTCAACTCGCAGTTTTCGAAGTTTTTAAAATTTTAAAATGGTGAAAATTTACTGAAGCTTCGAGGTTTTCCTCCGACACCTCGGGTCCTACACCCCCGAGGTGTCGGAAGGCTATTTCAGGATGAGGATCTTCTGATGAATGGGTCCGGCTTCGGTCTCGATCTTCAAGAAGTAGATGCCGGCGGGGAGATCGAGCTTCACCCTCCGGGA
>QNBE01000159.1 GCA_003645615.1 Caldifarciminota bacterium
CCCGACTCCTCCTCCTTATGGCAGAAGGAGAAGATGAGAGGGAGTATCAGCATTATGCGCCACATGATACCTCCTTAGCGGGAAAGGATCAGTTTCCTCCTCAAGGTTGTGGTTGGGGTCCTGAGATAGAGATAGTAGACACCGGATTTGAGACGCTGACCATCGATACGGAAGGTGTGCTCACCCCGGGTGAGATAGCCGGAGTAGAGTTCTCTTACCCTCTGACCGATGGTATTATAAAGGTTGAGCTGAGTAAAGGAGCGGTGGGCAAGACCGATCCTGATCTCGGCATGGTTCTGGAAGGGGTTGGGTCTGATGGTGAGGATTGCCACCCCATCAGCCTCCTTCTCCTTGACCCGGACCGATGGGTTGATAATCCATCTGATGTCCATCTCCTCGGGATCATCGGTGCCGAGATTGTAGGGGGCCTGGGCGGCGGTATGGATGTGGCTGGCATCGATCTTGGGATAGCCGTTTTCCACCCTTATCGCATTGATCCGATCCTGTCCATTCCAGTCGCAGGCGACCGGATCCTTACTCATAATAATGAGCTGAGGATTGGAGTCCGGGGAACCGCCAGGTCCCCAGTTGAGACAGATCCCGAAGAGACCATCGATGATGAAGAATCGCTGGGGATCACTCAGCTTGTCCCTGATCTCGGCGTTTAGTGAAGGGATATAGGGATCGCAATGATTCCCATGGAGGGAGCCAGGATTGTCGATCGAACCGTAGTGGTTTTTGAGATTGAGGGTGACGATGGCGGTGCTGTGGGTCTTGAGGCAGGAGAGGTCGATCAGATAACGGTTGAACTGGGAGAGGATCCGGCTCGGATGGGAGGTGACACCGTTGACATTGAGGGGGGTATTGTAGTCATAGCCAACCCCTGAATGGGTGGTGCCAAAGCACCGGTATCGGTTGGGTTCGTTGCCGGTATAGATGGTATAGCCACATCCCCTCAGGGCGCTATCAGACCGGTCCCAGACAATAACATTGTTCTTGATATAATTGCTGCCACCGATATTCATCTGCGCCAGTCCTTCGATCACCGATTCGGTAACCTCAGGGTGGCTGGGCAGATTGCTGTTGATACAGTTAATCTTGATCGAGATGATATCGGAGGAGGTAAGGTTGGGGAATAGTGATTTCCAGGCATCACCGACATTATTGATCCCGGTCAGCTCCTTGATCCCGGCATCGATCATGATCTGGACGACCGCCTGATTGATATTGGAGCCAGAGGTGGAGTACTCATCCTTTACGATCACGACGATGCTCTTCTGATTGAAGATCCTGAAGAGGCTGCGGCTGAAAAGGGGCAGGGCCATACCACTCAATGCGACCCTTTTCAAGAAATCACGACGGCTTATCTTCTCCATCATACCTCCAATTGTAAAAGGATAGCAGACGATCGGCTGCTGTCAAGCACCTTTAAGTGTTTCCCGGTGGATCGTGTAGCGGTTGATCAGCTCCTCCCTGACCGCGAGTCCGATCCCCGGCCCATCAGGAACCGATAGCCTTCCATTGCGGAGGAGAAGGGGTGGATAGATGATATCCTCCTCATAATAGCGGTCCGAAGCGGATAGGTCCGGAGGGAGGGAGAAGATCGGATTTGATGCTAAATGGAGGTTGTGGGCCCGGCCAATACCGGACTCAAGCATCCCTCCAATCCAGACCGGGAGGTTCTTCTCCTGGGATAGTTCAATGATCCTCAAGGTCTCGGAAATCCCACCGACCCTTCCCACCTTCAGATTGAGGATATCAATGGCACCGAGGGCGAGAGCGGTTTTGAGATCATCGACCGACTCGATCGACTCATCGAGACAGATCGGGGTTTTGAGGCGCTCCCGGAGTTGAGCATGACTGATGAGATCATCGGGTGGGAAGGGCTGTTCTAATAGCTCAAGACCAAACTCATCAACCCTTCGCAGATGGTCGATATCCTCAGCCGAATAGCAGCCATTGGCATCGGCCCAGAGCCTTATCGAGCGGAACTCCCTTCTTATCCGCTTGAGAATCTCAAAATCCCACCCCTTCCGGATCTTAAGCTTAATCCGCTGATAGCCCTGATTGAGATAACCCCTTATCGTCTCCCGGAGCTCATGATAATCCCGTTTAATCCCCACCGATACCCCAACCTCAATCTCACCACCGATTCCCCCGTAAAGATCGTAGAGAGGGCGGTTCTCAAGTTTGGCCTTAAAGTCGTAGAGGGCGAGCTCCACCCCGGCCTTGGCCATCCGATTGCCCCGGATCCTCTTGGCCTTTCTTAAGAAACTCTCCACCTCAGGTTCATCAACCACCATCGGGAGGAGATAGTGGATCAGGACCGACCAGGCCGATGCCACGGTCTCGGCCGAATAGTAGGGTGCTTTTGATGCCACCACCTCTCCATAGCCGGTGATGCCGAATTTCGAATACTTGATCAAAATGAACTCCCTCTCTTTCTCATACCAGCCGCTGGTTGTGAAGGTCGCCCTCAAAGGCATGCGGAGGATCCGTAGTTCAATCATGGACCAGAACCAGGAAGGGGTTGGAGAAATCGACAACCTGATAGCCCTTCTGAAAATAGGTCTCCAAAGCAGAACGGACCTCATGTTGCCACTGGTGGGCCAGGTTAAGATCCTCCTGCTTCAACCGCTGGATGTCAGAAGGGATTTCAATCCCGATAGCACCAGAGCTCTCCTTCCGGATGAACTCCCCATCCCGATATTCAAGAATGGGAGTGAATTCGGATACGGTTCTGGTTCGTGGCTGATCGAGGTGCCACTCAACCAGGAGTCGATCGGTGGGAAGACCGGAATGGAGGAGGCTGGAGGATTGGCCGTAATAATCACGATACAGTCTCCGGGCGATACCGCCCAGTTTCCTGAAGTTGAGATAGGAATTCTTCCGCTGGAGAAAATCGTAGGTCCAGGTGATGAGGTGGTAGCCTCTCCTTCGAGCCTCCTCCCGCTGGGCCAGCTTCAATCGGTAGCCGATTCCCCGATTCTGGTATTGGGGAAGGACTGCAAGCATGTGGGAGTGGAGGACGAGCTCCTTATCATGGAGGACCGGTAGGGCGTAGACAAAGCCGACCAGTTTATCTTCAATAAAACTACCGAGGATAACCCCACCGTAGTCGCGGGCCAGGACAAAGAGCGGGACCGGAACCAGATCGATATCCTCAAACTGCCAGGCCTCCCGCTGGATCACTAAGCAGGCCTCATACTCCTCAATCCGTTTCAGTTCCCGGATCTCCACATAAACTGAATATCCGCAATTTTTAAGGTGTCAAGCTCCCAACCTTCCAATTCCTCTCCCGTTTTTGGATCAGATTCAGGTGATAGGAGTTTTCTGCCATGCGAAGAATTTATAATTTTATCATTTTGTCAATTGACTAAATGATAAAGTTGGACTTTATGCTTCCTTCCGGACGATCCTAGTTTTTAAAATTATAAAATGTTCGAAATGGATGGAAATTCGGGTCAATGGGATTCTCCTGCTTCAGAAGGAAGGACTCTGGGAAAAATCGCTGTATCCATCCTTCTGGTTTTGATGATAGGATGCTCGCCCCTTCCCTCTCGGACCACCAAATTCCAGCTTGAGAGATTTAAG
>QNBE01000160.1 GCA_003645615.1 Caldifarciminota bacterium
CAAGATCAGTCCCCTTGGTGACTATCCTCAGTTTCTTCAAACGGTTCAGTTTTCGAACCAGACGGGCCTGTTCACGCTCGATCCGCCTCCAGGCCCCGATCGGATCCCTACGATTACAATAACAAGCCCGATAAACAAACTCTTCATAATCGTCTAAGGACATCTCAGCATCCTGGGCCGAAGCATAGGTAGGATAGAGACAACCGCTCCAGCGCAGCCTGCCCTTCCGTTCTCTCTTGAGGAAGATCCGCTGGAGCTTCTCCTGCGATCTCGCGGTCACCGCCATCCGGGCCGGATCAACACCGTAGAGGGTTCTGGTGTTGAGACTGCCCATGATCCAGATGAAGGCATCAACCTTCTTCACAATGAACTCCCGGATCGGACTGAGATATCGGAGCTGATGGGGACGGGCGAACTTATAGAAGATCTCGCTAAGATCTTCTATTGTAATAAAGGTATGGGGATGGGCACCGAGTAAGAGGGCCTGCTTGTATAGTTCCTTAATCAATGGGGTTGCGGGAGGTGAGGCCTGGATTAGCAAGAGTTCATTCTTCTTAATCCCCAAGGAATATCTGAGGAGGAGGTCTGCCAATCTCTCCACCCGGTGGTCTTTCATTATCGCCTCCTTTCTATCGGTTTGAGAGTGAGGCTGAAGTCGATCGCCCGGGCCGAATGGGTAAGGGCGCCAATTGATATATAGTCGACTCCAGTCTCGGCAATGCTCCGGACATTTTCTAAGGTTACCCCTCCGGAGACTTCCAGTTCCACCCTCCCTTTATAAAGCTTGACCGCCTTCTTTATCTCACCCAAGGGGAAGTTGTCGAGCATGACCCGATGTGCACCGAGCTCGACAGCCAGCTTCAGCTCATGGAGATTCTTCACCTCGATCTCAAACCACTCCCCCTTCATCCTTCTAATTACCGCATCAATCCCGCCCCCAACTGAGATATGGTTATCCTTGATCAGAACCATCCGATCCAACCCCATCCGATGATTCTCGCCACCACCTACCTTGACCGCATACTTCTCAAGCTCCCTGAGCCCGGGATGGGTCTTCCTGGTGTCGAGGATAACCACACCGGTTCCAGCAACAAGGTCAACAAATCTCCGGGTCAAGGTTGCGATTCCAGAAAGCTGTTGGATAAAATTGAGGGCGACCCTTTCTGCCTTAAGGATCGAGCGGGCGCTCCCAGTTACTGTTGCGACTGTGGTGCCATAATCGACCTCACCTCCATCATAGAGTTTCTTATCAAACCTCAAATTGGGATCGCAGATCTCAAACACCCGACAAGCGATATCGATCCCGCACAGGATACCTCTCTCTTTGGCAAATATCACCCCTAAGGCCTTGGTATTGGGCCTAACTACCTTCTGGGAGGTGATGTCACCGGAACCGATGTCTTCTCTTAAGGCCTCTCTGATCTTGCGATCAATAACTTTCAAGCTTCCTCCGGAGTTCGATGATCCGATCCCTTATCGCGGCCGCCTTCTCAAATTCCAGCCTTTTTGCCGCCCGCTCCATCTCCTGTTTGAGTCGAGCGAGCGACTCGATTGTATCCTCGAATCGGAAGCCCTCTTTTTCCTTCCGCTCATCAGCAACGGCGGTCGCCTTCATGATCTCTTCCCTTGTCTTCACCACCGATTTCGGTTTAATGCCGTGTCTTCGGTTATATTCGATCTGTTTCCGCCGCCGCCGTTCCATCTCCTTGAGGGCGCGACGGATCGAATCGGTTAGTTCATCGGCATACATGATGACTTTACCCCGAACATTTCGGGCCGCCCTCCCCGCAGTCTGGATCAAGGATGTCTCACTCCGTAAGAACCCCTCCTTGTCGGCATCAAGGATGGCAACCAGGCCTACCTCGGGGAGATCAAGCCCCTCCCGGAGCAGATTTATCCCGACCAGGATGTCAAAATCGCCCAATCTCAGACCTCTCAGGATCGAAACCCGCTCTAAGCTATCGATCTCCGAGTGCATATATTTTACCCGGAAGCCAACCTCAACGAGATAATCGGCCAGATCTTCAGCCATCCGTTTGGTAAGGGTCGTAACCAGAACCCGCTCTCCCGCTTCAACCACTTTCTTAATCTCTCCGATCAGATCCTCGACCTGATTCTCAACCGGTTTGATCACCACCTCCGGATCAACAATTCCGGTAGGTCGAACCAGAAGCTCGACCACTTCGCCTTTACACTTCTCAAGCTCATAGGGGCCAGGGGTGGCTGAGGTGAAGATCACCTGATTGATAAGCGACTCGAACTCGTCAAATCGCTGGGGACGATTCTCCAGGGCGGATGGTAGTCGGAAGCCATATTCGACCAAGGTCTCCTTGCGGGATCGGTCCCCATTATACATCCCCTGGATCTGGGGGATGGTCACATGGGACTCATCGATGATCATGAGATACTCTTCCGGGAAATAATCGATCAGACAGGGGGGGCGTTCACCCGGCTTCCTGCCGGAGAGGTGCATCGAATAGTTCTCGATTCCCGGACAGTAGCCAAGCTCTTCCAGCATCTCCAGGTCGTAATTGGTCCGCCGGAGCAGCCGCTGGGCCTCGACCAGTCTCTTCTGGCGGGTGAGCTCCTCCACCCTCTCCTTCAGTTCCTTCCTTATATTCTCGATCGCCTCTTTTAATGTTGGAGGGCTGGTGAGGAAATGGCGGGCGGGATAGATGACGACCCTCTCCTTCTCCTGGCTCACCTTACCCGAAATCGGATCAAAGGCCCTGATCCGCTCGATCACCTCGTCAAAGAATTCGATCCTCTGACCATAGCGTTCATGGGCGGGAAAGATCTCCACCACATCACCTTTGACCCGGAATGTACCGGGCAGGAATTCGATATCGTTCCGCTGGTAGTGGATCGAGATGAGCCGATTCAACAAATCATCCCGGTCGATCTGCTGATCCCGGGTGAGGATGAGGCAGCGGGAACGGAACTCATCAGGAGAGCCAAGATTGTAGATGCAGGAGACCGAGGCGACGATGATGACATCCTCCCGTTCCATCAGGGCCGAGGTTGCCCGGATCCTCAACCGCTCGATCTCCTCATTGATTGAGGCATCCTTCTCAATATAGGTATCGGTCTGGGGGACATAGGCCTCAGGTTGATAGTAATCATAATAGGAGATGAAATACTCAACCGCATTATAAGGAAAGAAGGAGCGGAATTCGCCATAGAGCTGAGCCGCAAGGGTCTTATTATGTGATATAACCAGAGTGGGCTTCTGCACCGCCTCAATAACCTTGGCCATAACATAGGTCTTCCCCGATCCGGTGACCCCAAGCAGGGTCTGGAACCTTCTCCCCTCCTTTATCCCCTTTACCAACTGGCGGATTGCCTGGGGTTGATCACCCTTCGGGGTGAAATTGGATACCAGCCGAAATCTACCCATATCATTATATTATAACTTTGTTTCCCGCACCGTCAAACCGGTGAGCGGAGATTCCTCCCCCTTGATGGGGGACCACCTCTCCATCTCCTCCCCCTTGATGGGGGAGGCTGGGTGGGGGTGAAGATGAGAAAATCCTTTATCGCTAAGGCGAGGAGTCTCAGGAAGAATATGACCGATGCCGAAAAGATGCTATGGTC
>QNBE01000161.1 GCA_003645615.1 Caldifarciminota bacterium
AGTAGAAGAGGACACCAGTACTGATAGTCGCTGAATCTACCCAGACCAACCATGAGGCGTTAGTAGAGTCAATTCCGATGTCACCCCGGCCCTGAGTATTGGCAGTATCGATAGTGACCAGAACATCATCACTCCAGCCAGGAGGATAGTAGGTGTAGAGTAATAGACCGAAGACCGAGGAGAGAAGGCCGACAATCATGGTTCTTCGTAGTAGCCGGTTCTTGCCGGGTCGTGGTGAAAAGTAGGCCAGTCCAGACCCGGGTTGGCGATGCCTTCCGGTGTCGGCAGTTTCCAGATGTGGAGATAACCATCATCACTCCAGAACACCGCCTCCTGAATACCATCATTATTGATGTCACCACACACCGCAGATCGGGGCTTACCCCAGAGCGGAAGCGGGAAGGGGTTAATCGGGTTGCCGGTCTTGTTGAGCAGATATATATTCCAGTCATCACTCCCGATCAAAAGTTCAGGTCCGTCCTCAGCATCAACTCTGACCATGGCCGGAGACTGGCGGACCGGACCTTGAGGTAATTCGGAGGGCCATTCAGGAGATATGGGAGTTCCAAAATCTCCCCTCACCGCATAGATCTTCCAATCATTGCTCCCGAACATGACATCGAGCTGGATTGGTAATTCCCGATCGAAGTCGGCAACCGCAGGGGAGGAAGCAACCGCACCACCGGTCTCAACCCGCCACCTCTCTTCAAATCCGGTCCCGGTCCAGTAGAAACAATAGACCTTGTTCTCATGGCCGAGCACAATCTCGGTCTCTGTGCCTCCGGTTAAGTTCCCCACCGCCGGGGTGACATTCCACGATCCATAAGGAAGCTCATCAACGGTGCCATCCAGATGGAAGATCTCGGTGTGAGTGTGGGAGTAGAAGTCGGCTTCGGAGACAATGATCTCAAGATCACCATCGCCATTGATGTCAGCAAGACAAGGATGGTAAGTATGAATCATATCCTGCCCGGTGGTAAACTGATGGCTCAAGGTTCCATCATGCTGCCAGATAAAGACCTGATCAGGCGGAATATCCTCTGGTGGCTCTCTAATATAGAAGAACGAACCGACAATCTCAAGATCACCATTCGGATCAAGATCAAGATCAGCGACTGCGGGCATGGCGAAAGAGAACTAATCCCAGTCTTTCCAATTGGGAACCTCAACCGGAAATCCAGGATAGGGGATACCATCCGCCTGGAAGACAAAGAGGTTGGGCCGGCTGAAGACGATCACCTCGGGACGACCATTATTATCGAGATCGGCAACAACCGGAGCCGAGGATTGGAGGGAGCTCAACTTCACCGGCCAGCCTTCAAGAGGATTACCATCAGGAGTAAACACAAAGAGAAACATACCCACGGTTACAACAATCTCTGCCTGACCATCACCATTGAGATCAGCCAGGGTCGGGATCTGACAAACCGGAAGTTCCTTGGGCCAACCAGCCATCCGGGGATAGAAGGCGAGGATCTTGATGCCAGTTAATGTGGATTGGTTGTTCCCTTCCCAGGACTCGTCAATGTCATCCTCGACATCAGCGGTGATGGTGAGATGATACTCAACCCCAGGGGTGAGGACCGAGGCCGGAAATCGGGTGGTCAGCACCACCGAGTCCCTTGACCCCAGTTTGGAAAGCCAACTCTCCTTAGACCAGACCACATTACCGTCGGGATCGGCAAGTTCGGCCCTGATCTTGAACCGCTGGTTGATGATGTCCTTAGCCCCGATATTCCAGATCGCACCGGTGATCGGGATTAAGTCATCCTCACGGGGATAAGGGTAGGGGAAGCCCAGACTGATGTCTCTTCCTAAGGGCCGAACGCAGAGATCGGGGTAGTCCGGATAGGCGGTATAGTCACCGAGATCGAGCAGAGGGTCGCCAAAGAGTTCGGCAAAGGAGGAGTAAGCCATGGGGAGGAATGCATGGCCAATGATCCAATTCTGGTCGACGAGAGTCCGTTCCGCACACCTTACGCCTTCGTCCAAGAATCCGTAACTTTCAGGGCATATCGAACCGATGAAGGCGATGGCACCGTTATCGAGGGGGTAGACCCACTGTTCACCAAAACAGCGGCCACCTCTCCCAATGTGCATATCCCACTTCATCTGAGGATGATCCCACTGGAACGGGGCAGTGTAGCAGGCAAGGCTGTAGAGAACCACCTGCATTCTCCCGTTAGTAACTTCGTAAATCTTAGTAGTATCAAAGTTGGCACACCATTTCCAGGGACAACCATGATCATAGTAAAATGCCAAGAGCTGACCAGAGGAGAAATTTTCGATCAGTTCATTGGTAAATTCTATGGCTGACTGCTCATACCATCGGGTGGAGATGGTATCATACCCGATCGTGGGGAAGAACGGGAGGGTCTGTTTCACCCACTTGTCGAATGCGTCTGGTGGCTCATCAGGGTTTCTTCCCTTGATCCCGTGGCCCAATCTCCGCCAATCGCCTAAGTGGGGGTTATGTTCATACTCATAGGTCTTCCGCAATACCGGATAGACCTCGTCCTTGGGGTCCTTGCCCGGGATTCTCCCCCAGGTCAGATCTGGGATCCCATCTTCTTCCACATCAACGAGGTCACAATCAGCGGCGTGGAGATAGGGTCCATATCCAAATATAGGTTTCCAGAAGATATGTGACGGCACCAGATCCCAGTCGCCGATCAGGAGGCAATAGGCGACGTGGCCAGTGTTATAGGATTTCCAGTTGTAGTAGACATATCTGATGAAGTCCCTAACGCTCTTCCATCGCTCCTCTTCCGGACTGGGGAACTCCTCATAGATGTCGCTCATCTTGACGACCACAATGTCGTAACGGTTATGATCGCACCGCCAGTGGGCAAGTTTATCAATCCAGTACCAGGTGGGGTATGGGGGTTCCAGGAACTTGTCGGCAGTGATGATCAGATAGTCGGCCCGGTTGGTTGGGACCTTCAGTTCAGTGTAATAGTTGACCTCAGGCGGTGGCAGGGGTGGATTCTCCGGGATCGGATGACGCTTCCTCAGTTCGGCATAGTTCAAGAAGAGGTCGTGGGCCAGGTTTTCAAATGGCCCTAAGCCAAGGGTGTCATAGAAACATACCCCTTTGAACCTTAAGCCCAGCACGATCCGAGAGTGGACATAGACCTCATTTCGGTTCGGGTTGCACCGTATCGGGAAGAGCAGAACCTCCAGGACCCGCTGATTGCGAAAATGGCCATCACGCACCACCCGGGCAATCCGCTTCGGGACGATCTCATCCTTGGTGTAGAAGGTCTCATCCTTCGTAAAGACCTCATACCAGTAAAGGACCCCACCATCAGCGGTATCATAGCGAACCTCGGGCCTGGGATAGACTACCACATCCTCGGCGATGATCGTATCCAGACCGACCGCCCGGACCACCACCTCGGCCGAGTCCGGAACCGCAATCAGGACCCGGACCGCAGGCAGTTCTGGCTTGCCGATGAGCACCTTCTCCGGCGGGAGATAGCAATCCGGAAATCGGAACCGACGGTAGGTG
>QNBE01000162.1 GCA_003645615.1 Caldifarciminota bacterium
GCAGCGTCAAGGGCGGAAGAGCAGGGTGGATTGGGATAGGCAGAGACGTGAGGCACCACCATGCATTCGGCATAGCCGCCATCATGGTCCCTCCCCGTTTCCTTGAACTCGAAACAGAGGTTCTCTAAGCCCATCTGGCAGTATCGACACCTACCACAGCTCGAATAGATCCAGGCGACACCAACTCGAGCTCCGACCTGATGCCGATCAGCCCCAACGCCCCGTTCCTCAACTCGACCCACCACCTCATGACCGAGGATAATCGGCAACTTGGGTGGTGTTCTCCCCTCGATTTCATCCAGCTCGGTATGACAGACTCCGCAGGCCAGAATCCGAATCAGCACCTCACCCGGGCCCGGCCTAGGAACATCCCGCTCAACCAGGGTGAGGGGGTTGGGATTCTCCTCAAGCGGAGCGATCCGATTGAGAACCATTGCCCTCATCTTTCTTCCAGCCATCATTTAGCCCAATCCTTCCTCATCCTTAGACTCGATTCCCGCCTCTTCGGCACCGATTGAGAAATCGCTGGGCGATCTTCAATGGAAGATAACAATGAGTTGACAGCCTCCGGCCTCATCCGCATCTGGCGGAGGAGCGACTATCGGGGATGGAATACCATACCCCAACATCCCGTTGGTAGCATTGATATCCACCCTGTCCTCTAATCTAAGTATATCGAACCGAGGGCAAAGTCAAGTGAGAGTAAAGCGGTCATTCTCCGACTCCTTCAGCCTGCAAGTGGCCCAAAAAATTCGGTGGGTTTGGGTCAGCCCTAAAAATTAAGAACTATTTAAATCGATCCTGAGTCGACGAAAAAATGGGGAGCACTCAGCGAAGAGCCGCAACCTTGACACCGGATGGGAAGGGGATAAAATGGACCATGGCTGAGCGGTTGAAGAAGATACTCGGTGAAAAAGGTGTCTCACTCCAGTTTCTGGGGGATGAGGCACCACATCCCATTGTCGAAATCGAAACATCGACCTGTCGGGTCGCCTGTCCCGCCCGGGTCAATATCAAGGCCTATCTCGGTTTTATCGCCCGCGGTGAGTTCGAAAAGGCCCTGAGTATCGTCCGGGAGACCAACCCCCTTCCAGGTATCTGCGGTCGGGTATGCACCCATCCTTGTGAATCGGAGTGCCGGCGGGGGGACTATGATGAACCGGTTGCGATCTGTGCTCTCAAACGGTTTATTGCCGATTATGAATTGAAACACCGGAAGATCAAGATCGAACCGATCCCGAGAACCAAGAAGGAGAAGGTGGCGATCATCGGGTCTGGTCCGGCCGGTCTCACCTGTGCCAACGACCTCATCCGGATGGGTTATGGGGTAACGGTATTTGAGGAACTTCCAGTCGCTGGTGGGATGCTTGTCTCTGGGATCCCAGCCTACCGTCTGCCCCGAGATATCATCCAGAGTGAGATTGAGGATATTGTCCGACTTGGGGTGGAGATAAAGACCAATACCAGAATTGAGGATCCGGAGGGGCTTCTAAAAGAAGGTTTTGATGCGGTATTTATTGCCATCGGTGCCCATAAGGGCCTTAAGTTGAAGATCCCCGGTGAGGATGAATTTAAGGGGATAGTCGACTGTATCACCTTCCTCAGAGAGGTCAATCTGAGTAAACCAAAACGGCCCGGCAACAGGGTGATCGTAATCGGCGGCGGCAACTCCGCCATCGATTCCGCCCGATCCGCCCTGAGGCTTGGATGCGAGGAGGTTTACATCGTCTATCGGAGGTCGAGGAAAGAGATGCCCGCAGCCGAAGAGGAGATCGAAGCGGCTGAGGCTGAAGGGGTAAAGATCCACTACCTCGCTGCTCCGGTTCGGATCCTGGGCAGGCGAGGCCGGGTTGTTGGTGTGGAATGTACCAAGATGAGGTTGGGTGAGCCCGATGCCTCGGGCCGGAGGCGTCCGATCCCGATCGAGGGATCGGAATTCGTCATCGACTGTGACTTCATCATCGCCGCAATCTCCCAGAGGCCCGACCTCTCTTTCCTCAAGAAAGGCCATCGGTTTAAGATCACCCGCTGGGACACCTTTGAGGTTGATGAAGAGACCTTAGCTACTAATATCCCCGGCATCTTCGCTGGAGGTGATGCGGTCACCGGACCGAATACGGTGATCGATGCCATTGCTGCCGGCCATACTGCAGCCCGTTCGATTGACCGGTACTTGAGAAAACTACCGCTAAAGGAAGAACCAAGGGTCCCATTCTCTGAGCAAGAGCTTGCCCTGACTGAGCTTATCCCGGAGCGGAAAGGAAGGATCCGGCCGAGGACAATACCGCTCACTCGACGGAGAAGAAGCTTTGCCGAAGTCGAACTTACCCTCACCGAGTCTGAGGCGATAGAGGAAGCGAAGAGGTGCCTCCGGTGCGGCCCCTGCCTCGACTGTATCTCCTGCGTCGAACATTGTCATAAAAGGCTGCTCGGGGTCGAAACCTCGACCGAGCGGATTCTTATCCGGGTACCTTATCTACCCAAAGAGATTGCCTCTGGCCAGACCTGGTCCGCAAGCCTGAGCTATAAGGGCAAAAGGCTGGAGGAGGTCAAAATTACCCCGATCATCTCGACGGTGACCGAAGAGCTCTGCCGGGGTTGTGGCCGTTGTGAGGAGGTCTGCCCTTATCAGGCGGTGAAGGTGACCGAACGGAAGGATGGTATACTCGTGGCCGAGGTCGACCGTTATCTCTGTCGTGGTTGCGGTGTCTGTGGTGCCATCTGTCCCACCGGTGCAATCAGGGTTCGCTTCTTTGGGGATGATGCGATTGTCGGGCCAATCAGATCAGCACAGGTAGTAGTCTTTGCCTGCAACTGGTCTGGCTATCCCGCCCTCCAGGCCGCCGAAACGGCGGGATTCCGAATCCCCAAACGGGTCCAGGTGGTCCATCTCATCTGTTTGGGTCGGCTGAGCCTGGGCCATATCCTCCAGGCCTTTGAACGGGGTGCTGATAGTGTTATCCTCCTGGGCTGTGAACCGGATCGCTGCCACTACATCAATGGCAGCCTCAAGGCCAAAGAGATTTTTACTGCGGCCCAACGCTTACTTGCTCAGCTCGGTCTCGATCCCAGCCGGCTGCGGTGGGAGAGTGTCCGTCCGGATCAGGCGGAGAAGGTAAAGGCGATCATATCGGGGTTCCGACCGGTGTCCACCCGACGATCCGCTCGAGCCGCACCCGGTAAAACCTCCCGATCTCGACGTCGCCGTCGATAGCAACAACGAGATTGTCAGGGGTGCGACCAAGATAATTCCCACGCCTCCCCCTCTTCTCAATCAGAACCTCAACCTCACTCCCGATCCTTCCGGTATTCTTCTCTTTGGTAATCTCGTTCTGGAGTCGGATCAGACGCTTCAGCCGATCGATCTTTTCGGTCTCGGACAGTTTGGGTTTAAAGTTAGCTGCTTCTGTCTTCGGCCGATCGGAATACTTAAACATGTAGGCAAAATCGAATCTCAA
>QNBE01000163.1 GCA_003645615.1 Caldifarciminota bacterium
GACGGATGAGATCTACCTCCTTCCCAAAATGGAGAACAAAACTATTGATCGGATCAAACCGGTGGTTAAAATTCTCTACAATGAAGGGGAAGAGCTGGTATAAGGGTGGGATGGACTCACCTGGAAAAATGATGAAATTTAGGTTCAGTGCCTTAGTTGTCATCTTCTTTATCACCATCGGTTGTCCTGATAAAGAGGTTCCTCAGGAAGCGGGCTTTGAGGCGGTGAATGTCTCGAATACGCCCTATCGATCGGAGGATCCAACGATGGCGGTCGGACCGGATGGGACGGTGTATGTTTTCTGGGAGGAATGGAATCCTGATAGCGGTGGGGTCTACTACACTTATCGCTCCCCGGATGGCAAGTGGTCAGATGTTGCTTTCGTTTGCAAAGGAGGGTCTCCCTACGCTAAGGTTGACAACTCTGGAACTATTCATCTCGCATATAAACATGATTTTGTGATTCATTACATAAAGAAACCACCTGGTGGAGATTGGACTCAACCAGAGTATATTACTGCCTTAGGGATGTCCTGTGATCCAAAATTTGAAATTGACAGATGGGGCAATATCCACCTTATCTTTAGTGAACTAATTGGCGCTATAAGAATTTTTTACAGCAAAAGGTCAGCGAATGGAGGCTGGTGGTCCCAACCTGTTGAGTTAAATAAGGAAGCTGCTTTCCACAGATTGCATACACGGATCACGGTCAATGCTCAGGGAGATGCCTTTGTTACCTGGACGAATGTCGTTACCGATACCGGTCCTGATTATATCCTTTACACCACCAATGCTATTGGCGATACCTGGAGTTATCCAGTGCCGTTGAATTCAGGAATTCTACCTATAGCTGCTGTATTTCGTACGGATATTGCCGTTGACTCGTGGGGAACCATTCATGTTATCTGGTGTGATGATACTCACGGTCTCCTTTACAGATATAACAAATTTGGCATGTGGAGCGCACCGGTGGTTGTGGACTCATCTGCCGGAGTTAACTCACTTCTTGAAATTGATCAGCAAAATCGACTCCATGTAGTCTACGATGGTCATCCGGAGTCAGGGATTTACTATCGAATTAAAAAGCTGTATGGGAATTGGAGTGATCGAATTTGCTGTTTATCTCCGAGGGGCATTCCCAAGGGAATGGGTATATATGGGGGTGATGTTTATACTGTTTTCGCTGATATCGTTGATGGCGAATGGGATATATTTTTTGTTGAAGGGAGAGGTCTTTATTGATTGGAGGTAAGCATGGGTAAGAAATTTATACTCCTTATTCTGGGCGGAGTGATGGTTCTTTCCGCCCATGATCTCTCAGTGCATATGTCTCTGGGAGAAAAAACTTTCGATGTCTGGAAGGAGTTTGATTATGATTTCTACGAGTATATCACTAAACATTCTTGGCCTGGAGAGGATAGTGTTCAAAGAACACTCGTGAGGAAGTTCTACTACATCGGGTTAACTTTTCCGGACATGTTCTGGTCTGATGCGCAATCAATAATAAGAGAGCTTATCGACTCCCTCCATGGAGTTTCAGGTCTTAAAGATCCCTTTAAAATTAAGGATGAAACGAATGTACAAGTTCAAATTCCAATAGAATTCTCTCCCGGTGATAATTCTCATAATCTAAGCAAACTGTGGCGTATGGCTCAGCATGCAAAATCCCATGGCTGGACTCCCTACGAGAAATCTTTAATTTATGGTTCCTTGATGCACGTTATTCACGATCTTTACGCTCATATGGTGATGCAACCTACTCTTTTCGGTTACGGCAGAGTCTTTGACTCCGATAGTGCCCTTTCTCAGATTCTGCTTGCCTTTGGTGAAAGGTATCATGAGATGTTCTCGCCAACCTTCATAAATAACTGGCCACATTTTGTAAAAACGCTCTATGCTTCCAAGCTAATAAAGCACACACCAGCGATAATCCAGGATGCCTGTTGTTTTTATCGAGAAATTGATGAAGCTGGAAGGGTTACCACCTGGCAGAACATTGATTTTGTCCCAGTGGAGAAATTTGTTGAAGCTGCCCATGCAGTTGGCTGGGAGATCAAGAATCTTACCAGAGAAAGGCTTGAGGCTTATCTCCACGGCTGGGCGATATTCACTTTTCTCCTCTATGGTTATCGATCAGATGGTTCTGATATTGGCGGACTTCTTGCACATCCGAATTGGACATTTGAACAATATCTCCATTTTGTCTTGGATATTGGTTTCGAAAGGGAACCGCATTGGATCTTCGCTGCACTTCCGGAGTGGTTGCAAAAGATAATTAGAGAGGCTGCTCACCAGTATCTTATGGTGTTTTTCCCGGAAGGTCTTAAAGAGTACCCCTGGCCCGAATATTTTGAGTCAGTGGCTAATTTTGATGAATTTTGGAGAGCTGTTCCTGAGGAGTTAAAACCAAAACTACAGGCGGAATATGAACGATGGCGCCAAAATCTACGGTATTGGGAAGAAAGTGATGATGGTAACCCTAGAACGCCAAGAATGAGAAATTCATATGCAGATGAGACAAAAGTTGCCCAAGAGCTTACTAAGTTCTACAGAGAATCTCTGAGATCGGGTCCAAATTACTATGCTGAATATATGGAAGGGCTCCGTTTAGATGCCTGGACGATTGGACGGAAAGCAGGTCTGTTGGCAGGACTATATCCAATTCCTTCTGATCAATATCCTCGTCCTCCTGGAGTAGTCAGTATTGGATTTTCCGAGGTAGGAAAGAATGGAGTCTGGGTTTATACCAACATCGAGACCGAGGAGGAGAAAATTATTTATCTTTGCTGGGATATTTTCTTCAAAGGTAAAATCCTGGTCCAATTCTGTGGAAGGAAAGGAGATGGCTCGGTAGTAGTATTGGGGCAGAAAGGATATATTTTCCCTACCCATTGGGAGAGAAGAAATGAATATCTTGGGTGCGATGTCCATGACGCTGCGGTCAATGAAGATGTTGTAGAAATATTCTGGAGAATACAGGCTATAGACTATCCTTATCCCACAATACTTCAATCAGATTATCGGGAGGCATATTGGCAATCCCCGCTAGTATACGAAAATAAACTATATCAGGTGCTATTTAAGGAGGGTGATCCTACCCGAAAACCCAGCGAACACCCATTCTATAATAACGGATCTAAATACTACTGGCCCTATACAATCAGAATATATTGTCTATTAAGACCGGTTAACGCTGAGATCAAACGGATTACTACCAATCAGGTCAGGTTGACCTGGACTGATCGCTCGGGAAAGGAGACCGGCTATCGCATTGCCCGGAAGGTGGAGGGTGAAGATTGGGACACCACTTATGCCACAGTTCCGGCCAATACTGAGGAGTTTATCGATACCGTCACGGTTGCTCATCGGTATACCTACAAGGTGAAGGC
>QNBE01000164.1 GCA_003645615.1 Caldifarciminota bacterium
ATCTACTCAAGATTTCTGGTCTTTCCGGAGGGGTCAGGATATCGATCTTCGATATTACTGGTCGCCGGGTTTTGTGCGGGGCGATTCAGGTTGGTGATCCGGTGATTGATCTCAGTAATCTCAAGTCCGGAGTCTACTTCCTCTCGGTTGAGGGAGAGGAGGTTGATCATCATAAGTTTGTCTTGCTTAAATAATCATTCCGCCTCAGGCGGAAAGGAGGTAATCATGGCACGGATCATAGCAATCATTGCCATCATCACCGCATCCCTTTATGGGATGGTTGAGGTCTACAATGTTGATGTGTATGAGAATCTTCACGATTCTCTGCAATATGATAAAGTGGAGCAAAGTTTTGTCGCCACCTGTGATTCGATTGTGAGGCTGGAGGCGTTCGTGGGAAAAGAATTTGGCGGGGGATTCTATTATTTAGGGATCTTTGAAGGTGGAAACGAGATTGGAAGAATCACCGTTGACGATTCTGGTATCGGCTGGCGGTGGATTGGCGGAGACTTGCAGAATCCAGCCGCGGTCACCAAGGGTAAGACCTATACTTTCAGATTCTGGCATTCTGGTTTCTCTGGTTTGTCTCGTTCATCTTGTTTTTCTGGTTTGATCTAACATGATTTTCGGATATAATTCAATTATGAAATTGATTTTGGGATTAGTTGTTGTGAGTGTGATATTAAATGCCTCGTGGAAGGATTTGAGTCTGGAGGAGCGGAGGGATTGGGTGGTGAGGCATTTCGGCAAGTTTGAAGCCGAACGGCTGGAACGGATGAATCTGCTTGAGGACGACTGGTTGTTTGAGGGCAGGCAGCCGGAGTCATTGAATGTCCGGATTGTCGGCCGGTGGCCCTTCGGGCCGACCTTTGAGGTGACTGGAGATACTCTAAGAAACCTCGTTTTCCAGGGATCAGGATCAGGCGTAAGAATTCTGGATATATCGAATATGCCGAATGTTAACGAATTATCACGAATTGCCGCCCCTTATGCCGGGTTGATCCGGGGGTTGGCAATAAAAGATACGATTTTAGTTGTGCTCCAGGGAGCGGATGGGTTCTCCGTTTATGGGATTACGAATGCCGCGAATCCTAACGAATTGGCACGAATTTTTATTGGGCAGTGGTTGAATGACTGTGTTATTCAGGATTCATTGCTCTACATTGCAGGAGATGATTCCTTAAGAATCTACAACCTCAAAGATCCACGGAATCCGGTCTTTGTTGGGGGGTGTGCCGTAGCCGCCTTAGGGATCTATGTCCAGGGCTCTTATGCCTATCTGGTCTATCAGAACTACCTCAGGATCTACGACATCTCCAATCCCGCCAATCCCGTCCTGGTCGGCACCTGGCCGGGTGGGGTTGACTGCCGGACGGTCTGGGTCTCGGACACGGTGGCCTATATCGGCACCTACAACGACGGCCTCCAGATCATCAATGTCGCAAATGTCAGCAGTCCCTTCAAGATCACCGATTATCCTTGCGGTGATACAAGGGGGCTATTTATGCTCGAAAGTCCGATAAAATTCCTCTATCTGCCGGATCATGATGATCTAAGGATCTTAGATGTCTCAAACCCGGCCAATCCCCAACTGGTTGATTCCATCCGGACTCCGGGTTGGGCATGGGACGTGTGGGTAACGAAGGAAGCGGGATCAGGTAGCTATATCTTTCTTGGTGACCATTACGAGGGTTTGGGGATCTATGATTCCAACCAACCATCGAATCTTCAATGGCTATACCAATATGGAGAGGCTGATGCGGCAAAATACTTGGCAGTTTCAGGCAATTATGCCTATCTTGCAGATCATAATGGTGGCTTAAAGATTTTCGATATTACTGATCCTTCTATGATAAAAGAAGTAGGTCAATGGGATACAAGTATTGTCAATGGCACAGTGACAGTAGATGGGGTGGCAATTAGAGGAACCATAGCTTTCACTCGTGGTTGGTTTGGAGGGGTTGGCGGTGCAACTTTAACCTCTTTTGATGTTTCTGATCCGTCTAATCCTAACCTGTTAGATACAGTTAAAATTAAAGCAACTGATGAGGCAAATGTTGTTTTGAGTGATACAATTGCCTATGTAGCTGCGACTTGGGTTCAGGCTGTTGATGTTTCGAATCCCACTCAACTTGAGACCCTTGGTTCATGCCGTGCCGCCAATTATGTCAGCTGGGGCCTTTTCATATTGGATTCGCTGCTGTATGTTGCTCAAGTCGATTCGGGTTTAACGATATGTAATTTTGCTGACCCAACAGCCCCGTATCGCCTCAGTTCCTACGTCCCTGGGTATGCATTCTGGGATGTATTTGTTGTTGATACGCTCGCTTATATTGCTGGAGGCGGAACAGGTTTACATATTCTCAGTATTACTGATCCCTTATCCATCTATGAAATAAATAATCATTCTGTATCAGGCTCTGCATGTGCTGTCTTTGTTAAAGATACCTTAGCGTATGTTGGAGCTGATTATATGACGGTTCTTAATGTCTCCAACATACACAATATTCAAACAGTAGGTTATTATGGTGTTAGTTCTTCATATAGAGGGCCCCTCTACGTGGATAGCAATTTTATTTATAGCGCTAACTACAGCAGTGGCTTCACGATTTTTGAATATTCTTCAGGTCCAGGCGTAACAGAAATTGCCTCATCCAAGCCTAAACAAAGTTTAAGATTTCAGAATCCAGTGACTAAGCAGGTTCTTAGTATTAAGGGAATCACATCACCCCTGAAGGTCTCAATTTACAGTATTACCGGTCAAAAAATAAGTTATCAGGAAATCAGACCGGAGAGATCATCGGTCTCATTTAACAATCTGCCATCTGGAGTATATTTTCTCCTTTTTGAGCGATCGGGATGGCGTGAGGTAAAGAAGGTTATTTTGTTCATTAAGGAAAGGAGGTAAAGATGTCTATGGTTAGAACAATCTCTGGGCTGGTGCTTTTTGCAAGCACCCTGCTTGGCGTAGTAACTGTTTACCAAGTTGACCCATACGCCAACCTTAACGATAGTGCTTATATCATTAGACAATCATGGGTGGCTACCTGCGACAGCGTTGTCAGTGTCTATTTCTTTGCTGGACGATCGCCGAAGACATCTAACTATAATTATCGCTTGGCAATTCGTGACAACGGCCAGGAATTGGGCTATATTGAAGTGGACGACGATCCGGAATACCAGTTTGTTGGAGGTGAATTTTCACAACCTATACCATTGGTCAAGGGTAAAAAATATGAGTTGGAGATTAGGCATACTGCTCCGGATGTAAA
>QNBE01000165.1 GCA_003645615.1 Caldifarciminota bacterium
GAGCCTCTCCTTCCCGATCCCCTTTGCGATCTGGCTTCCCAAGGTGTCATGGCCATAGAAGTGAACCTCTCCATCCTTCTCAAATCTGGTGTGGGGTTTGGCCAGATCATGGAGCAGGCCGGCCAGCTTCAGGATCGGGATCCGGAAGTCGATGCCGAGATAGTCATGGTATTCCGGCTCCAGATCCTTCAGGATCGGCTCCTTGATTGCGGTCTCGATATACTTCAGGGTGAGGAGGGAGTGCTGCCAGTAAGGGCTCTTCTGGAGCGGCTCGATCTCCGGCATCATATCAACCAGACAGCCGAGTTCATCCAGCTTCCCGATCACCTTAAAACACTCCTGCTTCAGAATCCGGGAAAACTCCATCCAGATCCGTTCTCCGGCGATCCCCTTAAGGGAGACGGATCGGGCCTGGTAGAAGAACGCCGGATCAAGTTTAAATCCGAGCTCCAGGGAGAACCGGAAGCCGCGCAGGATACGGAGGGGATCGAGCTCGAGCGAACCCCGGTCAACCGGCCTCAAGAGCTTCCGCTTCAGATCCTTCTGACCCAAGAAGGGATCATAGATCCTCTCTTCCTTAAGATCGTAGGCGATGGCGTTGATGGTAAAATCCCTCCGCCTCAGATCATCATCGAGATCGGTGAAGCCGACGAAGTCGAAGTCGATCCCACCCTTATGGACCCTCGCCTCATCTTCCTTTAAGGAGAGGAGGATAAACGCCCCTTCCACCTTCCGGGCAAATCTTCGGGCGAACTCCACCCCCTTCCCCTCAACCGCAAAGTCATAGTCCTTGATCTCCTGGTTGAGGAGATGGTCCCGGACCGAGCCACCAACCAGATAGATCCTTCCGCCACCGGCAATCTCCAGAAGTTCCCGATTGTAGGGGATCGTAATCAGAGGACCCCCTTTAAGAACCGGCCGGTGTATGACCTTGGATTCCTGCAGATCTCCTCGGGTGGACCCTCGGCAACAATCTCCCCACCCTCATCACCACCCTCTGGCCCAAGATCGATGATCCAGTCCGCACACTTGATCACCTCGAGATTGTGTTCGATCACCAGGACGGTATTACCCCTCTCCACCAGCCTTCTCAGGACATTGAGCAGGAGTCGGACATCCTCATAGTGGAGTCCGGTGGTCGGCTCATCAAGGATATAGAGGGTCCTTCCGGTTGCGACCTTGGATAGCTCCCGGGCCAGCTTCACCCGCTGGGCCTCACCACCGGAGAGGGTTGTTGCCGACTGGCCCAGTTTGATATAGCCTAAGCCCACATCCTTTAATAGCTTCAGTTTCCGCTGGATCCTCGGGATCTTCTCAAATAGCTGGTAGGCCTGATCGACACTCATGTTGAGGACATCGGCAATCGAATAACCCTTATACTTCACCTCTAAGGTCTCCCGGTTGAACCTCCTCCCCTTACAGGCATCACAGGTGATATAGATATCGGGGAGGAAGTGCATCTCGATCTTGATCATCCCATCGCCCTGACAGGCCTCGCACCTCCCGCCCCGGACATTGAAGGAGAATCGACCCGGCTTATAACCCCGGAGCCTTGCCTCGGGCAGTTGGGCGAACAGCTCCCGGATCGGGGTGAATGAGGAGGTATAGGTTGCGGGATTGGATCTCGGTGTCCTTCCGATCGGTGACTGGTCGATATTGATCACCTTATCGATATGTTCGAGGCCGATGATCCCCTCGTGCTTGCCCGGTCTGGTCCGGGACTGGTAGAAGTGGCGACAGAGGGCGCGGTAGAGGATATCATCAACCAAGGTCGACTTACCAGAACCGGAGACCCCGGTTATACAGACGAAGAGACCCAGAGGGATCCTGACATCGATCGATTTGAGATTGTGCTCTGAGGCCTTCTTGATGATCAGGTAGCGTCCATCCGGCCTCAACCGGTGTTTGGGTGGCTCAATCCTCTTCTTCCCAGCGAGGTATTTGCCGGTGAGTGATCTCCGATTGCGGGTGATCTCCTCCGGTGTTCCGGTGGCAACGACCCTTCCCCCATCGTCACCGGCTCCGGGCCCGAGATCGATCACATAATCGGAGGAGCGGATCGCATCGGCATCGTGTTCAACCACGATGACGGTGTTGCCGAGATCACGCAGTTTCTTCAGGGTGGAGAGGAGACGGTGGTTATCACGGGGGTGGAGACCGATCGATGGCTCATCAAGGATATAGAGCACCCCGACCAGACCGGATCCGATCTGATTGGCCAACCTCACCCTCTGCTCCTCACCGGCTGAGAGGGATTCGGTCGTCCGATCCAAGGTGAGATAGTCGAGACCAACCTGGGAGAGGAAGCTGAGCCGTTTGAGAATCTCCTTACAGAGCTCCCCGGCAATCTTCTCCTCCCTGCCGGTTAGTTTCAGCTTCAGGAAGAAATCGCTCACCTCCTTAATCGAGAGCCGGGTCAGCTCATAGATATTCTTCCCCTTGATCTTTATCGCCAAGGATTCGGGTCGGAGTCGGGCCCCTTTACAGGCGGGACAGGGAGAGATGGTCATATACCGCTCGATCTCCTGACGGATGACGGTCGATTCGGTCTCCCGATACCGCCTCATCTGGTTTGGGATTACCCCCTCAAAATACTCCTCAAATACCCCGTGGCCGGTTCCATCCCGTCTCGTATAGCTCACCCTGATTGGTTCTTCCGAGCCATAGAGGATGATCTCCTTGATGTGGTCGGGTAGATCCTTATAGGGGGTGTCGAGATCGAAATGGTAGTGGCGGGAGAGCGCTTCGAGCAGCATCATTGTCCAACGGCTCGGCTCACCCCAGGGGCCGATCGCCCCCTCCGGGATCGAGAGTTCAGGATTGATGATCACCTTCTGGGGATCGATCTCCATCTTGGTGCCGAGGCCATCACACTTGGGGCAGGCCCCGTAGGGCGAGTTGAAGGAGAACATCCTCGGTGAGATCTCTTCATAGCTGATTCCGCAGTCGATGCAGGCTAAGTGCTGGGAGAACTGTCGGACCTCATCATCAACTAAGACCGAGACCAAACCTTCCCCTTCGCTCAGGGCGATCTCGACCGAGTCGGCCACCCGCTTTCTGATTCCACTCCGATTGATGATCCGATCGACGACGATCTCGATGGTGTGCTTCTTATATCTGGCCAGGGTGGGGGGATCATCGAGTGAGTAGATCTTCCCATCGATCCGGACCCGGACATAGCCCTTCCGGCTCAGTTTGGCAAAGAGGTCCCGATACTCCCCCTTCCTCCCCC
>QNBE01000166.1 GCA_003645615.1 Caldifarciminota bacterium
AATAGCGTTGTTCCTGACAAATATAAAGCTAATAATGATGGAAATAGGATTCGGGTTTTATCATATTGCAGCGATATTTCAGGGAGCGTTTTATCTAGCTGCGCTGCTTGGTGTTTTCTTAAAGGTCCATGTTTTCTCCGTTCCAAAGAGTCTCTGCGTTGAGAGCGCTGCTTCGATCCTGGGTTTTTTTAAAGGGATGTTCAACAGGCAACCGGTGACATGGAAGGTTAACCGTTAAAATCGTGAAAGTCATGACACGATTTTCAACGACTTAGACGGCTTTTCGACGATGTTTCGACGACTTCGACGATCAGCATCACCAATCATAAAAGCTTCGCTATTTTACACCGGTGTTTTTTCGCTGATGAGACGTCTCCGACCGAGCGATAAGGTGGCGATACTCCGTTATCACTCGATACAGGATCCCGGAAGGAACTTCTATGCTGTGCCCTCGATAGTGATATCCCCCAAGGAGTTTGAAAGGCATGTGAGATACTTCACCAAGAGGTATAACGTCATCTCGATGGACGAAGTTGTGGATTGCATAAGAGAAGGGCGACAATTTCCTGAAAACGCCATTGTGTTCACGTTCGATGACGGTTATGCCGATAATTATATAGCGTATAAGATACTGAAAAAATACGGAGCAACGGGGACGTTCTACCTGGTGGTGGGATGTATAGGTGATGAGCAGCCCTTATGGCTTGCCGAGGTATATCAATTGATAAAGTTCACGACAAAGGGCGAGTTTGAAGTTGAAGTCGATGGGGAAAACCATCGGTTCAGATTGACCGATTCCAACCGATATAAGGTGATGCGAGATCTGATGTGGCTCATTAAATCCAACGATCTCGAAACACGGGCTCGAGTGATGGATCAACTTCGCTCTCAGCTTAAATGGGATGAGGTTCGATCTAAGCTTCCTGATCTTCCTGTAATGCTCTCTTGGGATCAGGTGCGCGAGATGGTTCAAAACGGTATGACGATAGGCGGGCATACGATGAGCCATGCTAACCTGCCGAACGCCAAACCTGAAGAGGCTTATAGAGAGGTTCAACTTTGTAAACAGACGCTTGAGCGTAAGCTGGGGATTGAGGTGAAACATTTCTCCTATCCAAATGGAGGATGTGATATATATTTTTCTGAAAAAACGGAAGGGTATATCAAGGAGATCGGTTTTCTATCAGCTGTCACCTCTGAGGAAGGGCTTGTTGCGTTTTCGGACCACTATTTTAGCTTGAGAAGGGTGAGGGTAGGGAAGTTGAATGATGTCTTATACCGTATCGCTTAAAGGTGAAAAAGCGGAGGATCTAGAGGGTAAGCACTGGGATGAGGTTGTTGCTAAAAGGTATCCACCTTCTAGAAGCTTGATAATAGCTCCTGGAAGAGATTACTGTTATTATTTCAACCGGAAGGGCATGGGAGAGGTTTGTGAGTTTATAGGCGATGTTAAGGGGAAGAAAATACTTGAGATAGGATGTGGTGTTGGGAACGTTTGTGTTTATTTTGCTAGAGGAGGAGCTGAGGTTTGGGGATGTGATATCTCAGAGGGAAGTATTCAGGTCGCTCGAAGGTTTGCTGAAGATAATCAGCTGGAAGACAGGATACATCTAGGGGTTATGAAGATTGAGAGTCTAAGCTATAAGAATGATTTTTTCAATATGGTCTTTGGGCAATCTATACTTCACCATACAGATTTACCGAGGGCTATAAAGGAGATACATCGAGTTCTCAAAGAAGGGGGTAGGGCGGTCTTTATCGAGCCTTTAGCCTATCATCCACTGGTATGGGCCTATAGGAAGGTTCGCCCTCAAAGATATAGCCCTGGAGAAAAACCCTTAAGAATCTCTGATTTAAAGATAATAAGGCAATCGTTTGATAATAATGTCAAGGTAAAAGGACATAGATTATTAGCCTTATATTCACATCCGGCAATTGTATATAGATACCTCAGAATTATAGATGATTTGTTATGTTCTATCCCTGGAATGAAGAGGTTATGCGCGACTGTAGTGATAATGGCTAATAAGTGAGAAGGTGTTTTATGTCTAAAACCGCTATTGCATGGCTTTTAATATATTCTGGTGGAGCTATCCTAGCTCTGGTAAAACATCCGATCTATGGTTTATTAACATATCTTTTCGATTATTTTAATCATCCTCCCCTTTACCGGTGGGGAAGGGGACTACCTCGTCTTCGCTGGTCTTTTTTTATAGCCTTAATCACCTTGATTTCCTTCATATTACACAAAAGTAAATTTAGGAAGACAAAGGCTTCCTCCTTTAAATGGATGCTGGCCTTAATAGGAATTATGGTTTTTGTAACTTATACATCGGCCGTGTCGGTGGAGGAAAGCCAGTTCTATCTGATAAAATTCGTTAAGTTTGCCGTTTTATATTTCCTTATAGTTAAAATCGTCCAAGCTGAGAGGGAATATAGGTTGTTTATATGGGCTATCATTCTGGGGTGCTTCCTGCTCGGATGGCGGGCTTATCGGGCTCCAAGCTTATTACATGGAAGACTTGAAGGGATCGGGGGTCCTGATACGAAAGAATCAAACATGTTACCTTTATTGATGATAATTCCCTTTTCGTTTGTCGGGTTCTATCTTTTCATTGGCAGGAAATGGGAGAAAGTATTAAGTATTATAGTCGCTCCGTTCCTGCTTAACACTATCATCCTATGCAGCAGCCGAGGCGGTGTCATAGCTTTATCGGTAACTGCTTTCATGATGCTGATATTAGGGATGAGGAGTCTGAAGTTTAAGGTTATCTTAATCGCTGTGCTAGGAATTGTTCTCTTCTTCAATCTCGTTGATCAGCGCTTTATCGAACGGATAACCACCCTTCACCAGCCAACGGAGGTTGATACCGCACAGGAGAGGTTGGAGACGTGGAAGGGTGCATGGAGGCTCATGCTGGATCATCCTCTAGGGGTGGGAGGAGGAGGATTTGACCTTTTAAGCCCGGTCTATATACCAGAGGTTGTTCAAAGACACGGTGGGCAGTTACGGACAGTTCATAATACTTATCTCCTGGCGGGATCCGATTGGGGATTTGCGGGGCTCGGTTTATTTATCCTTTTTCTCACCAGCGGTTTGTTGCAACTACACCGAGTAAGATGGAAGCTAAAGGATCCCCGAAATCGGTATTATATCGAAAGCCAAGCTTTGGAAGCTGCTTTTCTTGGGGTTCTCGCCGGTAGTATATTCGTCAACAGACTATATGC
>QNBE01000167.1 GCA_003645615.1 Caldifarciminota bacterium
GTCTTTATATTCTGGCCCCCTCTGGGGAGACGATGGTTCTTCGGAACCGGCCCGGATTCAATCCCCGGATCTGGCGGCAGCGCTAAGGATTTAAGGAAAATAACTATCGTCTCATGTCCTAAGATTACGTCCTTTGTTCAGCGGTTTCAAAACTGGAGAGGGATCAGGTTGTCAGGATATTGACAAACCGGGCGCATAACTTATCCTGAATCTATGTTCGCCCATATTATTAACCGGCTCACCCCGGTCCAGGTCCTGGTTGGTGGTTTTGCTCTGGTCATCATCATCGGTTCGATCATCCTCTCTCTGCCGATCGCCACCGCCTCGGGAGAGTTCAACTCCTATGTCGATGCCCTCTTTACGGCCGCATCAGCCACAACGACCACCGGCCTCATTGTTGTCGATACCGGCACCTTCTACAGCCTCTTCGGTCAGATTGTCATCCTCGCCCTCTTCCAGCTTGGAGGACTCGGCTATATGGTCTTTATCGTTCTGATCGTGACCGGTCTTAGGCAACGGGCCTCACTCAAGACGAAGCTTCTGTTCAAGGAGGCGATGGCCGGTGCCCGGCTCGGTGAAGCAGCCAGCTATGCCCGGATGGTGATAATATTCACCTTCATCTTCGAGGCGATCGGTTCCGTCCTCCTCTATTTTGTCTTCCGGAATGATTTTCCCACCACCAGGGCGATCTACCATGCAATCTTCCACTCAGTCTCAGCTTTCTGCACTGCTGGTTTCTCCACCTTCACCACCAACTTCCAGGCCTATCAGAATAATCCCCTTGCCCACCTTGTCCTCATCTTCTGTATTCTGGGCGGGGTTGGTTTCTTCGTCCTCTATGATGGCTATCAGTATCTGATCAGAAAAGTTAAAGGGTTGAGGGGATCGATCTCCCTCCATTCCAAACTTGTCCTCATCGCAATTGCGATCACCCTCCTCATATCAATCGTTCTCACCTATCTCTCCCAGCTCGGGATCGGTTTTAGCCCGAATCAGAATCTATTGGTCTCGATCTTCCAGCCGGTCTCCGCCCTTACCGGAACCGGGTTCTCGACCATCGACCTCAATGAGATGTCCCTGCTTGCTGTTTTCATCCTGATCCTGCTCATGTATATCGGACCTGGTCCGGGCAGCACTGCGGGGGGGATAAAGATCACCTCCTTCGGCCTCATCCTCCTCTCGGTTGTTAACCTCCTCCTGGGGCGGAGTGATCTGAACATCTTTAAGAAAAGATTACCGAAAAGAAGCATAGAGAAGGCCTATGCCATTGCCGTCTGTGCCCTCCTCCTTCTCATCATCGATATCATGATCCTCTCCCTTACTGAATCGGCCCCTTTCTTAAAGATTGTCTTCGAGGTTACCTCTGCCTTTGCTACCGCTGGTCTATCCCTGGGGATAACCTTCTCCCTCTCCACAGTAGCAAAGGTCGTCCTCTCGATAACCATGCTCATCGGAAGGGTTGGCCCCTTGGCAATCGGCCTTTCTCTCGTTGGCTTCCCCAAGCCGGTCACCTATCGCTACTCAGAAGAGGATGTCTTAGTTGGCTGAATCCGAACATCTCTGCTGAGAGGGATCGGTGAGGATGGATCAACTGGAGGGACTCAAATCGCAAAGCCAGATCAGGGTGAAATGGTATATCATTGGCTCGCCTTGGATCTGATTAAAAGTCACCCTCACTCAAAGAAGGCGGGAAGAGAAAAGTCTTGCCGAAATCGGATAACCGCTTAGCATAGTATATGCTCGTGATTTGAGCATGAAAGGAGTAAGGATGTTACAGGCGAAGAATGGTGATACGGTCAAGGTCCATTATACTGGCAGACTTGAAGATGGCCGTATCTTCGACTCCTCCCGGGATCGGGAACCACTGGAATTCACCCTCGGAGAGGGGAAGATAATCCCCGGGTTTGAGCGAGCCGTGCTCGGGATGGCTCCGGGAGAATCGAAGACGGTCCGGATCGGTCCGGAGGAGGCCTACGGTCCCCACCGGGAAGAGCTGGTTGTTACGGTTCTCCGGTCGGAGTTTCCACCATCAATCACTCCCAAACTGGGGATGGAGCTCGTCTTCCGGCAACCCGATGGCAGACCGCTGAGGGTGAGGATTGTTGAGGTCTCGGAGGATTCGGTCACCTTGGATGGCAACCATCCCTTAGCTGGAAGGGATCTCATCTTTGAGATTGAACTTCTTGAGATAGTCTGAGAATCAGAGGCCTTATCTTTCGCTGGTAGATCCTTTCCCAGCTGTATTCCTCAATGATCCGCCGCTTGAGTTGAAAGACCGGGGAGTGGTAGAGGTGGTGGTGGATCTTGCGGGCGACTTCGGTCGGATCACTATCGAGGGGGAAGTGGAAGGTCTGGGTTGATCCGATAATCTCCTCCAAGGGAGGGATGGTAGTGACAAAGGCAGGGGTTTTGAGGACGGCCGCTTCGATCAGTGGTAGCCCGAAGCCCTCGATCTTGGAGGTCAGAAGGAGGAGATCGGTGAGGAGATAGAGGGAGCGGATCCGGCTCCAGTCGGTAAGGTTGATCTTCTCCGAAAGGAAGACCACCTGCTTGTGGAGATCATACTTGTTGATCATCTGATTGAGCTCATCATGGTAGCTCTTGGTATCTGGATTGTGGGGATCGATCGGTGCAGTGATGAAGAGGGTAAATGGCCCCTTCTCGTTTAGTGCGGCGGTAATCCTGATTGCCAACTCGAAATTTTTTCTCCGGACCATCCGGCCCGGCATGAGAGCGATCGGGCCATAATCGAGATAGGGGCTGATGATCCGGGCCAGTTCCGGATCACAGCCGGCGATCCGGAAGATGTCGACCCCATCCGGGATCACATCGATCCTGCCGGGACCGAAGAGCTCCTCGATCTGTTGCCGCCGATACTCAGAGATGACAACATAGGTGATACCTTCAACCCTCTTCTGGAGCAGGGTCCATGGATAGCCCTCACCAAATCGGTATTGAGGATCAAATCGGCCGAGATCGTGGACCCAGGCGATAATCGGAATCTCATCCTTCAGCTCCACAATTGCTGCCGTGGCCGAGAGGTTGAGGGGCATGCTGAGGATATTGTGGACGATGAGGAGGTCGAGATCCTGGATCGAATCCAGAAGTTTCTCCTGGATCCTCGCTTTGATCTTCTCATCATAGCCCCGCTTGAGATCGGCCTTCAGCTCCGGGATGAGGCAGAGGTCGATCCCGGGATCGA
>QNBE01000168.1 GCA_003645615.1 Caldifarciminota bacterium
CATTATTACTATTCAATTAGGTGCCAATATGAACCAGAAGGTGATGGTGGGACTCTCGATTGACCTCTCAACACCACTTTACTCATTGGCCGAGGATTTCAAATCGATGATCGGAAGACTTTTCAATCTGCCAACTCGTTATCCAGAATACTATTACTAATCTCTCTTGACGATAATAAGGTTCGTTTCCGGACGATAAAATTGGGACCAAAGCTCAAAGAGATGGCTATATTCCTCAGATGAATAAAAACGCTTTTTGAATTCGATCTCCTTCACTATCGTAACCGAGTTCGAACTTGAATGGGTGATAATCCTTAGCGTTATGAGAGAATCAGACTCTGTGAGCGAATCAGGGAGATAATATGGTTGGTAACCCTTAGGAAGCGAGATCATGAATCGATATCGGTAACACCGTGGTGAGATCGCATCCAATGTGTATTCTCTCTGATCGACAGAAAAATAGCTGCTGAAATCATCAAGGCAAAGCCAGGGAAAGAGGGATATTCGCATCCGATTTCCTTCGATTACTCCATAGTCAGGAGAATAAAATTTTGCCGATATCGTCACTTTTTTTCTCGGCTCATTCAAATTTTCGATCTGCCAATCGAGGAGTTTGGTTCCGGTCTTAATCCTGGATAATACCTCTTCCAGTTTGATTTTCCTTTCCGGCTGGGTCTTATCTTTATAGATGGAACGAATGCGAATTGCGGGAATGCCAGTTAGTGAAGCATTGAGGGAGGCAGAGATGGCGCCACTACTATCGATGGAAATATCAAAGGAAAGCTTAGAGGTAAAATCGGCCGGGATTGGGTTAGAAATTTTGGCGAATTTAAAGGTATCAAGGGTCACGATAAGAACATATCGACCGGTAAGATCGGGGAGAAGAGGGAAGCCTTGATTAAAGCCGTTGAGAATGCTGTGGATACCAGCTTTAATTTTGACCTGTTCTGGGATAGAGGGATCGAGGAAGAGTTGGCCGGAAGGGAGATCGACCACTGCTACCATATGATCGAAATATTCTAAGGAGGGAAGGCCCTTAATCAGCTCCCGAGCTACATAGCCAGGATAGGCATTGATACCGACTGCCCTTAACATCGATATCAGGAGGAGACATTTGTCTTTGTTGTCACCGTAACGCTGCCGATAAACTTCCTCGGTAGGGGTTGGTTCGAATCCAGCCTCCTTTATTGTGAGAGGAACATCACGCCAGTCCCGGGTAACCAGGTCGTAGATCTTTTCGATCTTCTCTTTGCGGCCGAGATTAGAAGTAAGTTCCATTGCCTTTCGAGCCAGGTCACCCTTAGCTTTTACGGCAGAATAAAACTTTTCCCGGAGCCAGTCGGCGACCTCTGACCAATTTGTAAAACTTGAAAAATAGACCCGGGGGGAAATTTCATCGATATCAACCCGGGCTGGTTCTTCCTTAACCCGTGGTAGTGAATCACAGCTGAAGCGGTAATGGTAGAAATTTCTTCTCTTATCAACAGTTGAATCTATTGTCACCGGACCGATAGTGTAAAAATAGAGTGGTATCGGTGAAGTAATATCAAGCTCGGAATGAATCACAGGTTCATCTTTCTGGAACACCTTCCGACCGCAAAAAAATTTACGTTTCTTCCGTCCGACCTTTCTGATTTTAAATATGATCCGGGCCCCATCCTCTACCCGGGAGAAGGCAATTGTCTTCATCCGGCTTTTAGTATACTTTGGTGCGAGCAGGGCCTCAACGGTACTCAAATCGCCGATTGCTTTCTTTTCCACATCGAAACTTCTGCCTTCAGGTGAGATCGTCTTTGCAGTTAGAACTTCAACCTTGGCTTCCTCTTTATTATACCGTTCCATGAGGTTGCCAAACTTTTCTCGACCCCGGTAACTTATGATGTGGAGGACAATCTCCTTTGTCACCTCCCAGTGGTGATCTTTCTTTATTGTAATCTTTGTGAGGTCTTTCTCAAAAACTGCCGAGGCACCGGTAAGGAAATTACTTAAGAGAAAAAGAACAATAATCATTTCTCCTCCAGAATAATTGTCTCTCGCCGCTTTCTCTCATAACGCTCAATTAGCTCTTTATTCTCCTGATACCGCTCTGGTGGGATTCGCTCTGATTTAATCTGGAATATCTCTTCGCTGATGATTTTGTAAGCCTTTTTTCGGTAGTTGATTGTAATTTCGATATCTCGGGTCCTCAAATTGAGATCCTTAGGGAGGCTCGAAATCCGTAGTTTTCTGGGAAAGGTGATAATCGTCCTGATTCGATTGGTGCTAATGATCCTCAGGTTAACAGGATAACGTCTCGATTCCAAGCTGAAAGCTGATTTACTGAATCCGAATCTCATCCGAAGTTCCCCAATAGTGCCGCCAATATGCCATTCCTTTCCGATCTTGGTGGCGAAATCCGGTATGGTGAGGACGATGGTCATCGTCACCGGTCGGGTGAGGTCTTCGGGATCCGAAGTGAGGAGTGATACAACCTTAGCCTCGGGGAACTTTGATTTAAAGGCACCAGTGATTATCTGCTTCAACCGTTCCTCGGAGAAGACCTTCAGAAACGTTCTCATTCCCCGATCGATTACCCCTCTGGCCGTGATTGCAATCTTCACCTTCGCAGAGCGGTCGTTATCAATTTTAATCGTGACCTCAGTCTCACTAAGATTCACACTTGGTGATCTCTTTGGTGTCTTCTCAAGATCGCGACCTTCTGGGGTACAAACCAAGATTTCTTGATCATCTTCAACAGGAGTAAGATATTCGACTGACCATTCCGCAGTCGGATCGAAGAAGGTGAATTCTCCATTCTCATCGAGAGCAACAATTGCATGATTAAACTGGCTGGGGGCTGGGATATCCTTTTCGACCCGAAAGACCGGATTGGTGAGAACCATATAGGCATCAAAACCGGCAGTTTGCAACATTCCCGCGAGGAGAGCCGCTTTGTCTCGGCAGACACCATAACGATTTTTGAGGGTAAAGTTGATCGGGGCTGGCTCATACCCACCTTTCTTACCGATGAGCCTGGTCTCAACGTATCGAATTTTTCTCTGGACAAAACGATAAAGTCTGGTAATTGAATCTTTCCGGGATGTTGCTCCTTTAAGTAGTTCTTCAACCAGCGATCGGATCGTGGAATCAGCCACGAGTTTGGGATGGCAGATTCGATAGTACCAGGAGGAGACCTTTCTCCAGGAACTGGCTGTGGAGA
>QNBE01000169.1 GCA_003645615.1 Caldifarciminota bacterium
CAGTAAGCGGCACACAACCCTTGAGCCGAACCACATCATACCCATGATCCTCACCGAACCAAAGATCCCCCAATGGGAAAGAAAGACCCTTCTCAATCACCCCGCCAAAGAGTAAAAGCGGGAGCAGTATTAAAACCAAAAACCTACCTTGACCCATGAGCTATCCCCCTTTCACACTTAAGTGTGCTTAGAGAACCAGAAATCAACCATTTCATACTAAATTATAACATGTGCCTCACAATTGTCAAGCGCTACCCTGAATAGGAATCATTCCCCATCCCATAGGTTGGTTTTCATATACACCGTCAACTTATCCGGACTGCTTGGAATTTCAACCATTCTTGCCACCTCAAAGATGCCGCCAGACCACCTGGGGACCAGGAAGCGAAGATACTCAGCACGATCAGAAGGTGCTAAGAAACTTATCTCCCCCCCTTTATGCTCAAAAAGCCATTCACCATCTTCGATGAGTAACCATCCATCTATGAAGACCTGTATCTTCTCACCCATCTTACGATATAGCTTCATAAACTTGATAAAATCATCTTTGACTTCTTCCCTGATGATGGCATTACTCCGCATTACTTGATCCTTATCCCAAAAATACTTACCGCAATAACCGCAGTGATAGCCAATAACACGGTTTTTGGGATCGACTAATTCCCGAAGACACTCACTTCCATAACACTCAGGGCATAAATAGCGGAAATCGATCCGACCCGGGCGATAGGAGCCATATTTTTTGTGATAATATGGAAATCGCCGGGCATCGCGCCAGACCAGAATGATCAGAATGAAGACGATTGCCGAGAAAATCTCAACAATCATAAAAACTTCACGACTCAAACATTGTATCTCGCTGCAATCGGCATCCGCCAGCCGACTCCGAAGGCCCTGGTTGTTACCTTTAGTCCGGGGGCGGCCTGACGCCGTTTATACTCATTTCGATTTACCGCCCTCACCACCCATTGGACAACCTCAGGATCAAAACCCATTTTAACAATCTCCTGCTGGGTCTTATGTTCATCAATATAGTGATAGAGGATCTGATCCAGGATCTCATAGGGGGGGAGGGTGTCCTGATCCTTCTGGTCGGGTTTTAGCTCGGCCGAAGGTGCGCGATCAATAATCTCTTGTGGTATAATTTCCCTCTTACGGTTGATATATTCGGCAAGCTGATATACCATCGTCTTGGGAACATCAGAGATTACTGCCAGACCACCGGTCATATCACCATAGAGGGTGCAGTAGCCAACCGCCAGTTCACTCTTGTTGCCGGTCGAAAGCACCAGATGGCCAAATCGGTTGGAGATTGCCATCAGGATGTTACCCCGGATTCGGGCCTGGATGTTCTCAAGGGTGATATCGACCCCATTACCGAGTTGCAGGGATGGCGATAACGATTTTCGATAACACTCGTAAACATCGGTGATGGAGATCACCTCCAGTTGGATGCCGAGGTTGGAAGCCAGCTTTTGGGCGAGATCGACGCTCTCCGGAGATGAGTAAGGTGAGGGCATCGCAACCCCCAGGACATTCTTCGCCCCGATCGCCTCGCAGGCTAAGCAGGCGGTGACTGATGAGTCGATGCCACCGGAAAGGCCCAGCACTGCACGGGTAAAACCACATTTCCCCATGTAGTCCTGAATGCCGAGAACCAGGGCCTCATAGACACTCTCAATCCGATCCTGGGGTTGGTAGTGACATCGCTTCTCGGTTCTGATATCGATAACTTCGATTGCCTCCTTAAACGGAGGAAGAACGGCAATCGGTCTCCCCTCCCCATCCAGACACATACTACGACCGTCGAAGATGAGCTCATCATTGGCACCAACCTGATTGATGAAGATGAAGGGGCGGCTATGCTTCCGGGCGTGATATCTTATGATCCGGAACCGGATTTCTTCCTTTCCAATCGAGAATGGAGAGGCGGCAATATTGATAAAGAGATCCACCCCTTTTTGAGCCAGATTGGCGACCGGATCATAATGGTATCTTCGGCTGACCCCGAGTTGCGGATCATTCCAGGCATCCTCACAGATTGTAATCCCCAACCTCTTTCCTTTAAATTCCACCGGTTTAACCTCCTCAGCGGGAGTAAAATATCTCATCTCATCAAAGACATCATAGTTGGGAAGGAGCGACTTGGCCTGGATCGCGATGATTTCTCCTTTTGAGATCAGAAGGGCTGCATTATAAAGTCGCTCCCCTTCTCTGAGCGGGGCACCAATGATGAGACCCATCTCGGGATAACGTTGAGAAAGTCTCCCGACTTCATCAATTGCCACCTCGGCCCGCTGGATAAAACCTGGCCGTTCAAGCAGGTCACGCGGGGGGTAGCCCGTGAGGAAGAGCTCTGGGAATACCAATAAGTCACACTCTGCCTTAGCCAGGGCTTCTTCAAGTTTCTTGAGATTGCCCTGGAAGTCTCCAACAACCGGATTGAGCTGGGCGATACCGATCTTCATTCTGACCTCTTTGATTTCTTATCGCAGATGAGCTCTCCACTCGAGGCAACATTCTCCGGCTTATTCTCACGGATCAGAACGATGATATGTTTGATCCCATAGATATCCTCAGCAACCTTAGTGAGCCGACGGGCCAGCTCCCGCTTCTTTTCCACCCCAATCGGTGGACCTTCAATCGTTATAATGGGCATCTTCACCCCCTTTCCAGCCAAAGCTTAGGCTATAGAAAGCAAAATACTCCAAAGCAAGGAGAGGAAAGCCGAGATAGCCAAAAAGCGGCATCTCAAAGATCCTGGGACCAAAGGAGTAAGGTAAAGAGTAGACCCACCGGGCCCGGGCCCAGTAGTTCCAGAACTCCCATAAGAATCCGCAGATGATTCCAGCCAGAAGTAAACTTAGGAGAAGGTGATATTTACCCCGGGATGCTTCAGTTATTATCGACCGATTACCACGCCGTCCATTGATCGGATCGAAGATGAAGAAGAATGAGAGCCAGAGCAGGACACCCAGATAGCCGGCAATTCGGGAAGGAAGGAGGAGAATGAGGAGAAGGAAAGTAGCACCCAAAAGGATCAGCAGGGGTGATGGCGGAATTCTCAAGGGCCTTCCCCCGACCTTATCAATGACACCCTCTTCGACCACTTGCCTGGTCTCCAGTAGGCCCGGACCAATAGTGGCGAAGGC
>QNBE01000170.1 GCA_003645615.1 Caldifarciminota bacterium
CCGCTGGAGAGTGGAGTTATATTCCTGAATATAGACTTCCCGCTTTCTGGTTTGTCCTTGAACTCGTTCACTCTCACCAATTGTCACGGCTGAACGGGTCTTTATTTCCAGATTGAGAGCCTCGGCTGGCCCCGCAGCAGTCCGGAAAGCCGTACTGCCAATTGGGTTACCTGCTTTAGCTACAATATAACGAGCATAAAGTTTTCCTATTCCGGCTAAACTCTCGCAAGGATCAACACTCTCTATGCTCCCGGTTAAAGTGCTGAAATAGACAATATAATCAGCAATTTTGGGATCGGCCCACACCTTCTCTCCTACACCAAGATCACCCTTGTCCAAACTGGAATTGAGATTCAATTCGCGATGATCCCCGATAAACCACTCTACTTCAGGACGGTTGCCATCCAGAAGAGCGATAAAACTATAAGTCACATCATCAGGAGCTCGGTCATCACCTCCTGTCCCAAAGTAAATTCTAGGAACAGGGGACTCCACTGTGGCGTTTATCCAAACCGCTGGCTTACTGATTATCGGATAATTGTGGTGGTCCTCATAAATGACTTCCGCCTGCCAATCTTGGCTCCGCCGAAATTCGCGGGAAACATCTATTTTCCACAAACGTCCATCCAAATCACCCACATAGACTCGATCCACAAAACCATCCTCGTCTATATCTACTGTAGATGGTGAACAAGGAATGGTGTTTTTAATGTTCCAGCCTAATTCGTCTTTCGTCTTTACTTCTCCGGCATTAAACAGCCAGAATTGTTGACCTGTTTCTAGATCTATGGCGTAAAACCGATTACCTGTGCGGTGATCTGAATTATTATCATAACCTGAACCAACAAAAGCTACCCAAGTCGGTTCGCCATTTTTCATAATTTTGCCAATCGCCGGCACAGACCATGTCTCTCCTAATTGTGTGTGGGTAAACTCCCAAAGAGGCTGGGGATTTTCAGGGTCAGTTATGTCTAAGGCAAAATAATAATTCAGGCCTCCGGCCACCGAACTCCCGTAGCCGGCCCCTTGTCCACAAAGAAGGATAGTCCGCCATTCTTTATTACCATCCCCATCAGCATCAATGTAAACATCTGCAGAGGTGGGAGTTCCATCAACATAGACATCCCGGACAAAATAACGAGAGCCCGTGGCGTTATCGACAGCCCGCATATTTCTCAACTTGGGCAATAAATTATAGGGGATAAAGGCCCATAATTCTTCTCCGGTTAAAACGTCAAAACAATGAAGCATACCATCATTGGCTCCCACATAAAGAACCTTTCGCCGATCACTGTAATCTAATAAGAATTGGTCATAACCTTCACCCATCTGACTGACTGCCCCACTAGGTGGTCCCACTACAATAGGATTAGAATGGTTAATATCGCCTAATTTCCAATAACGACCTTCACCCCGAACAAAATTGATTAAGCCGACATTATCATTTTGCTGATCATTGAGGAGAGGGGCTAATTGCGAAACATTGGCGGCCGTAAATTCAATTCTAGTTAGATCACCGTTACTATCAGGTAAAGCAGTATAAATTACCCTGTCATCAGGGGAACGATTCTGTAACAATTCACCCGCATCCCAACGAATAGTAACCCCGCTGGCCACAATTTCTCGACCGCTGGGAGCAGTTAAATCGGAACGAGTAATAGTTCGGAGTTCGGAATAAGAAGTATTTAACATTGGCATCTGAGTTACATCATAAGCCCGAAGATGTCCTTGCCAGCCGGGGAAATAAAAGGTTCCGGCGATAATTAATTTTAACTGACGTCCTTGCTCATCCACTAGTTGAGTCGCCACCGATGTCCGGGCATACTCCCGGCGTTCCACATAAGCAAACCTAAACCGAATCTCTCTGATAATGGGGGTTTCAAAAGAAGCTCCTTCATATTCTTCCATTTCATCTTCTTCTGCTGAAAGAAGGGCTTTCCACATGAAACGACTTCCAAAGTGATTGAATGTATGCCAGGCCAAACCATTATAATTTTGAATTTCATCGCCTTCATAACTGGCGTAAAACTCCCAGTTAACTCCATCGTTAGAGACATACAAGTCGACTCGTAAACCTTCGCTAGAATGACCCAAAATTCCCATTTGCAAGCGAGTCACTTTAACTTTGGTAATGGCGTACCTTCGGGGGTCCAAATCTCCAGTATAGGAAGTAGAACGAGCTTCACCTGAAGTGGTGTAGACTGGGGCTAATTCATTTATAATCAAATAATAATCCCCCGAATGGTTGGCGTCAGCTAAAATAACATCGTAGTCACCATCCTGGTCATAATCCAGCACAGCACTCATATCTACGTCATGGGGAGGAGGCAAAATGGGCTGGCAATTATTCAAACAGCGAAATTCCAAATCAAGGGTCGTATCTCCTGTATCAGGATCGGTGTAAAGTCCATTGTTTTTATAAAACCACATCCGAGCCTCATTGCCAGCATTCCACCGGTCTGTAGCTCCAAAAATGTCCACCCAGCCATCCATATTAAAATCCCGGACACAAGTGGCCACAATTCCGGTACAATTGGGATTGGGAATAAGAATTTCTTTGCGGGTAAAAAATCCGGTGCCATCATTTTCGTAATAAACTAAATAGGGAACATCATTGACCGTCCCCCCAATAACATCAATATCACCATCTTTATCAAAGTCAGCCGCATCTACCGAAGTACCTCCCCGACCTATAGTAAAGCCTGTGCGCTGGTCATAATTTAATTCTGATATTTCAAAATTATCTATCTCAAAGTTATCGGTCCCAGGATTACGAACTAAAAAGATTTTATCCTGACTAATAATTAAAACATCGACATCTCCATCCTGATCGATATCCACGGAACAAAGGTGGTCACCGGCCCAATTACAGTAAATTCCAGCAGCCTGAAAGAGGGCCGTAAAGTCCAGATTAGGGGCCATATCATGGGGATTAAAATCAGGATCTGTGGACGTACCGATGTTAATATACATGGCCGCTACAAACTGATTATAGCCAAACTCATCGCGGCGGTTCTTGTAGAAAAAGAAATCTAACAATCCATCATTGTTGTAATCGGCCACCGTAATTGAAGCTGGTCCAACATATAAA
>QNBE01000171.1 GCA_003645615.1 Caldifarciminota bacterium
ACCTCCCCCATCAAGGGGGAGGAGTTTGAAGAGAGGTCCTCATGGAGGGGAGAATTTTTTACTCTCGGGATCTCCTTCTTCTCCCCTCCCTCGATGGGAGGGGCTGGGGGAGGGTGAAAAACCATTGACAGGGGAGGTATGATGATTAGACTGGTATTGATGTATAGAAAGGGGATAATACTCCTTACTGCCTACGGCATAGTGCTTAGTCTCGCCTCCGCCGATCCGCCGGGCTGGACCCCGGACCGGCTAAATTCAGAAGGAGGATCATTATGAAGTTGCTGATATTGCTGTTTATCTCCTCTCCCGGCGACTCGGTCGGCTGGACCTACATCGACTTCCAGTCTTCGGCTAATACGAGACAGATGGTCTGGTTTGATGGCGCCTCAGGCGCCCATGTTGACTTCTGGCGTGCCCATGAGCCCTATCCCTATCCGGACCGGAAGTGTGCCTACAACTTCAAAGAGGCAGGCGGGCCCTGGTATGGTGCTGAGCCGGTCTCATCGGAAAGATCGGGCTATGCTGCTTTGGGGGTGAAATCGAGTGGTGCCGGGGTCTGTGCCTACCACCAGCAGGTATCTGGCGAGAACTACTCCTGCTGGATTGCGGTCGATGAGGGACCAGGTCAGTACAACTTTACCGAGCATAAGTGCTGCCCCCAGAATGTCACCAAGGACTGGATCTGGCCATCATTTGCAATTGATGATAAGGACTACTTCCATTGTCTCGGCCACATCTTCCAGACTGAGGATAATATCTACTACTCGAGGTCTACCGATGATGGTTATACCTGGACCGACCTAATGCTGGTCAATACTAATAATCAGGCCCCAGGCTTAGACTATGATGTTTTTGCCGACCGGTGGCAGAGTCCTGGCTATGTGATGATGGTCTGGCTTGAGCCGATCCCTGGGAGCGATATCGGAAGTAATGTCTGGATCAACATCTCGACCGATTACGGTGAGACCTGGCAGGGTAGACAGAACATCACCAACTTTACGACCTCAGATACGATAGTCGCCGATAACGACTGCCGACCGATTTTCGACAAGAATGGTGATCCCCATGTCGTCTTCACGGTGGTGGATACTGCATTGCTGAATAACCGATCCTGGATCATGCACTGGTCACCATCAACCGGACTTAGATTTGTCACAAAGCCGTGGGAATTACCGGGGTTGGCTCAGAATCCACCCTGCCACCGTCCGACCTTAGCCATCGATCGTGACAATCACTATCTCTACTGCATATTTGTTGGCTATTCTGACGCTGATACTGCTCAGAGCGGATATTATAATGGCGACATCTATGGTATTGCCTCAACCGATGGCGGATTCACCTGGCTCAGCAATGTTGGAGATTCTGCGGTCAACATCACCCGTAGTAAATCCCCTGGTGCCCCACCTGGCCAGTACCATGATGATGAATTTCCCTCCGCACATCCCTATATCGAGATGATCGGGGGCAGAAGAACGCTAATTATCAGCTATCTCGAGGATAAGGATCCTGGTATCTACGGTGATACCAAGAACCCCTTCCGGGTATATTTCTATCCGGTGGACTCAATCCTTCGGGTGGGTGAGACCACCGAAATATTACCGCCGGCAGGATTAGTAAATATCTTCCCGAATCCCAGCCGTGGAGTTATAAACATCGAATATACCCTCAGCCGGAGAAGCCGGGTTAAAATCAGCCTCTTTGATATCACCGGTCGGATGGTTGACAATCTTCTCAATCGGATTCTTGATGCCGGCAACCATCGGCTTATATTCAGACTCAACCTTCCTTCTGGCCTTTACTTCATCCAGATGGAGACAGTGAATTATCGGAAGGTTGTCAGTCTCATCTTTTGCGATAAACCATGAGGCATCTATCTCTCTTGCTGATAGTTTCGTTCGGCTTTTCCTCCTTCATTCAGTGGGAGGAGGAGAAGCAATTGACCCACTGGCCTGAAGACTGGGGAGTCTATTCACCCAAGATTGTCTGTAGCGGTGATACGGTCTACATCGTCTTCTATACCCAGATACCTGATAACTATGAAGTCTATTTTCTCTCTTCTTTTGATGCCGGCCTCACCTGGTCAGATCTTATGGTGATATCTCCCTACGATACTCAGGGTTCCATATTGCCCTATATTGCTGCGGTGGGATGCACCGTTCATGTAGTCTGGATGGACGAGGGTCTAACCACCTACGCCGGCATTCCAGTCTATCGGCGGAGTCGGGATGGAGGCCGGAGCTGGGATTCGATCATCAGGCTAAGCCCCCCACCGCTTGGGTTATATTACGGTCCGCCCGGCGAGATAGCAATTGGACCTGGTGATACGGTTATCACCCAGGCCTTCTTAGAGAAGTCCTATGGTCCAACCTGGCGATATGGTTCAATCCGGTTCAGTTCTGATGGAGGCACCACCTGGTCAGATACGATCCTCGGACCGACCTGGTTGGGGCAGCCTTCCCACTGTTATCTCCGTTACAATAGTGGTCGACTTCATGCTGTTCATATAGAATATCCTGGCGTCTGGTGGGAAATCGGTTACAACTTCACAACCGATCTCGGCCACAACTGGAGTGATACACTATTACTCTCTCCATACGATAGTATCCATAGTTTTAGGCCTGCCTTCAACTCTGACCGTAGGTCTAATTTATATGCTGTATGGTGTGATTATAAATTCTCCCCCTATCCCTGGACCGGAGACATCTTCTTTGCAAAATCAACCAATAATGGCGATACCTGGTCTGATTATCAGATGCTCACCAACCTCCATCGGGCACATGGCAATGAGATTTTTGTGGTTGGCGATACCGTTTACGTAGTTTACGAGGATGCCCGTGATCACACCCCACATGATACCTTTGAGATCTACTTCCGGGTTTCCACTGATCAGGGTCAGACCTGGTTTGATGAGGAAAGATTAACTATACTAGGAGACCATTCCGCCTATGATCCGGATATTGCGGTAAGCAAGGACTGGGTCTATGTTGTATGGGCTGATGACCGGAATCTAATCCGTGACCTTTTTTTCAAACGGGGATATATCGGAGTTGG
>QNBE01000172.1 GCA_003645615.1 Caldifarciminota bacterium
ATCATAACCTCAGGTAGATCCAAGGCCGGACAATAACCCTCACCGATCTCCATCTTCTTCGACCAGGACTGACCGCAATCGGTTGACCTGACCGCATAGATCGCACCACCGGACTCATATGAGCACCAGAGGACATCACCATTCCTGACCAGCTTCTTACCATTGTTGGCAAAAGTCGCATCTTCTGAGGAGGAGACCAGGTGCTTGTTTATCCATGGGGGTGAAAGTTTATAGACCCCATGATCTGTCCCGGCAAAGAAATCACCAGGCTCGGTTGGTGCCACTCGATCGACCTCTACATCGTGAAGATATAATGTCATTTCTCCAGTCAGATCCAACCAGCGAGCTCCACCGTCAACACTGCAGACAAATCTATTCTCAGATGAATTTACCGCCTCCTGGCACAGACCGAAAACAATCGTTGGCTCTTCTGGGTCTACTCCGAGATCGGTGATATAGAGATAGGGAAGCCCGGTATTGCAGAACGACCAGTTTGCGCCATGATCGGTGGTCTTCAGAACACCATCTGAGGTTCCAGCATAGGTGATGTCGGGATCAGAGGGATCGAATTTTATCGTCGTTACTGGGATGAAAATTGCACGCAGTGTGCTCCAGGTTGCGCCATAGTCCGTTGAGATATAGATCCCATGACTCCTGGTGCCAGCATAGAGTTCATTTCCGGAAAGGGGATTAACATCGCAAGACAATACGTCATCTGGTGGTAGTCCGGTGCTGCTCAATTCCCAGGAAGCCCCATAATCAGTGCTGCGCATAAAACCACCATCTTGAACACCGGACTTGTAATCATAACAGGCGTAGGCATAGTTACCAACGACCGGATTGTAACAAAGGTGATTGAGTTGCGACCCTGGATCTGCGGGATCATATGCGAAATTCCAACTTATACCCCCATTAGAACTATAGTTTATGGTTCCTTTTAGATCAAAATGAGGCACTCCACTGATTTGGAATCCAGCAATCAATCTATTAGTATTTTGCCAGTTAATGTCTATTTTATTATGAGGAACCAAAGCCAGAGATCTCACGATACATGGTGGAGCTGTGCCCTGCCAGGATTGGGCACCATCAGTAGATCGATGGACAAAAGGAGCTACTACCGAGCCAGTGTAGCCTGTGGTATCCCATACTCTCCCAGCAGTATATACTAACGAATTGTGAATTACTAACTTATGTGTGTAAACCGGAGGCATCCCTGCTGTTATCTCTTTCCAGGTCTGACCGAAATCGCTGGTCCGATAAAGTGCTCCCCAAGTGCCAACATAGATCGTGCTACTTTTAGGATCTTCTTCTATCGTATAACATGATGCTCGAAGAATGCTGTTCCAGCCTGAGCCATTGCGATCTTCCCAAGTCTGCCCCTCATCAGTAGTGTGGAACACACCTTTATTAGTAGCAATGAAGATATCATCTTGAGCGCGGGCCAGAATATCATAGACCACTGCACCCGATGGTGTATAACGCATGATCCAATTTAAACCTCCATTGGTACTTATCCAGAATTCGTCACCGCCCGCATAAGCACGACTGCCGTTAAGATAGGTGACTGCGTGCAATTCATGTGTTGGAAGGCGGTTGCTCCAGGTGACTCCACAGTCGGTTGAGAGCCAGAGACCTTTCAAAATTTCCTGGTTACCCGCATATTGGGGTGCGCAGACAAGAATCCAATTCCCATCATCGGGATTAATCGCGATCTGATCGGAATATTTACAGCCGAAAAGAAGATCGGTTAATGAACTCCAGGTATTTCCACCATCTGAAGTTCGATAGATCGCTACATAAGGGGTGGTGATGCTGGTGAAACAGCCGAGGTAGACCGTATTGTGTGATTGGTCGTGCGGATCAATAGTGAGTGAGACCGGATAAGGGTTATTTATCCCGTGAGGACTCCAGTATCTCTCCCATGTAGCACCACCATCTTCAGACTTATAGACTCCCCACTTACCATCATCCTCCTCCCACCGGCACATCCAGACCAGATCAGTATTCTGTTCCACCGTCGCGACCGAACGGGGCCAGCGGATTCTTCTATCTGGATTATTAGGCGGATAGTAAAACGCCGCGACCGGTTTCCATTTATCTTCTACCTCTGGTTCCAGATAATAGACCGTTGAGCAGAGATTGGCAGCATAGAATCGGACCTTGTTGTTGACATCTTCCCCTACGGTCAGATCAAAGGTCAAAGTCACCGGTGGTCCACCGGTATAGGTCCAGCCTCCTACCCCCTGCTGGACAATCAGAAGGGTTATTAGACCGATCATCTCTACCTCCTTTCTATCTATATATCCCAAAATCTCCTCAATTTTACAACCCCAAACCAGAAAATTTTTTAAAAAATTTTATTAAGGCAAATATCTCGAATCTTCAATTATAATATGGCTTCTCGTAAAAGTTCTTTTACCCGTCAGCAATAAATCTCCGTTTTTACGGCTATTTCAAGACAACAATTTTTTGGAGAACCACCTGCTCACCCTTCTCAGCATATAGAAAGTGGATTCCAGCCGGAAGGACAAGTTTCAGCCGATTTACCCACCTCACTTCCTTCTCCTTCCGGCCCAGAGGATCGTAGAGGGTTACCTTTGCCACCGTTGTGCCGAAATCAGCGTAGATCGACCCCTGGGTGGGATTGGGATATACCTTCACCCTTAAGGGAAAATATCTCTCCTCCGCCACCCGGATCTGGAGGTCCTTCCGCTTGAAGAAGATCTGGGGACCATACTCCTCTCGATAATCTTCCCATACCAAGTATAGGTATTTTGCACTTCGACCATTCCGGGAGGAAACGGTCAGCTTGGGAACCTTCGACCACTCAGGTGCATAGGTCAGTCTTGTCTCATCACCCCAGGTCCGGCCCAGATCCGAACTGGTGATGTAGTAGATCTCCCGATTTTCTGCCCCTAACCGATAATCCTCCCAGACCACATGGACATTGGTTCCCTCCACCGCAATC
>QNBE01000173.1 GCA_003645615.1 Caldifarciminota bacterium
AACCGCATCAGATCGACCGAGAAGACAAGCTCAACCCCACTCGGGGTTGATGAGACCAGATTGTAACCCCGGCGACCCCAGTTGTGATCAAAAGTGATCAACCGGGCCGAAAGAGGTAAGAAGGCAACCAGGATGGCCAGGGCAATGGCGTGATCACATCTCAACATAAGACCCCCTGAGTTTATTTTAACGGATTTGATTCAGTTGTAAAGTTTCTTGTCTGGGATATTATTGGGGGTGGAAGGAACACGGAAAACAGTTCTCCTGATTGTTGCCCTCAGCTCATTTGTTATTCCCTTTATCACCTCAGCAGTCAATATTGCTCTTCCGGCAATCGGGAGGGAGTTGAAGCTCAGCGCCCTCCTTCTCTCATGGGTTGCTACTTCTTATCTGCTCTCGGTCGCAGTCTTCCTCCTCCCTTTAGGACGGGTTGGGGATATTTTGGGCCGGCGTCGGATCTTTCTTTTAGGGATGATTATCTTTACAATTGCCTCAACTTCAATCTTCTGGGTTCAATCCATATTCCCGCTCCTCTTTCTAAGAGTCCTCCAAGGGGTTGGGAGCGCTATGGTTTTCGCCACCGGGATCGCAATACTCATCTCAGTCTATCCGGAGAGGAGGCGAGGTGAAGTGATCGGACTCATCATCGGCGCCACCTACACCGCTCTGGCATTAGGACCAGGTCTGGGTGGTATTCTCATTCACCATCTGGGTTGGCGATCGATCTTCATTATCTCACTTCCCTTCGGTTTGGCTATCATTCTACCTACTCTTCTTTTTCTTCAGCCTGAACCAAAGATAAAAAGGGATCGCTTCGATCTCATCGGTGCGATCTTCTATGGTATCGGGCTGTTCCTAATCATCTATGGCTTTTCAGTGATTAAGGAAGGATATGGCCTCCCACTGCTTCTGGTCGGCCTCCTCTTCCTTCTCTTCTTCATTCTTCAAGAGCGGAGGACAAGAACGCCGATTTTAGACTTTGGCCTCCTTCTGACCAACCGTCTCTTTACTCTCTCCAATCTCACCGCACTAATAATGTATTCTGCCACCTTTGCCACCAGCTTCCTCTTGAGCCTCTATCTTCAGTTTCTCAGAGGTCTTAGTCCTCAGAGTGCGGGATTTATCCTATTGAGTCGCAGGGCGGTCCAGGCCCTCTTCTCGCCCAAGGCTGGGAGCCTATCGGATCGGATCGAACCAAGAATCATTGCCTCAGTTGGGATGGGGATTACCTCAATTGGTTTGCTCCTTTTAAATAGTTTAAGCCAAGATTCCCCACTCCTGATGGTGATTGTAGCACTGGTGATTCTCGGGATTGGATTCGCACTCTTTTCATCTCCCAATACCAGCGCAATTATGGGCTCGATTCCGGCCCAAAATTATGGGATCGCCGCAGCAATGAACGGAACGATGCGGGTTATCGGTCAGACCATCAGTATGGGAATTGCGACATTGATTATCGCCTCGATCATGGGCAATCTCCAGCTCAGAGCTCAAACCGGAGGCCTATTTTTGAAGAGTACGAAGATTACTATTATCGTCTTTCTAATTCTCTCTGGTGCAGGTTTGATCGCCTCGATACTAAGGGGGAGAGTTAGATGAGGCGTTCTTTTCCCTATGCCATATTCGAGATATTATTCTGGGCTACAGTGGCAGCAGCCTTTAAAATTACTCTAAAATACTTCGATTTCTTAACTATGCTTTTCTACAGCTCACTCACCGCAGTAACTGTTCTTTTTCTAAGTCTCGTCATCAAGGGAAGGCTTGCTGAGCTCAGCAGGTGTAGAAAGGGAGATTATCTCCGCTCACTCGGTCTCGGCTTCTTAAATCCATTTCTTTATTACCTGGCTCTTTTTAAAACCTATGCCATCCTTAAGGCCTCGATCGTTGCCACTAAGGGAAAGATTTTTAGCTTTACTATCGATCACCCCTTAGGTATCTTACTCGCTCTAACCAGCTCAGTAATCTGGGCCCTCTTTTGGATCTTCAATCTTAAAGATCCCAGAGCGGTCGCCATTAAACTATTCTGGAATTTCCTCTTTAGCTTCTCTTTAATCGCCATAGTGGTACTCATCCGAGAAGCTCCCAAGCCCAATCTACCCGGTGTAGTGGGTGCGATCTATATCGGTATTTTCGAAATGGGAATGACATTTTTCATCTGGCTGGAAGCACTGGAGCGAGCCGAAGATACCACCCGAGTTGCTAACCTGATCTATCTTGTCCCTTTTCTCTCCCTCCTCTTTATCAATATTTTAGTTGGGGAACCGATCCTTTTCAGTTCCATCATTGGTCTTGGTTTAATCGTTACCGGAATCATCTTGACATTGAGTTAAGAAGAATTAAAATAATCTATGAATTTTTTAGTCTTAACCCTGATTGCAATTCGACCAACTCCATCGGTACATAAGATTAATGAGTATCTCAACCTTACCGATAGCAGTGCTGTAAGTGCGATCGATAAAATTAACCGGTACAATATCATGGAAAACTTCCTTTCTCTTGAACATCAGATTGAGACTAAGGCAGCAAGAAGGATCTATCTTGAATTCCATCTCGGTGGCGGAGTGAACTATGATCGGAATCAGGACACATTCGGATTGATAGGTATGGTTTCATTTAAGCTAAATCTTACCTCTCCCAAAATTCCCAATTACACCAAGATAATAGCCGACATTCACCGATTGAGATATCTGATCAAATCATCAGGCTTTTCACCACCTGAAGGTGCAAAAGACAGGATTGACGAGATCGAAAGGAGACTGATCCACTATCACCATCGTTTCTGGTTCAAAAGGTTTTCTTTTGGGGTTTCGATTCCATTTCAAAATGTCAACTATTCACCCTCATTTAACTATCAAGATACTTATCTCTGCTTCGGCTGTGACTTCGGTGACATTATTAC
>QNBE01000174.1 GCA_003645615.1 Caldifarciminota bacterium
ACTTGCTACCCAGCTCGGAGGAGCTATTAGAGCTCCATACTTTGTCCTCTTAGCATATTCTGGATCTCTATAAAGCGGATTTGAATCACCTATTCCATTAGAAAAATTCCTTATGGCCTCATAGAATGCATTCCTGTTGAAAACGTTACCGACCCGAAAGTCCAGACCGATCCGGTCTTCCCACTTGGTAATCCATTCATCCGTCAACGTCGCCTCAGCCAACTGCGCCGCTTGTTCTTCCATCTTAACTTATTCGCCCATCTTTCTTTCCCCTTTCAAGCTATCAATGATTACTTACCAAAAAGTCGATGACACGCTTTTTTCTCAGTGTGGCCATAACTTCGTGCGAGCCTATCACTCTTAGAAAGTCAATTCTCAAACTTCCGAATGGCCTTCAAGAAATCTCCTTCCCTATCAAGATAAGCTGCTAAAACCTTTCCACATTTACTACATCTTCTTTCCTTTACCAGCCCATTCTCTTTCTTCAGTATCTGCATCTTCGGAACCGCTTTCTCCAAACACCACGGGCATTTAACTTCCTTGTCCATCATCCTCCTCCGTCATATCAGTTTTGCTTCCTTTGGTTCTATACTGTTATGGTCGTTGCACAGCCAATCCCGTGTACCTCCGTATATGCTCACCACACACAATTTAATCTATTTGCTATCATTATATTCGAAAAAACCTTTCCCACTGCTCCTTCCGGTCCTACCGGCTCTCACGTAGTTCTTGACCCATACCGGCACCCTGAATCGGGGTCCTAATTCCGCTTGCATATATTGACAAATATGTATCAACAATGGTATTCCATCAAGATAATCAGCCAATTCGAATGGCCCCATGGGATGCCCCAACCCCAGCTTGGCTCCGATGTCCACATCCTCTATGGTACCAACCCCTTCTTCCACTATCCTGGCTGCCTCAACAAATAGAGCATTCAGCATCCGGTTTACGATAAACCCGGGGCTGTCTTTGGAAACGATGGGTACCTTACCCATCTTAACAGCCAATTCCTTCACTTGCTCGACTGTTTTCCTAGACGACTCTATCCCCTGAACTACTTCAACCAATTTCATTATGGGAACCGGATTGAAAAAATGCATTCCCGCCACCTGTTGGGGACGTTTTGTCGCGGAAGCGATCTCTGAAATCGATAAAGAAGAAGTATTACTCAGAAGAAGGGCATCGGATGATTCCACCAACTTATCCATCTTACCAAACAACTCTTTCTTGATGTTTAGATCTTCAAAAACAGACTCAATAACCACATCCGCCGACCTAATTTCGTCATAATCGCTGGAAAGCTGAATCCTTTCCAAAATTGTCGCTTTCTCTTCCTGCGATATTTTCTCCTTTGAGACCAACCAGCTTAGGTTCCCGTCAATTTTTTGCTGTGCTAATTGCAACGCTTGACTGCTGTTATCTATCCCTTTCACCGCAAAACCACTTTGAGCAAACGCCTGAACAATACCCGTACCCACCTTCCCAACACCTATCACCACAATATTCAAATTTCTGCCTATCTTCATGAAAAATCTCCTTTCTCCCTACTGTTCACTCAGATTTCGTATTCTTTGATATTCCCACAAACCAGCGAGAGCCCTTGCCGCCCTCTCTGGGGTAGGGTAGTTTACTAAACTACCGGATTGCTCAAGCGCCTTTATCTCAGTCTCCCACTTACCCCCTGGTAGTGAAAGGATGCTACTCAGGACAGGCTTGCGTTCGGTCACACTTTCAAACACTTCTGAAAGACCTGAAAAATTATCTTCATTCGCTCCGCTCATAACGAAAAGAAGCAGAAGCGAAGACATGACCTTGTCATTCAAGAGAACTTTAATTGCATCCCTTACCACCGACATATTATTCCATGCTGGGCCTAAATCCACAGGATTTGTCCTGATGGTCACTGGGGGCAAGAAGCGGTTGAGTTTCGTTTGGGTTTCCGGACTAAAAGGATTTACCTGCATCCCAAAGGTTTCACATACATCACAAGCAATCATGGCCAACCCGGCTTGCCCAGACAGAACAGCCACATTGGAATCCTTCGGGAGCGGGGAACACGTCAATGCCTGGGCCACATCCAATAAATCGGTAATACTATCGACCACGATAACCCCAGCCTGCCTGAAGGCACCCATATAAATGTCAAATCTCCCGGCCAAAGAACCGGTGTGAGACTGAGATGCCATGTCACTCACCTTGGATTTCCCCACCTTATAAATAATGACAGGCTTTTTACCCCTAAATTCAGAAAGCGCTTCAAGTAATAATCGAGGTTCATCAATTCCTTCCATATACATAGCAATCACTTCCGTATCGGAATCATCCATAAGGTATTCGATCATTTCTGCAAAGTCCGTGTTGCAGCGATTCCCAAGGCTGATTATCTTGCTAAACCCGATATTTCTTGTCCTTGATTCGAATGCTATGGCACCGGCCACGCCCCCGCTCTGGCTGATCAGGGCAACCTTCCCTTCCTTTACTGTATCTGGAAAATCCGGGTTGAACGTAGCATTCATGCCTGTCTTGACATTAAAGATACCAAAGCAATTAGGGCCTATGATAGGAATATCAGCCCGGTTTGCCAGTTCAGATACCTCCCTTTGCAAAATATATCCTGACTGATCCTCGATTTCCGCAAACCCAGCTGTAATTAGTATTATCCCTTTTACTTTTTTCCGGATGCATTCCTTAATACTAGAGGAGACGAGATGAGCAGGGAGAACGATGACAGCAAGATCAACATCACCATCCACATTTATCAAAGAAGGATACGTCTCAAGCCCCATGATGCATTTCTTGCTAGGGTTGACAGGGATAACCTTTTCGGGTTTTTTTCCTGTCGTCAGACTTTTCATAACCTGATAACCCAATTTCTTTGGAT
>QNBE01000175.1 GCA_003645615.1 Caldifarciminota bacterium
AGGCAGCCCGGTAGGCAAGCCAGCCATAGCCAGCACTATGGGCCTTGTTGAAACCGAAGGCGGCAAACCGGGTGATGAGTCTCCAGCACGCTTCGATCTCACCCTCCCCTCTCCCCTTTCTCCGGGCCCCTCTCCAGAAGATACCGCGGAAGTGTTCCCAGCTCGACCGGTCCTGATTGGTGATCCCCTTCCTCAGGAGATCGGCATCGGCCCAGTCGAGGCCGGCAAAATCCCGGGCGATCTCGATAACCTGTTCCTGATAGACCAGAACCCCTAAGGTATCGGCCAGGACCGGATGGCCGATTATGACTTCTGTTCTCCCTTCCCGCCGTTCCAGATATCCCTTCTGATCCGCTCCTGGCCGGATCAGGGCCAAGGCGAGCATCAGCTCCTCGATATCTCTCGGCCTCATCCGCCTCAGGAGTCGACGCATCGGCGGGCTCTCGATCTGGAAGCAGCCGAGGGTCTGGCCGGAACCGATGAGCTGGAAGGTGGCCTTATCATCCTCTCCAGGATCAACCAGCTCGATCTGGGCCATCCCCCTCACCCCGAGGATGTCGAGCTTGGCAATCTTAAGATACTCCAGGCCCTCCTTGTCCAGCTCTAAGATCTCGCCCTCCCGGCCGGGATAGAGCGGAGCCAAGGTGGAGGCCCTCTGATTTGAGAGGACAACCCCACCAGGATGGCGGGAATAAGAGAATGGGTGGCCGACCATCCTCCGGGCCAGCTGCTCAACCCTCTGATAAAGATCCTCCCCTTTATGGAGCTCAAGCTCCTTGAGCTCATCCGGAGGGATGCCAAGGGCGAGTGCCACCGACCGGAAGGCACCACGGTAACCGAACCGGTTGATGACCGCGGGTCGGGCTGTATACTCAGAACCGACGATCCGGATCACCTCATCAATAATCAGCTCCCGATAACGATGGTCGACATCGATATCGATATCCGGAGGCTCGTCCCGCTTCGGATTTAGAAACCGCTCAAAGATGAGCCCATATCTCAGCGGGTTGATCGGTGAGAGGCCGAGGGTGTAAAGGACAAGAGATGCGAGGGCAGAGCCCCGGAGCTGGATCCCGATCCCACGGGAACGGGCGAATCGGAAGATCCTCTCGACGAGAAGGAAAAGGGGCTCACACCCGTATTCCCTGATTATCTTCAACTCGTATTCGATCCGGAGCCGGGTCCTCCGATCTTTAACCTTTCCATTAAGTAGACTGGCCAAATCCCCGGAGATACGGGGAAATCCTCTTCTTGGTTTAAGATCAAAATCAACCCGTTCAAAGATCCGGAGTGTATTTCGCACCGCCTCGGGATGATAGCCCTCAGCCATCATCTCCGGTCTTTTGAGACGGCCGGGTCGGGCTGCCGGTAGCCCCTTCGCCTTCAGGAAGATCGGAAGCATCTCACCATCGATGCAGTTCACCTCGGGCATTGCAATCGGGTTGAACCCATCCCCCGCCTCACCAGGCCCGACGATCTGGAAGATCTGATCCATGGGAATAGATCTCCCGAGTTCTCTTAGCCTCTGTTCAGACCGGGAGAGATAGATGAGCCCCTCCCGGGGTGAGAGCTCTCTCTTCCGATGATACTCGGTAATGATCTGGGTGAGGTTCTCATACCCCTTCTGGTTCTCAACGAGAATGATGAGCCCGTCCAGCTCGGCCCCGATGATCGGCTTAAGCCCTGCCTTTTGAGAAGCCCGGACGAATTCGACCAGACCGAAGAGATCATTGTCGACCAGACCGAGACCGGGATAGCCCAGCCCCTTTGCCCTTGAGACGAGTTCCGGGATGAGTCCAAACCCTCTCGAATGGCTACTGTGACAGTGAAGGGGTATGAAGCCGATAGCCATCCTTCCCCTCTGGATAGTTCCTCCGGAGCAGGGCCTCCTTGGCCCAGAGGAGGCTTGAGAAGCCAAATCGCTCCCGGACCTGATCGACCCCCTGATTGATCCTCGCTCCTCTGGTGGTGAATAGGGAGAGCTGATCCTCAACCCCCTTCCGACTGGAGATCCCGACCCCGATCAGCCGCACCCGTTTCCTCACCCCCTTGGTGATTGAGTGGAAGAGCTGGCAGGCAACCGGAAACAGCTCCTGGATCAGATTGGTCGGCCTCACCCGCCTCGTCCGGGTAAAGGTAGTAAAATCGCTGAAGCGGACCTTGACCATGACCGTCTCCCCCCTCACCCCCTCCTTCCGGGCTGCAGTTGCAACCCGATCGGTCAGATAGAAGAGGAGTGACTCCAGAAACCGCTGATCATTACTATCCTCAGCCAGGGTCGTCTCCCGGCTGATCGATCGGAGAGATCGCTCTGATGGTGTGGTCTCCATCCCGACCAGCCTGAGGATCCATTCCGGTGTCGCCATCAGATCCCCGATCTTCTTCACTCCCAGAAGCTCCAGCCGTTCGCTCAGCTTCGGTCCGATCCCGGGCAGGTATGAGACCGGGAGTGGGCCCAGAATCCGCTCCTCATCCCCGGGATGGATGATCAGGAGTCCATCGGGTTTGGCCAGATCAGTGGCGATCCTGGCGATCGTCCTCGTCCGTCCGATCCCCACGGTGACACTAAGACCAAGTTCCCTTGCCATCTCCTTCCTGATCCGCTCCCCCAAAACCCGGGGCGGGCCAAACAACCGTTCGGTTCCGGTGATATCGAGATAGGCCTCATCTAAGGAGATCGGCTCAACCACCGGACTGAATTTTTCGAGTATTTTAAAAAATTTTTCTGAATATTCACGATAATTTGCCCAATTGCCGCGCAGGAATATCGCATGGGGACAGAGGCGAAGGGCGGCGGCGAGGGGCATCCCCGCCTTTATCCCGTAGGCCCGGGCTTCGTAGGAAGCGCAGGAGACCACCCCTCGCTCTCCCAGCC
>QNBE01000176.1 GCA_003645615.1 Caldifarciminota bacterium
GGAAGACCATCGACACGATCCCGCTCAAGCTCAAGAGCCCCTCGGCCCTGACCGGGGATGAGCACGGCTACTTCTACATTGCGGATGGGCGGGGGATCGGTCTTTATGATCGGGACGGCTCTCAGCTCTATCGGCTTCCCGATGCCCGGCCCGGCCGGCTGGTCCGCTGGGGTGACTATCTCTTTGTTGCCCTCAAGGATCGGCTCTGGGCCTATCGGCTCTTCGGCGGTGGTGGTGGTTTTGGTGGTGGTCCTCAGGAGGCGGGCAGTCACTACTTCTTCAGCTTCCGGTGCTTCCCCAGCCCCTTCCTGAGTGGGCTCCATATCGTCTACAGTCTGGCCGAGGAGGCCTCGCCCCGGGTCCGGATCTATGATGTCTGTGGCCGGATGGTTAAGGACTACGACTTCGGTCGGAAGAAGCCGGGCTTCTACCGGCTGGTGCTCAAGCCCGACTTAGTCGGTGGGGTCTACTTTATCCGGTTTGAGGCCGGAAGATTCCAGTGGTGGGAGAAGACGGTGAGGTTGAAGTGAGTTGCTAAGGATGGAAGACATTCTGGTTTGTCTGGTCTCTCTGGTTTATCTGGTTTGTCTGGTTTGTTTGGTTTGTCTGGTTTGTTTGGTTTATCTTGTTTGTCTGGTTGATCTGGTTTATTTAGTTTGTTTAGTTTGAGTTATTATGTCATTAGGTCATTAGGTCATTGAGTTCCTTCTCCCTATCTCCCCCTCTCCCTTTCACCCACGCTCCCTCTCCAGGATTGGGAAAATTCATTGACATCAGGTCGAGGTGATTTACAATAGGCTATGGCATCTACTGAGCTCCGCAAGATCCCCCGGGTGGATGAATTATTATCACTTCCTGCTCTTGCCGATCTTCCCCATCCCCTGGCCAAGATGGTCATCAATCGGGTCCTGGATCAGGCCCGAAAGCAGGGTAAGATCGATCCGGATCAGATCAGGGCAAGAATTGGTGAGCTGGCTGAGGAGTATCGCTACCCTTATGTGCGGCGGGCGGTCAATGGTCTCGGTGTTGTCCTCCATACCGGCCTGGGACGGGCGCCCCTCTATCATGCTGCAGAAATGATCCATCAGGCGATGACCGGATTCTCTGCCCTCCAGATCGATTTTGATACCGGACGGCGGGGTGATCGGTATCAGCGGATCGATGACCTGCTCCGGACGATCACCGGTTGCGAATCATCGGTCATTGTCAATAATAATGCAGCAGCAACGATGCTCATCCTCAATACCTTTGGTCAGGGAAAAGAGATCATCGTCTCCCGTGGTCAACTGGTCGAGATCGGCGGCGCCTTCCGGATTCCAGATGTGATGAAAAGGAGCGGGGCCAGGCTGGTTGAGGTCGGGACAACCAACCGGACCCATCTTCGTGATTATGAGGAGGCGATCACCGATCAGACCGCTGCGATCATGAGGGTCCACCAGTCGAACTACCGGATCATTGGCTTCACCAAGGATGTTCCACTTGAGGAGCTGGTCAGCCTCGCCCACCGCCATAATCTGCTGATGATCGACGATCTCGGTTCCGGTGCCTTCTTCGATCTGAGACAATACGGGCTTCCCTATGAACCATTTGTCCAGGAGAGTATAAAACTCGGGGCCGATCTTATCTGCTTCTCCGGTGATAAACTCCTCTGCGGTCCTCAGTGCGGGATCATACTGGGTAAGAAGGCCCTGATCGATCGGATCAAGAAGAACCCGCTAACCCGTGCCCTGAGATGCTGTAAGTTTACCTTCATTGCCCTCGAGGCGACCCTGAGGCTCTTCCTCGATCCCGAGCACCTGATCAGGACCCATCCGGTCCTGAAACTCCTCACCCTCGATCCTAAGCGAATCAGAAGGCGGGCCAAGCTCTTCTTGGGGAAGGTGAGGAAGCTATTTCCCGGACTGAAGGTCGATCTGGTGGAGACCAGATCCGAGATCGGCGGCGGCTCACTGGCCGGACACGACCTTTTGAGTTATGCGGTGGCGATCACACCCCCGATCAATCCGGATCGGTTCGCACGTAGGATGAGGAAGCAGCCGGTCCCGGTGATGGGTCGGGTAGAGGGTGATCGTTATCTTCTGGATTTCCGGACGATCCTGCCCAAGGAGGAGAGGTTCATCATTGAGGCATTAAGGAGGGTGCTTGCGTAGGCATGTCGTCATCGGCACCGCCGGCCATATCGACCATGGCAAGACCGAGCTCCTGAAACGGATCACTGGAATGAATCCAGATCGGTTGAAGGAGGAGAAGGAACGGGGGATGACCACCGATCTCGGATTTGTCTTCCTGGGTGATAGTGTCACGATCATCGATGTCCCGGGCCATGAGCGGTTTGTCCACAATATGCTGGCCGGTGCGGCCACGATCGATCTTGTGATCCTGGTCATTGCCGCCGATGACGGGATCATGCCTCAGACGATCGAACATTTTGAGATTACCAAACTCCTCGGGATTGAGAAGGGGATCATCGCCATTACCAAGGTCGGTCTGGGTTGACCGGAGATGGTGGAGATTGTCGTCGATGAGGTTAAGATGTTTGTCAAAGGGACCTATCTCGAGGGGGCCCCGATCGTCCCCCTTTCCCCGATCACGGGCGAAGGGGTTGAGCGGTTCCTGAGAGAGCTGGATAAGCTGATTAATGAAGTGAAGGAACGGCCGGATCGGGGCATCTTCCGTCTCTGGATCGACCGTTGCTTCACCATGAAGGGTTTTGGTCTGGTTGTGGCCGGAACCGTCCTCTCGGGAAAGGCGAGGCTTGGTGAGCGGCTCGAAATCCTACCTCTGGGTAGAGAGGTGCGGGTGCGGGGATTACAGGTTCATAAC
>QNBE01000177.1 GCA_003645615.1 Caldifarciminota bacterium
TATAACAAGAGACCCTCAGATGCCTGATGTCACTTTCCATGCGGATATTTATCCTGAATATCTGCTGCCGGATACGGATTTCATGTGGTGGTTAGAGATAACGTTTGATCATGATACGCTTGGAAGAATCACGCACCAAGTTCCCCAACAGGGAAGTTACTGGGTTCATGGTAGCGGGGATTGGACGCCTCAATGGGGTAATCTCTTGGCAGGTGGAAATGTTCACGTTTATGTCGGCGCAGTATACTATTACCCTGATTGGGGATATGTTGAGGATGATGACGACAAGGAGGGTTATGTGATAAGGGGGACTAATCCGACACAAGCGCAAATATTCAGTATAGCGGATTCGGTGGAAGAGAGAGCAGTATGTTAGCAGGAAAGCGGGCATAGGCAATTTGATGGTGCAAGATATACAGGCACTGGGATGCCGCTGGCTAGTTATGCCCATGATGGGGGTTACGGATTGATGCAGCTAACACCAGCTAATGAAGAGCAAACTTGGAACTGGAGGAGAAACTTGCAAGATGGTTGTGATCATCTAGATCAATGTCACACGGAGGCCCAAAATTACCTTAATTACTGGTATGATCCGGAAACTTGGAATTGGAACCCAAGTGATCCAGCATACTCTGATAGGGTGTGGGATGACGCTTTTGCGAGGTATAACACGGGCAGAACAATCTATTCTCCCAATGGGAATAATGGAAATCGAAATTGTTCTGGAAATGAATATTCGAATCCAGCGGGGTGCCAGTATGCTGATTCTGTAAGGAGCATTATAAACAATCCACCATGGTAAGGAGGATTAAAAAATGAGGCAAAACATGGTGATTCTAGTGATTCTATCTTGGCTGCTTACAACCTATGTTCCTATAACAGGAGCACGGGAGGTCCATCAAGCTTATGTGGTATGTGGGGACGGAAAAATATACGTGATAGACGTTGAAAAAGGACAGCTGTTAACCGTTTCATCTGTCATACCAGAGCTGGCGATCGGAAAACCGACATGCATAGATATCGATCGCTCCAAAAAGATACTCTATGTTGGATGTGAGAGAAGGTTGGGTAAAAGATACATGGCCTCGAAGTATCGAAGGTATTATCCCATTATCGCCGTGGACCTCAAAAGGATGGAGGTGATTAAAAAGTTCACCCTAGATGCTGGAAACATATGCCCTGTTTATGAGATTAAGCTCTCCCCCGATGGTAGGAGGATATACGCAGGTTACGCTCATCCGAAGTATCGGTGGTCGAACCCAGCATATGGCGGGGGGAGCGTGGTCATCGATGTCTCCACAGGTGACATAATAGGAGCTCTCAGCTTTCGGGTTCATCCTTATTCGATTTTCTCCAAAGATGGTAGAAGAGTAACCGAAATTAGGGCAGACAGGGTAACTGTCTATGACGTTGAGAAAGATGAAAGAGTTTTGACTTGGGAAGCATCGGAGCTTTTCAAGAAAGGTTTGGGATTGAATCCCCTTGGACGTAAGCTAAAAGGGCCTTTATGCATTATAGAGAACCATAAAGTGCTTAAGAAGATAGACCGTTTAACCGGAAAAGTACTTTCCCAACTCACGTTAGATGGGGAAACAATGATGAAATACCCTGTAATAACGGCAAATGGAGAAAAAGCTTTGATTTCCGTCATAAAAGGGGATTTTCAAGGATATATTGTTATAGTCGATTTGATGGATGATAAGATTTACGCCAGAATAAAAGTCGGGCGTTTTCCAACAAATGTGGTTATCAATGAGCAGTAATCTCTATTAAACCACCTCCTTGATGAATTAGGAAAAAGGGTAAAATGGAGACTGTTTACCGCGCGCTGTTGCTCATACTTCTCGCTATCATCTCCGCTCCCCCAGCGCAAGCACAATCGAGGAAGGAGGAAAACCTCTGCTATGTCGCCTGTCAGGATAAACGAATCTACGTGATCGACATCTCTCGGAAGAAAGTTCTCGACGTCTCCGACCCGATACCTGAGCTCGGAAATCCAACGTGTATTGATGTAAGTGGAGACGGTAAGACCCTATACATCGATAGTGAGAGAGGTTACATGGAGTCAAGCTATTGCCCCATCGTAGTCGTCGATTTGAATACCATGAAGGTGAAGAGGAAGTTCTACCTCGAAATAGAGGAACCGTCAGGCTATATCTCCGCCGTTTACAACATCAGGGTATCTCCCGATGGCAGTAAACTTTTCGTAGGCTACGCGAATCCAAAATATAGGGGAGGCAGCGTGGTAATCGATGCGGATAAAGGTGAGATTTTAAAGCACCTGAAAGGGTTTTACGTCGATCAAAACTCCTCGTTTTCCAAGGATGGAAGGTATGTGTGTAACATCAGACCTGATGAGATCATAGTTTACGATGTTCAAAGCGGTCGGAAGTTAAAGCGCTCACTTGAGTATCTGTTAAGGCTAGGCCAGGGGCTTAATCCCCCTTGGAGACAGTTCAAAGCTCCCCTTTGCGTCATTGAAAAACAAAAGGATCGTTACATACTCAAGGCTGTTAATAGGCTCAATGGGAAACTGCTTTGGGAGAAGGAGATTGAGAAGGAGATCGGTCTGCTGGTTTCCGATAGATATTGAAGGAGTATGTGAACGGCAAGCCCACGGGCAGGAAGCTCAGGGTTGAGATAGCCGGCTACCCGTTTCCGGTCAGCCCGAGATCTTCAAACTGGATAGTGCGGCCATGGTTTCTGCCTTTTCTGATTTACAGGCGGTGTTGAGATAGAGGCGGAGGAACAACGTTTGCAGGA
>QNBE01000178.1 GCA_003645615.1 Caldifarciminota bacterium
ATCAACCGCTCAAAGTCTTGGCGGATTTGTTGTATCATTTGCTTGGAGTTGGAAGACATCGGTCCTCCTTTCCTCTGGAGTTGATGTGAAGGTAAGGTTTTGATACTTGATATTATACCACAGTAAGTGATGTATTTCAACCTCTCATCCCTGAACATCTACCAACAAATCTTGGTCACACTCAAATCATTAAAGGGACCTCGATATCTTTTGATCTAATTACCGGTGACCTTTCATCCAGTACACGCCGTCTCGTTTCCTCGTCCATATCCTTAGTAAGAACCTTATGCAAATGGAGAGATATCCTTTCAAGACTTGTAACTCCCCAAAGCGATATTCCGCAGGAAAAGACATCTTTACTCATAGCCAAGGCTAAGAAAGTCAAAAATCCACCATAACTATACCCGATGATAGGTAGTTTAAAGCCAAGCTTCGCTCGGAAGAATTTTCCGGCTTCGATAACATCTTTAACGTCCCCACATCCCATCTCACCCCATCTGTCAGGATTTTCTTTACATCCACGATAGGCTGGAACAATAAGCTCGTAACCTTCCTTTAAAAACTGCATAAGCACACGATCATCCTCAGGCTTCACGGATTCACCGGGACCGCCAACTATAAATAAGCATATAACGCCGTTTGGCTTGTTTGGTATATAACGATAAACAGGTAAGTCTCTTCCATCATACGATCTGATGGTTAATTCATGTTTTCCTGACAGAGGAGTCCCCTGCCTCTCAGATTGCAGGATAATGTCCGGTTTATCTTGGAAGTTCCAGATATAAATGGAGCCGGAATCTGTCAGGAAATAAACTGCTCTTCTAGATATCCTTACCACAGCGCCGTCAGGGCGGAAGAGCAGTTTTTGACCTATTGGAACCTTCGCTTGCCCAATCACCTGCCCATGATTGATGGAGTACAATTGCAGCGTATTCTCCGAGATGAGTAAGACATGTCCTGAATCGAAGAACGAAACCTCTTGGATATTCTCTACCCTACAAATCAAACGGATATTTCTATCGCTTGTCGAGTATAACTTAACCTGATTAACCCCGTTTTCTGTTTTTTCTATGTAAACCAGGCTATCTGTAAAGGGACACCAGCAACATTTATTTATTATGCATTGAGAGCCAGCGCCTTTTTGTATTAGGAGGTGATCTTGGGAGTCTATACAGTAAACCTCTATCCACCTCAGTTTTTGCAGATCCGACAACTTCTGATGAGTATACGCTACAAACCTGCCCGAAAACGACCAGTGGGGGAACCGATTCCCGGCACTTTCATCAGTGATTCTCTCAACCTTACCATACCCAAGGTTGCAAATAAAAACAGAGGGTGGCATACTCTTGCCCCGTGCGGAAAAAACTACCGATTGACCATCGCGGCTAAGTTCAGGAAAACCGGCGATGACATCTCTCTGTGCAAAAATTTCTCTGACCTCTCCTTTTTCAAAATCATATAGAAAAATCTTTGAATTACCATAGAACGTCACAATCTGACCATCCGTTGATACTCTCGGTCCTTGAGGTGCCCAATCTTTATGAATAATCAGCTTCTTTGACCTATTCACGGTGTCAAAACATCCCATATATAGGTCCCCGTAGAGTGCCTGATCTACATATACAATGATCCGTCCATCCCAAGTGACATCGAAATCCCTAATCATTCCACATCCTCTTTATGGCATTTCGCCTAACGCTTTGCAGGTATGCGAAGTTGCCCAGGACAATTTGAGTGAGCGTGGAGCGAACCGCATACCCGCTGTTATACGCCGTTGGCTTACTCATGTTTTTCACTAAACGTCTTTTCTATCCATTCTTTAATCTCATCCCGTACTTTTCTGAACTCTCCCAATATTCTGTTTTCGTCGCTTTTTGTCTCTGATGGATCTTTGAATCCTTTGTGAAGATATCTTTTTCCTCCAGGGAAAAATGGACAGGTCTCTTTTGCATGGTCGCAGACAGTAACCACATAATCAAACTCTATCCCTCGAAATTCCTCAATGCTCTTTGAACGGTGTTTTGAGATGTCAACACCAATTTCAGCCATGACCTTTATAGCATAAGGACTCACGCCCGATGGATTCGTTCCCGCACTATGCGCTTCGTAACGATCACCGTAAAGGAAATTCAATAATCCTTCTGCCATTTGAGATCGAGCAGAATTATGAGTGCAAATGAATAAGACCTTCCTCTTTTCATTGTGCCAACTCATTTCACCTCCTGCCAATGGCGTATAACTGAGATATGGACTGTCTAGGTATTCAAATGCCTCACATAGTATAACTCTTACCCCACCTCCTGTCAAGCCCACCGAAGGATGGCCCGAATGGACGAAATTTGTTATCTTTAGCGAACTCGGAGGACTTCTTCGACGACGATCCAGGGGAGTAAGACCATGGTCGCCTTGGAAGCGAACTTCGAGGGGGGAAATGCCGAAGATGTGAGGACGATAGGACCGGACCATCTCTCCCTCAGGGCCAGGAAGGACCGAAGCCCCAGGCCTTTGTGGTTCTACTTCAGGCTGACCGATGTCAAGGGGCGCAGGGTCAGGCTGGAGCTCGCGAACGCATCGGAGTGCTTGGGAGGTACGGCCCGAGCGTGGAAGATCGCGAGGCCCGTCTTCAGCTACGACCGTGCCCGCTGGGAGAGGATAACCGAGGCGGAATACATGGGAGAGACGGGCGTCTTCAGTTTCTCCCAGGCGTTCGCCACTTCTACGTCGTCTCGTCCTCGGAGTCGGGAGAGGGGTACCACAGGAA
>QNBE01000179.1 GCA_003645615.1 Caldifarciminota bacterium
GAGTACGAAGTCCAACGAGACAGGCACTCACTATGAGCTTTATCTTACCTTGAGGAGCTTCCACACCCGTGACCTTTCGTTGATTTTGATCTTAATAAAGTAGACTCCATTCGGCAGAAGTTTTCCCTTTCCGTCTCTTCCATCCCAGAGGTAAGAATATCGTCCTTTATCAAGTGGAACTTCCTCCAGTAGAGTTCTCACCAAACGACCTGCTCCATCGTAGATCCCAATGCTGACGGAAGATCGCTTATTGAGTACAAAATCAATCTTGGAGCTTTCTTTAAAGGGATTGGGTAGTCCTACAGCAAACCTTTCTCCCTTCAGAGTTGATACACCGGGCTCACTTACGTTCATAAATGTGGAATCAAGCCAATTTAGGGTTCTTCTCATCAATTCTCTCGGAGAAGTGAGGTTTGGGATATCGGGTTTGATAAACTCGAAACCAAAGGCGAAGTATACAACCCGGTAACCTTTCTGGTCGGAAGCATATCGAAGGGCCGCGGTATCTCCAAATTGGTAGGTGATTATGGGCATAGCGCCTTCCAGAGGATGGATGACATCCTGAGACTGTGCGGAAGGCACAGTAGCTATTATCACGTCGTTGCCGATTGGATCACCCTCGATGCCGTAGAGAACGTGATTTGATATACTGCCTTCTTTGAAACCACAGTGTAAATAATCGGACAAAAAGGAATTTCCCTGAGTTTTCTCGGCTATGTTTTCACCACTCAATAGAAGACGCCCCCCTGAGTCTAAGAACCCTTCGAGGAAGTCGATCTCATCGGAGGTCAGAGCGTTTTCCTCAGAACTACCCGTAAACCAGATGATAACCCTGTGCTTCAATTGCTCGGACAAGGAGAGGTTGGGTATCCCACTTTCTTCTATGTCCCAATAGGCATAGGTCACCGATAGTGAATCAAGGGAGATCCTGTAGATCTCCTCGAGGGTGTCGGCTTCATCATCATCCACCAACAATAGGTCCGCCTTTGCGAGGTCAACGTTGAGGTACAAGCCAGATTCCGGGACGACCACATCCTTTAGACACTTACGGGCGTATGGTGGTTCAGGTAAAAAGAGCAAGCTGTCGTACCAGACAGAGGGGGGAGAGGATATATAGACGGGAAAACTGAAGTTACCATTGGAATCGGTTGAAGTATCCACGAGCAGGGAATCACTTCCGTAAAGGAGAATCCTTGCGCTGATCGGTGAATGGTCAATGGAATCTCTAACCAGACCACTTAACTGTACGATGGGTAGAGAATCAAGCGTGAAGGTATATTGGAGGGTCTCCGGGTACTCAGAGAAATTGACGTTGAGCGTTTCCGGACGGAAGCCGTACCGAAAGGCTATGACCTGGAAGTTGGGATTAAGGGCAACAAGAGAGAAGGCATAGGTGCCATCCAAGTAGAAATCTCCTGGTTGGTAGGTGTCGCAAAAATTTCCATCACCGGGAAGACTATCTGGAAAGTCTCCACTTATAATACCTGCAGATCCCGGTGCGTATGCAAGAGGTGTACCGATAAAGCGTAAGATACCGTTGATGATTGAGGCTCCCTGGCAGTCCTTTATGTACCCCTTAAAAAGCCACATGGGATGGAGAGCACTGATGCCCGCTATGTCATCGAGCTCAAGTGTTCTTCCCGAGATGTCCCCTGGAGAGTAAGCCCACCACATTGTGGCAGCTCCACAGTTGAATCCACATCCACTGACACCCGGGTGGTCAAGCCCAGCGGCATGCCCCAGCTCATGGGCTGCCACACTCATCAGGTCGATCGCATAATTAGGTGGATTGTCACTTATCGACCAGGAAAATTCAAAATCGTTGAAGATTATATCCCAGCCCCCCATATGATTGGAGTACCACATAAAAGTGACACCGAGGATGCCCTGACCAGAAGGGATTATGCTTCCATCATGATCGAAGGATAAGATGTTGATGCCATCATAGACGTTAACGTAATCGATATCAGTAAAACCGGAATCCACAAAGCTAAAGAAAGTAGAGGGCAGATTCCAAACGTAAGCGCTGTTTCTAAGTACCTGAAATTCTTCGGTGTCCGGTATATCTTCCGACCCCTCGATGTTTATCCAGAAGGGAACCGGTACATCGGAGCTTCGCCAGGACGCTATCGTGCAGAAACCCAAAAGATTGGAAACCAGCATAAGGAGTCCCAGAAAAATAGCCACATTTTTCATTTTCTTGCCTCACTTTCTCAATTGAGATAATACTATGCCGATGAGCTCATCGAAAGGATACTCGCTTTTAAAGGTTACTCTTTCCCCTTTCGGCTCCACAAAGTTTATCTCGTCTAAAGCACGGACCGCCCTTACCCCTCTTCTCGTGTCAACGAGGCTGAACTTACCCTCAGCCATGCCAAAAACTCTCCACCTGTTCTGTCTATCCTTTTTGAGAAAAACGAGGACCTTTTCACCTACCGTGAACTCCGGTGCTCCGGGAACTTTCATTGTCATACCCTTGAGCTTTCCCCCGAGGGCATAAATGTACACTGTTTGACCTTTGCGGATCTCTCCTTTTAGCACCCAGTCTGGCTCTATCTCTATCGTTCTAAAGATCATTCCGTTGTCAGGATTCTCTGAGATCGAGATACTCCTGACCACTCCAGTCAGAATTAGCGAAGACCTTCTGGTCATCTCCTCAATCGAGGCTGGTATCAGGGAGGTTGCGAAGAGTCTTCCAAAAAAGATAAAAATGATCAACCATCGGGAAACGCCGATTCTCATATTATTCCTCCCCACA
>QNBE01000180.1 GCA_003645615.1 Caldifarciminota bacterium
CGCCCTGCGACTGGCCAGGATCCGGGTCAGATAATCGATGGTAAATTCTCGATCGAGCGGTTCCGGACCGAGTTGGAAGAAACCGGCCAGCTCCTTAGGACGATCATCCGGAGCAAGGAGATAGGCCCTTCCCAGGACCCTCGGTTCGATGAAATGGAGATTGGTCTTTGCGAAATGGATGATGAGCCGATCGTGGGGGAGGGATTGGGCCGGGGCAAGGATGAGTCGACCGGAGAGGCGGAGATGGAAGATCACTTTAAACCCTCTACCCAGCTCGATAATGAGATATTTCCCCCGCCTTCTGATCCCGGTTATTTTTCTCCTCGAAAGCGATTGCCAGCGGTGTGGTGAGCGGGGATAGATGATATCCCTGCGGAGGATCGAGACCCCGGTGACCTTTCTCCCTATGATCGGGGCCAGCTCCCGCCGGATCGTCTCTACTTCGGGTAGCTCGGGCAACTACTTGAACTTCTCCGGGATGATATAGTCCCCAAACTTCTCCCGGGCCGCAATCAGCCGCTGACGCTGATCCTCCAGGACCTTAAACAGGATCTCCGGGGTATCGAAGACCTTGGTCTTATAGATCTCGGAGATCCTGTCGATCTTGGCTAAGTGCTCATTCACCCTCAGTTTGAACTGTTCATTATAATCATCGAGTGAGTAGTCCTTGTTGAGGACCTCCTGAAAAAGGCGCTTGAGGTCCTCATACTTGGGGATATAACCGGTTGGGGTCTTGATCGCATCGACCTCACCATGGACCCGGAGCTCCATCCACTTGAGCCAGACCTTCTTATCGGTCTTGGCATTCAGGTAGTTGCCGTCCTTACCCTTGAGAAAATAGTTGACCCCGAAGATGAGGGGTGGCTTCTTCAGATCCCTGCCGAAGTCGAGATTGATCTGGATGTATCTTCCGATCGGGATCGAGAGGAAGTCGAGATTGGACATCAGATTGAACTTCCTCACCCCCGCCTTGCCCAGGGTGGCTGCGGTCGTCTCCGACTCCAAGGAGGCGCCTTTGGTGATGATCCCATGGACCCAGTCGAAGGACTGCTCCACCGGGACCCAGGTATCCGAGTCCCTTCCGCCATAGATGATGCCGCCGATCACCACCCCTTCAGGATCATCGATTCTGGGATCACAGTTCTTAAGCTCCTTGAGCGCAACCGTGAAGCGGGCATTCCGGTGGGATGGGGTGATCTCATTCCCCTCCTTATCCTTCTTCCCCTTAAACCACTTACCCGAGTGGTTGATCCCCTCCGTGGGGATCTCATCATCCATCCCGATCCAGTAGGGTTTCCCATCCTTGATCAGGACATTGGAGAAGATGATCTCAGCCGGGCGGTGGAGGGTCTCCCAGATGATCGGATCATCCTTGGAGTTGATCCCCATAATGATACCGAACATCCCCTTCTCAACATTTACACCCCGGACCACCCCGTCCTTCTTCCTCAAGTAGGCGATGTCATCACCGATGATCATCTCACCTTCAAGCATTGCGGTTGAGGTCTTGCCGCAGAGGGAGGGGAAGGCACCGGTGAAGTAGGTGACACGACCATCAGGACCGTGGACGCCCATGATCAGCATATGCTCAGTCAGCCAGCCCTCCCTGGCGCCGCGATTTATTGCCAGCCTCATCGCCAGCTTCTTAAGACCGATGGTATTACCACCATACTGGGTGTTGAAACTGTAAACGATGTCATCCTCGGTATCGATATAGATCCTCCGCTTATCGATATTCTTGCTCACATTATTGATCAGCTCTCCCTCACTATGGACAAACCGGAAGTAGCGCGCCTTTCTTCCCAGCCGTTTGAACTCCTCATAGCCCGGACGGTAGAGGATCGTCTCCGAGTGGGCAACATAGGGGGAATCGGTGAGCTGGATACAGGGGATGGAGAACTCGGAGTTGGCCGGACCGAGGGTGAAGAAACAGACGAACATCTCATGCCCTTTCATAATCCCCTTCATGATCGAGGCCAGTTCCTCGAGTCCCTCCTTCTTTGGTATTGAATTGATGTTGGGACCGAGGTCAACCCCTTCTGGAAGAAGAAATTTGGTATTCTCCTTGTCCCGGGCCTGGTCGTAGTAGCCATCGAAGTGGACCGTATGGCCATTGATGGCCAGAGGCGACTCCTCCCCCCTCTCGATCGCCTGATCCCGGATATACTGGACGTCTTCGGCGGAATCGTTACAGACGAAGACCCGATCCGGTTCACAGACCTCGATGTAGTGGGCGATAAACCGGTGGATTTCCGGATTGTCGATCGCCATCAGTTTCTGGTAGTTCTCTTCCCCTAAGCGCTCCTTTAAAATGTCGGCCATGTCACCTCCTTCTCGCTGGGGAGTTAGGATAACGATTTTTGTGATGATGTCAAGGTGGGGCAATACCCTGCTACTCAGTTACTTCACAACCACCAGCTTCTCGGTTCTACGATAATCAGCGGCCTTAAATCTTAAGAAGTAGATGCCGGAAGAAAGATCACCGATTGGAATCGATAACCGGTGATAACCTGAAGGCTCCTTTCTGATGATCTCCTTCACCCTCCGACCCGAACCATCATAGAGGTCGATCAGCACCACCCCGGGCCGGGCCAGACCATAGCTAATCGTAAAACCATCACTCACTAAGCTGGGATAGAGGGAGATGAGACCGGTCTTGGCCGGAAGTCCCTGATCTCCACCCGAGCCCTGCGGACCACCACCACCTCTTCTGTGCACCCAGAGGTCAATCCGGGATAGAACCGCATCCCTGCC
>QNBE01000181.1 GCA_003645615.1 Caldifarciminota bacterium
CCCGTTCCCCCGTATATGGTGTCACTATCAGCCATTGGGTTGCTGGAATGTGCTCCGGTGTTATCTTCGCCATAAATGATATCTCTCTGATAACCACCAAGAATGTAGTCCGCTCCAATGCCACCGAAGATCGTATCCTGTCCGGCATTACCAAAGAGATAATCATCGCCAGCATCACCATAAATTGTATCGTTCCCTTCTTGCCCTCGAATTGTATCTCCTTCGGTTCCGCCGTGCAGTTCATCATTCCCCGCCTCGCCGGTTATTACGTCTCTCCCAGCATCACCGTAAATTATGTCATCTTCGGTTCCTCCGAAGATCTGGTCCGCTCCTTCTCCCCCGTGAACCGTATCTCTGCCTCCATAAGCGAAAACGGTATCGTTTCCAGTTCCCGCATTAATTGTGTCATCTCCGTCGAGAGCGAATATTTTATCACCATCGAGGTTAGGATCCGGGGAGGAGTTTCCTGCGTCATCCTCTCCATAGATGGTGTCTGCGGACTTTCCACCCACAATCAGGTCGGCTCCAATGCCTCCCATTAGAATGTTAGCTTGGGGAGTCCATTCAGACTCGCTTCTATACAGCGGATCTCCGAAAAGGAGATCATCTCCACCCTGGCCATAGATTTGATCCCCACCGGGCTCTAGGAAGGGCTCTTCCGAGGTGAAGGATTTTTCAATTTCTTCTTTGACAAAACCAGGCAAATAATCCCTGAAAGGGTAGAGCTCGTCTAAGAAATCAGTAATGATTTCATCGGCGTGAATTCGATCGTACTGGTATAGTAAATCGAAGGAGTATCCATCGCCGAACAGAAGATCCATATTGTCTCGAGTAGTGACGGGATCTCCATAAATATTGGTTGCGGTACTGTCGTAGACCCCTGCGACACTGTCTCCGTACAGTTCATCCGACTGATCTCCTCCAGAAACAATGTCCATGTCTGCTCCGCCGTAGATGTAGTCATCTCCCTGTTCACCTATGAGGCGGTCTATGCCTTCTCCTCCAAATATATGATCACTACCTTCACCACCGTAAATCGTGTCATTTCCCTTGCCACCATAGACATAATCGTCACCCTCTCCTGCATGTATCGAGTCTGATCCGCCACCTCCATATATACGGTCGTTCCCAAGACCACCGGTTAGAATTTCATACGGGCTTCCAGATCCCTGGCTTGATGAATCATGGGCATATATTAAGTCATCTCCGGCCCCGCCATCAATTTCGTCGCTTCCAGCATTTCCGAACAGCTTATCATTGCCCGCACCGCCTACCAGCTTGTCGTTTCCGCTTCCTCCATAAAATTCTACAGGGATATACTCACCGTTCTGATCTACTGGATTCCCTTCCACCACAATAGAATCATTTCCGTCTCCTGCGTCACCGACAATTGTGGTAACCCAGCCGTCTTCGTCACTTCCGAAATATTGCTTTTTCCCGAAAGCTTCTACTTTTACCTTGCCCGGACCAACTGCCGTTATGACATAGTCCTCATCAATTTCGCCCCTGCCAGCGTTTCTTTGGTCTCCCCTGTCACCAACATTCAGGGTTAGAATTCCTGTATCTTTATCCAGAACTGCGAGGTTTGGTGGAACGGGACAGCATGGAATATCAAAATTCAGGAGTGTTATCCTGACCAGCGTGTATTCGTCACCAATGGAAAATAGCCATAAATCTATCTTCCAGAAAACTTTAAGATATGCTCCAAGTTGTCCGGAAAAATCGAAGAGGCAAAGGGGACTGCAAAGATCACCAAATTCATCCAGGTAAAATTTGCCATCATCGTTCGGATCGTTGATATCGAGCAATATCTGGGCAAAGATTCCTCCTTCTGCTCCAATTTCTGCCACGTATGCAGTGACAGAGGCCCCTGCTCCCAATTCTCCGTAAAGACGTGCTTCGGGTTGATCCTGACCATCAACTACTCTATCGTCTATGTAAAAGCCGTATGCAAGGTCACCGAGATCGGCTAGATCGTATCCGTCTGCTATGAAACGCCTTATTCCCCTAGTGTCATAACCAAACGCCAGGTTAACTTCTGCGCCTAATCTGCCACCTATGTTAACCATTACAGGAGGTACAGCCCACACGGGTCCGAAACTCTGGCGGTAACTGAACTCTACTTTGAGGGTTGGCATCACGTATTTAATAAGGTCGACATCTTTTCCAAAAAGTAACCCAAGAGCACTTGTGGGTTGTTCCCATATGGGGAATTGTATACCTCCGCCGATGGCTTCAACCGTAGTTAAAAATTGTGCTCCCTGAGAGTCACTGTTAATGTCAGATCTAATTTCATCTATGGAACGTACAATGAAGTTTCCTGCATCTTCCAGTGCCTGGAATGGATCGGAGGGTAGGGAATTAGCATGAGACGTATCACCTGTTGGCCATCTTAAATCGAAGTCCGTGGATACATCACCTCCTGAAAAAACGATATCTCCGAGTTCAATCACAAGATCAGTACCCTCGGAGATGTTTATGCTATTTATCAGGTCAATAATACCAATCGCGCTCCTGATCCAAGGCTCAGCGTCCGCGACTCCTCCCGGTATGTACTTGGCAAGGTCAAGCATGGTAAAGGGTTGACCCGCTAGATCAGAAATAATGGGAAGCGGATAGGTGAGAATGTCTATTATGGGTTGAATCGGTTCCAGGACCTCTTGGATTGGAGAGAGGATATCACCCAGGAAATCGCTCAAAAATTCGCCAAAGTGAAGGGATACATCCTGAAATGCTACTTCCGGTGTTTGCC
>QNBE01000182.1 GCA_003645615.1 Caldifarciminota bacterium
AGGGTCTGGGCATTCTTTCCTGTCATAGATGTAACTGAAGATGATGTTATTATAAAAGACCTTGCCATCTATGGCAACCGGGCTGGGCGAGCTGTCTATCCTCCTGCATATTCCTACTGTCAAGGGACGGTGAATGTTGAAAGCGAATCTGGAATCTATATTCACGATGGCGCTAAAGCCACCGTTGTAGATGGCTGTTATATCAGTAACACGCAAGGAGAGGGGATATTCTTAAATGGCGGCGGCTCAAATCAACGCTTCGTGAACAATAGATTGATAGACATTGGAGATAAAGGAATCGTTACCTGTGATGTATCCGGTCCGGCTCTTATAAGCGGAAACTATATAGACGGCGCCGGTAAGACCCCCAATTATGTTTCGCTCAAGGATGTTTGGGGTTGGGGTGACTGTATCAACCTGCATCCTTGTTCAGGCGACGGATGGGTAGTGACGAATAATATTCTGAAAAATGCGCTGAGAAGTGGAATACGCCTGACAGGAGTCTCTAAATCAGTAGTGAGCAATAACTACGTAAGTGATTGCAAGGACTGCGGTATCATAGCCTGCGTAAGAGATGAAAATACCATTATCGGTAATTCGGTGTTCAGAAATGGCGCGGGCATTACGCTGGCTTTCCCGTGGGATGTTGGCAGCACGACTGTCGTGGGCAACAATATCAGTGAGAATAAACGCAACGGGATTATGGTCTGCGGTGGAAAGTATGTAATTATTCAGGGGAACAGTATTTCACATAACGGGGAGCATGGCATTTTCATCACAGACAAGGCGTATGATATTCCAGTAACCGAAGAAAGATGGCCCGAAAAGCCGATCAGAGGAGAAGGGCATTGTTCTCCCTCAAATAGAATTATTGTATCCAATAATGCAATCATCGCCAGTTCACAGAGAGCCCATAATACTTACGATAACATATTCCTCAGGTGCTCCTCAGACATTCTCCTTGAGGGTAATATATGCTATAAGGGTGAAGGAAGTAAGAAACCGAGATATGGCTTGAACATAGCCAACACATGTTCCTATATAACAATGAGAGATAATATTTTGGAGGAGTCTGGGGAAGTTGATAATTTGCACAATGAAGCGGCAGATTAAATGAACTGATTACTGTGGAGGCTGGTATGCCAATAAAATGGGGAATCCTTGGCTGTGGGAATTTAGCAGATAAGAAAATTGCGCCCGCAATTAGGCAAGCATCCAATGCTGAATTGATTGCAGTCATGGACAGCAATTCGGAGAAGGCTGGAGATTTTGCAGACAGGTATTGTGTCAGGAAGTATTCGGACTTAGATGCTTTCTTATCGGATAGTGAAATCAGTGCGGTATATATCGCTACTCCCCCATTTTTACATTGTGAGCAAGCGATTAAGATCGCGGACGCGGGTAAACATATTCTTTGTGAAAAACCCATGGCTTTGAATTCTTCTGAGGCGAAGCAGATGGTCAAAACCTCTCAAGATAATCAAGTCAATCTAATGGTTGGATTTATGATGCGCTTTCATAGCTGCAGCCTGCGAGCGAAAGAATTGATCGAAGAGGAGACCATCGGTAAAATTGTAGTGGCTGATGCCCAGATTTCCTGGCTCAATCCACCACAGGAAGGAGCCTGGAGGTATAATCCTGAATTTAGCGGGGGAGGGTGCCTGATGGACTTTGGTTGTCACGCGATTGATTTACTTACTTTCCTTCTGGGAGAGATCGTTGAAGTGTCCGCTTTTGTGGATAATGTAGTCTTTGATTATCCGGTGGAGGATACTGTGGTTGCAATGCTCAAATTTGCTCGTGAAGGATATGCTATCCTGAATAACTGTTTTAGCACCGAGGGGGATAATAGGCTTTTTCTTTACGGGAACAAAGGAAGATTGGTTATCAGCGGAGCGCTAGGGACAGAACCGGAAGGAAAAATCGAAGGGATTGTAGAAGGGACTTCTAAAGCATATCCGGTTATTTTTAAGGATCCTTATGTGGCTGAGATTGAACATTTCAGCAAGGTAATTTCAGAAGGGACTGCACCGACTATGTTTGGCGAAGAGGGACTGCGGAATATGCAGATTGTCGAGGCGATTTACCAATCGGGGAAAACCGGGAAAACAGTAAAAATTGGAAAGGAGTAAAAAATGGGTAAAGAATTAGCAATCAAAGGCGGAGAAAGGGTGGTTCCGGCGGGAATGATAAAAAAATGGCCATGGATAACTGAAGAGGACAAAAAAGCTATCCTGGAAGCTCTGGATAGGGGCATTCTCTGGGGAGTAAATGCTCCCAATGTAAAGGCTTTGGAAGAGGGATGGGCGGAATACGTGGGGACGAAGTATTGTCTAACGGCTAATAGTGGCACGGCTGCTTTGCACATGGCGGTGGCGGCGGTGGGCATTGAGCCGGGAGATGAAGTCATCACCAGCGCTTACACTTTTCTTGCTTCTGCTTCCTGTATTCTTCACCAGTTGGGCATCCCCGTATTTGTGGACATTGACCCCGATACTTTGAATATAGATCCCCGGAAAATAGAGGAGCGGATTACAGAGAAAACCAGGGCGATCATCCCGGTTCACCTTCATGGACTTCCCGCAGATATGGACCCTATAAACGAGCTTGCTAAGAAGCATAATTTAGCCGTTATTG
>QNBE01000183.1 GCA_003645615.1 Caldifarciminota bacterium
GCCCATACTCTTCCAGAAAATTTATGATCGTCTGGTGAGAAACATTCAAGATCTTACGTTCTTTCAATGCCTGAGCAATCATCCGGCTGGACCAGTGCTTCTTTACCCTCAAATAGATGATTATCTTCTTAATTATCGGACGGGCACTGGTTAGTTTAAAACTCCCGGATGAAGATTTTGGCGATTTCCGGGTCGAATTGGGTTCCAGCGTTCTTCTCAATCTCCTCCTTTGCTCGACTCGATCCCAAGGCACCCCGGTATGGTCTTGGCGTGGTCATCGCATCGTAAGCATCGGCGAGGGAGAGGATCCTTCCCTCTAAGGATATCCTCTCCCCAGCTTTCTTATTCGGGTACCCACTGCCATCCCACCGTTCATGATGATCATAAACGGCGGGAACTATCGAGTTGAGGAAGTCGAACTGGTAGATGATCGAGACTCCGGCTGTGACATGGAACTTAACCTTCTCGAATTCTTCATGGGTGAGGCGAGCATTCTTGAGAAAGAGATGCCTCTCGATCAGTAATTTTCCTATGTCGTGAAACAGGGCCGCGCATTCGAGATTGAGGACTTCCCGAAACCTAAGGCCAAGGATCTCTCCAACCCTTCGCGCCAATCGGGCGACCCGGATCGAATGGGAACCCTCTACCCCCTCTTCGATCGTGCAATAGGAGGACTGGGCATCAGTTAAAAGAATGAGTGGTTTTATCGTTCGATTGAAAGCCTCCAATTGACCATCGGTTAACAACATCCGGAGTCCTTTGATATAACCGATAAGATCACGAACGGTGACGCGTAAGGATGTTCCCGCCCTCAACAGACACCTGCCAGTTGCTCCCGCCAACCGAGGGTCCGGACCGAGACGATCACATTATTATAGATCCGCACCTTCATCCCGGTAATCTCGTCAAGAATAAGGACTTTCTCCGGATCCGACTGGAGTAATACTCCCTCATAAACATCGCCGGTATAGATCTTGATCTCAACGACCTTCTGTTTCATTGCCCCTCCTAAGGCTCAGGATTGGGTGGCCGGGGGATCTGCTCCTGTCCATCATTACCCCCGCCGCCTCCACCGTCGGCATAGGCAATCGATGGCACACTTGCCCAGAGCATGGTGGCAATCCCACCAATCAAGACTACCCTTTTCAGGACTTCAAAAAACCGTTTCATTACTACCCCCTTTCATAGACCTCTGTGTTGCAAACCGATGCCAATTTTCTCACACAATAAAAATTGCGAAGATTCATAATTTTTTATCAGCCAACGTGTGACAGGGATGTGACAGTTGTGACAGGGGGTTGTTAAATCCTCTATTTATTGGGATTTAGCTAATGTGACAGGGGTGTGACAGTTGTGACAGGCTTAGATGTTGTCTTTATCGATGTTATACCGCTTGATCAACCGGTAGATCCTTCGTCTCGGGATCTTCAATCTCCTTGCCGCCTCGGCCACCGTCTTGCTATCCCTTAAGACCGAAATGAGTCGATCCCGGGAGATAGTCTGGGTGCTGAGATCGGTGACAAACTCTGAAGGTGTAATCCACTCCCCTCTGGCCAGGATCACCGCCCGCTGAATAATATTCATCAACTCCCTGATATTTCCGGGCCAGGGATAGGCAAGGAGAATATCGATCGCCTCTTGTGTGAACCCTTTGATCTTCTTCCCCTCATTCTGGGCGTGTTTCTTTAAGAAGAATTCGGCTAATGGGATGATGTCCTCGGGCCTTTCCCGGAGCGGCGGGATTTTGATCTCAAAGGTATTTATCCGGTAGAAGAGATCTTTTCGGAACTTACCCGAGTCGATCTCCTCTTCGATATCCATATTGGTGGCGCAGATGAGTCTTATATCACACTCCCTTACCTCGGTATCGCCCAAGCGGCGGAATCTTCCTTCTTCAAGGACCTGGAGCAGTTTGGCCTGGGCCGCGGTTGAGATTGCGGTGACCTCATCAAGGAATATCGTTCCGAGATGGGCCTCTTCAATCAGACCGGGCTTATCTCTCCGGGCATCGGTAAATGCTCCTTTCTTATAGCCAAAAAGCTCTGATTCAAAAAGGGTCTCGGGAAGAGCAGCACAATTCACCGAAATAAACCTTCCTCTCCGTCTGGACTTCTCGTGAATCAGCCTGGCCACCACCCCTTTGCCTACACCAGTCTCGCCCTGAAGGAAGACGGTGATCTTGGATGCTGCCACCTTCTCTACCATTCCGTAGATCTCCGCCATCAGTTTGGAATCCGTCTCAAGATATAGCTCGCCCGGATCGAACTGGTAAGGTGATCGCCACTTTAGCTCCCGCATCAAACGGGATTTTTCAATCAGCGATGAGATGAGTGGGGTGACACCGATCAGGAGATCAAGATGTTCCTGGGTGAAGAGGCCGGTAGTGATCCGGGAGTCGAGATAGACAGCACCGATCGGTTGTTTATCAATCATAAGAGGGGCGGCGATGAGGGAGCGGATTTTATTGAGAATTACCGACTTCCGATTACGGAAGGCCTCATCGGCAAGGGCATCGTTGGAGATGATCGGCCGCTCCTGGATCCGTCTCAAAATACCGGATGAGAAATCTCGGGCATCGGCGATCGTCTGCCGA
>QNBE01000184.1 GCA_003645615.1 Caldifarciminota bacterium
ATGCGATTCCACACCCAGACCGCAGGATGCAGTCTTACCGCCCAGGACTGCGGAGAGGGCCTCGAATGCGGTCCGGATAATATTGTTTTCCGGCTGCTGGGCGGTAAGACTGCATCCTGCGGTCTGGGTGTGGAATCGCATCAGCCAGGAGCGGGGGTTCTTGGCGTGATACTTCTCCCTCATATAGCGGGCCCAGATCCTCCTCGCAGCCCGGTATTTGGCGATCTCCTCGAAGAAGTCCATATGGGCATTGAAGAAGAAGGAAAGTCTGGGGGCAAACTTATCGACATCCATCCCGGCCTTTATCCCGGCCTCAACATAGGCAAAGCCGTTGGCAAGGGTGAAGGCGAGCTCCTGGACCGCAGTCGAGCCGGCCTCACGGATGTGATAACCGGAGATCGAGATCGTATTCCACTTCGGGACATGGTCGGCACAGAAGGCCATTATGTCGGTGATGATCCGCATCGATGGCTCCGGAGGAAAGATCCAGGATTTCTGGGCCTGATACTCCTTCAGGATGTCATTCTGGATCGTGCCGGTCAGCTGCTCTGATCGGACCCCCTGCTTCTCACCCACTGCGATATACATCGCCAGAAGGATCCCGGCCGGGGCATTGATCGTCATCGAGGTTGAGATCCGGTCCAATGGGATGCCATCGAAGAGGATCTCCATATCCCTGAGGGAGTCGACCGCAACCCCGCATCTCCCGACCTCTCCCTTGGAGAGGGGATGGTCGGAGTCCCGACCATAGAGGGTTGGAAAATGGAAGGCGACAGAAAGACCGGTCTGACCGTGTTCCAAGAGATACTTATAACGCTCATTGGAGTCACGGGCGGTTCCGAAACCGGCAAACTGTCGCATCGTCCAGAGCTTCCCCCGATACATGTTGGTATAGACCCCCCGGGTGAAGGGGAACTCACCGGGGAAGCCGAGATCCCGATTATAATCGAGCTCCTTGATGTCGATCGGGGTATAGAGAGGTTTTATCTCCCGTCCTGAAATCGAGGTATACTCCCATCCCCGATCCTTGCAACCTTTGAGCTTCTCCTCCCAATCCTTATATCCCTTTTCGATCTCCTCCATCTCACCCCCGGGTTAAGATCTTCTCCACCGCCTGGAACGGCGAAATCTCTCCCGCCTCAACCATATCGACCACCCTCTCAATCTCATCCGGCCTTAACCTCATCGCTACCATCTCCCGCACCCTCTCTTCGAGCAGTCGGTTGAGGAGGTCACGGATCCTCTCCCGGCGCCTCTTCTTCAACTCTCCGGTCTGCTCGAGGAATCTGCGATGGTGGAGGATGGACTGGATCAGCTCATCGACCCCCTCCCCCTGGGTCGCGATCGTCTTCAGGATCGGAATCGACCAGGCCCTTTCAACCTGACCGGTCAGATTGGAGAGCTCCCGGAAGAGGGAATCGGCGCCACTCCGATCCGCCTTATTGACCACAATGATGTCGGCAATCTCGATCAGTCCCGCCTTCATCACCTGAACCCCATCACCGGACTCCGGGACCAGGACCAAGATGATGGTATCACAGCTCTGGGCAACATCGATCTCCACCTGACCAACCCCGATCGTCTCAACGACAATATAATCATTGCCGAAGGCCTCAAACAGGACGAGGACATTGCTGGTTGCGGTGGCCAGACCACCCAGACTACCGCGGGAGGCCATCGATCGGATGAAGACATTGGGCAGACCAACCAGTTCACTCATCCGGATCCGATCCCCCAAGAGGGCGCCACCGGAGAAGGGAGAGGTGGGATCGACCGCAACCACTGCAAGGCGATTATCATCAACCAGACCCCGCACCAAGGCGGAGACCAAGGTCGACTTACCCGCTCCGGGTGGACCGGTGATACCGATCCGGTAGGAGGGCTTCCGGTTCTGATAGGCAAACTCCAGAAGCTCAAGATAGCCATCCGACTCATTCTCGACCATGGTTACCGCCCGGGAGAGGGCAACCCGATCACCGTTCTTGATCCCTGCCTTTAACCTCTCGACCATCTCAGCCCTTGAGCTCCTTGATCTTCTCCTTCAGGATCGGAACGACCTTGAAGAGATCATCGACAATGCCGTAATCGGCCTCATTGAAGATCGGTGCCTCTGGATCCTTGTTGATGGCGATGATCGTGCCCGAGCCCCTCATCCCCATGATATGCTGGAAGGCGCCCGAGATCCCGATTGCGATGTAGAGCTTCGGCTTCACGGTCTTACCGGAAGAGCCGACCTGGCGGTCCTTGGGCAGCCAGCCGGCATCGACCACCGGTCTGGTGCAGGCAACCACACCACCGAGGGCCTGGGCCAGCTCCTCAATCATCGGCAGGTTCTTCTCCTCCCTGATCCCCCGGCCGACCGCAACCACAACATCGGACTTGGTAATATCGACCTCACCGACCTCAGCCTCAACATACTCCAAGAACTTCCGGACATCGATCTCAGCGGTGAGTGGGGAGGGGATCGAGACGGTCTCGGTCGCGAGTTCGGCCGACTCCGGGCTGAAGGTTGCCGGTCTCAGGGTGATGATCGCGGGACGGGTCGGGATCCTGACCTCGGTATTGATC
>QNBE01000185.1 GCA_003645615.1 Caldifarciminota bacterium
GACCAATGATCCAAGCCTCGTATCACTCACCGGCTCCGACCAAAAGGCATGATACTTAATAACCCTCCCCCCTTGATAGATGACAACCCGATCCACATAAGGCTTGAAATTGTCGAGGATAATATCCTCATCCTCAGCACCACGACGGTTCAGCGTATCACCACCATTACCAATAATATCATAAGCCATAACCCAGACCCGATACTCACCATCAGGATACTGAGCTTCACTATTGATCCGGGCATCGTTGCCATTCCATTCCTCACCTTGCCGAAGTTTAGTATTCCAGTACCGATTCTCTACCTGATTGTTGATGATCGGATTTGTTACCCAGTAATAGAATGGACTTGCGGTCCGGTAGTTATGCCGATCATAGACCAGAAGGACCGGGGCACCATTATTCGGTGGCTGGACCTGAGGGAAGATTGTCGTTGGAAAAGGTCCAAAAGCGGTTCCCTCCTCAATATCTCTAACCAACCATTCTAAGCGATAGATGCCTGAGGTGGTATTCACTCCGCCCGAGGTCTGCCGATCCTGACAGGAGGCCCGGATGTCCACCTTGCCCCAGACCTCATCATTGTCGAGCTCTCGGGCCGTTTCTGCTTCGGAGCCTGACTGCCAGAGATCCAAAGAATAAACAATCGGCATACCATCATCTGAGTAGTTGTCAGGACCCCCATCATGAGAGAGGGGATTTTCATAAGGACCACCAGATGGTCCTATCTGGAAGTGGAGGTGATCCTCAGCGACATCACCGATACGATCAGGATTGATAGGGTCCTCGAGGATGCCGGTGACTTCTACATCGTGCCTAACTCTATTAGTCAAATGATCATAGTGATAATTACCGACTCTTACATAGCCTTCAATTTCATAGTTTGGATGAGGCCAACTTATGGTTCTCCCGGAAGCGAGCGAGAACACATCTGTCCCTGGCCCCGCCGGAATGTCGATGCCCCGGTGAAATCTTGGTGAAACTGCACTCCCACGACCATCACCAAGCGTTGCACTTACCCCCAGAGGACCATCAAAATTACCCTGTGCATTCCGCATCGGCCAGGGATAACTGACTAACAATATCAAGACAAAATTTATCACCGTCATCTTACCCTCCTCACACTGAAAAGAGTCACCTTCCCTTTTGGTATATTTATCAATCCTAATCTTTCGGTAGCCCTAACAAAAGTTAATTTTTCTTGTGGATATTCGATCTTCTTCAACAGTTGACCACTCTTACCATCAAAGACAAAGAGCGCTGAACTATGCCAATTTCTACCCTGCTTACCTATGATATATAAAAAGTCACCCATAATCTTAAATTCACAAAATAAAGGCACTTCCCATTTTAATCTTTCTCCAGATTTAGGTGCCCAAGGTTCCTTATAATGCCAGAGAATTTTACCATCATCCAACTTGAGACACATTAACGAACCTTCACTGGACATTGCATAAACTCTTTTTTGATCTTTCGATATCTTTATGAGCTTATCTCCTCTTATTTCCAACGGTGAAATCCACCTTAAGTTTCCTTGCCAATCGATGAAAGATATGTAGGTTTTTAAATCTATTAAAGCATCAGGGCCCCAGAGATACTTCTCAAATAAAGCGGCGATACCGTATCTTTTAATAACTTCATAGTCATAAAAAGTATATGGATATTCTTCTTGCCATACGACCTCTCCTGTTTTAGTGGTCAAAATGAACTGAGAATTAGCATATCGATCAGCAAACCCAACAAGAAGATGCTCACCATCTTGGCTAAATTTAACCATTGCTCGCCCTTCGATCACCCCTTCATACGGATTTTCAATTACGTTCAATTTTTGTCCATTTAAATCAAATATAGTATAATCACCAAACTCAACTGAACTCCAGAGGTATGTTAATGCTGCTACATAACCAAGATTTGAGACGGCACGAGGAAATCCACCATCTTCACCCTTCTCCCATAACTTCGTCCCATCATTTCTGTATAACGCCCCACCCTTCCAGGACGGCTCAAATTCCTGAAACAGTCTCGCTTTGAGGATGTATCGTCCATTGGTAGAAAAAATAAGATTCTCCTTATGATGTCGAGTTTTAATCCTCTTGAGTAGGTTCCCTTCTTTGTCGTAAATTCTTGCTTCAGTCCTGTAGGCACCATCCGGATAGTATGCTTCGCTTACAAAGATAACCCTGGGATAGCAGACTCTTGCTGTCCCTTTTTGCCTCTCCTCTTCGCTAAACGCCTCCTCCTTCCAGCCCATCTTCTTCGCTTCCTCGATACTCACCGTCGCTGTATCGAAGATGACATCAACGATCGGCTCATCAAAGGTCTTTTCATAAACCGGAACCAACTCGATCTTTGCTTCGTCAGCATAGAGCATGCCGACTACTACAAGGCACACCAGAACACCAAAAGTTCCGCTACTTCTCATCTCTCCTCCTTGTCCTGTGGAATGTTTACTATTCCACCGGGGCTTTCCCCGCCTCTGGCGGGGGGTTGTAGCTCTTCTCAACTCCATACTGCCTACTCCATACTGCCTACTTCTTCA
>QNBE01000186.1 GCA_003645615.1 Caldifarciminota bacterium
GTTAAATCCGGTATTGGGAGACCAGTGGATGATCCAGGACTTATAATACGCCGTCTGATTGAGAAAATAATTAACCGGAAAGACGATATGGGGATCACCGTTCTGATCGAAGATCGCTTTAACATGACAGTAGGCCCGCATTGTGTCATCGGGATGATAGCGGGTGAGGTTAACCTTCGGCCCCCAGCTATTACCGTAATCGGTCGAGATCTGATAGCAGACATCCTGAGCATGCGAGGCATGACCACCAGTCCCCTCACCGGTCCACTCAGTCCAGTAGCGGATGATCTTTCCTGGAGTCCGGAATCGATCGGCAAAGACACCACCATCAAGATTCCGATACATATTGGCCTGGGATTCCTCATAAACAAGCTCCTTGTCCGACCAGGTGACACCATCATCGGTCGAGCGGGTGTAGTAGATCCGATCATAGTCGTAGGAGTGGAGCATCACATGGAAGTTACCTTGATCATCAATCGCAAGTCGTGGCCAGATGAGCCTTTCGGTCTGCTCCTGGGGCAGGACTTTATGCCAGTTGAAGTTGTAGCCACCTTGACCTTCATCAACCGAGACCCAACCCCGGTAGATATCACCTGAAGCTTGATGATGATAGATACAGACTGCTGCATTGTTGGACGGCTTCACCCCAAGGGCGACATAACCGGAGTAGCCAGGAGTGACATCGGCATCACCAAACCAACTTCCTCCTTGCCAGAAGTTATAGGCACAGCAGCGATCTGACCAAGGCTGGGACTCATGGGCCCTCATAAAATCAACATGGGCGCCGGAACCATCAAACCAGACCTGCCAGCCGGTCTGACCACCGTCTCTTTGCAGATCATACCTGGTCCAGCCGACCGAATCACCGGGTGAGCTTATCACCGGCAGGATTATTAACAGAAACATACTCCCCCCTCATCTTATTAATATCACCTTAATTAGCTCAGGCTTTTGACCAGAAACCTTCAGGAAATAGATCCCGGACCTGAGATCTCTGAGATTGAGATAGGGCCTTTGAGGTGAGACGGTCTGAGATAAAACCCTCCGGCCCAGGATGTCAAGGAGTTCGACCCCGATTGATCCAGTTATCCCACTCAACCGCAGGAATCCACCGTAAACAGGGTTGGAAATTCTCCATCCACCCTCTTTCAGCTCCATTCCATCTTCAATACCGGGCTCGGCACTCAATTTAATTAAAACAACATCATGGGTAAAAGTGTGCATATACCGCCGATCACCAACGACGATGAATCCATTATCTGAAGTCTGCTGAATATCCCGACCACGACTGAAGTAGGGGAAATTTACATGTTTCTCCCATTTCGTGGACCCATTAGGATAAGTCTTAAGGATATAAACAGCGCCGTAATCTTCCCCGCCGACTACATAGCCACTGTCAGGGGTTTGCAAAACTGAGTATCCAAATGTCCATTCTCCATACCAATTATGCCACTCTTTTCTGCCCAAAGAGTCCGTCTTCAGCAGATCCATGACCCTATAGTCACCAGTCCAATCAATACTATAACCAGAAACAATATAACCCAGATCATAAGTTTGACTGACGTCCAGACCGGTGCAGTATATAGCTGAGCCAGGTGAGTAAATATACGACTTTGTCCAAAGAGTGTCTCCATTAGCATCAGTTTTAACTAACCAGATTTTACCATTACTGCCGGCAATTATATAGCCGCTGTCCGCAGTTTGTTTGACCGCATAACCACAATTTCCTCCAAATGTCCGGCTCCATAGGGTATCACCATTGCCACTTATCTTTAGAAGCCACACCCCGCCATTCGCTCCCGATTTTCTCCCGGTTATGATATAACAGCCATCCAGGGTATTGCTGATCGAATATCCCATGTCAAAACCAGTTCCGCCATAGGTTCTGGTCCACAGTGTCTCACCAAGTTGATCGGTTTTGATGAGGTACAGATCGAAATCTCCAGTCCCGAAGGATTTGGTACCCCCAACAATGATATAACCTCCCTCCCTTGCCTGAAGAACCGAGTAACCGCGATCTTCATCTATACCGCCGAATGTCCTGGTCCATAAAGTTTCACCAAGTGAGTCAGTCTTTATCAGATAGACATCCAAACTTCCTGCCCCGAATGATGAGGTGTGACCGGTGAGAATATATCCACCATCGGTGGTCTGTTGAACTGACTCCCCATAATCCTCTGCAGTATCACCATAAGTTTTTGTCCACAAGGTATCCGGCGGTTGAGTAAAGAGCGGAAGCCAAAAAATCATAAGCAGAATACTTACGATCTGAAACTTGCTCATATTACCTCCTCACTTGATTAAGATAAACTTGTTTAGCTTAGCCCTGCCTTCGACTCTGAGGAAGTAGACTCCAGACTTGAGATCTTTTAGATTGAGATAGGATTTTTGTGGTGAAACGGTTTGAGATAAAACCCTCCGGCCGAGACTGTCAAGGCGTTCGATGAGCCTCGATCCCTTGAGACCGGACAATTCCAGAAGACCACCATAGCCCAGAGTCGGAA